>JBDLIB010000006.1:0-44364 GCA_039715085.1 Bacteroidota bacterium | reverse complement strand
TTGATAAGTTTAAAACTTGAGTTATAGTATTATGCTTTATCAGCTACCTTTAATTCAATTGCTCCGGTTTTCTTTAGAAAATCAGATAGTTCACTTTCATCACCTGTCAATTCAACTTCCATAACAAATTTATCATCAGTTGTTCTTGGATCGGGGTTACTTGCATTTTGAAAAGGCCAGATCTTACTTCTCATATAAAAAGTAATTACCATCAAGTGAGCTGCAAAGAAAACCGTCATTTCAAACATAATAGGCACAAAAGCAGGCATATTTTCTGCAAAGCTAAAACTTGGTTTACCACCTATATTTTGCGGCCAGTCATCTATCATCATATATTTTAACATCCAGATTGCAAAACTAAACCCGATTACACCATAAATAAATGATGTTATCGCTATTCTGGTTCCTTTAATACCCATCGCTTTTTCTAAGCCGTGAACCGGAAAAGGTGTAAAAACTTCTTCAATATGATGATTTGCTTCACGAGTTTCTTTTACTGCATTTAAAAGAACATCGTCGTCATCATACATTGCCTGAATTACTTTATCGCTCATTTTATTTTATTTATTCAATTATAAAAATTGTAATCTTTTTATTATTTATTATCTCTTGCTCTTTTATAACCATCACCCGATGACTTCAAGATCGATTTAACTTCAGCCTGAGCTACTACCGGGAATGTTCTTGCGTATAATAAAAATAATACAAAGAAGAATCCTATTGTTCCAACATAAATACCTATATCTACAAATGTAGGTTCAAATTGTGTCCAAGTTGAAGGTAAATGGCCTCTACTTAAGTTTATTACGATAATATCAAATCTTTCAAACCACATACCAATATTGATAATGATAGACATAATGAAAGATACCGTAAAACTTCGTCTTAATTTTTTAATCCATAACAATTGCGGGAAAACACTATTACATAAGATCAAAGCCCAAAATGCCCACCAATATGGTCCGGTTGCCGCACCAATAGATAAATAGGTAAAATCTTCGTATAAACTACCTGAATACCATCCTACAAAAAATTCCGATAAGTAAGCAACTGCAACGATACCACCGGTTACCAGAATAACTTTATTCATCATTTCGATATGCAAGCGAGTAATATATGCTTCCAGATTAGAAACTTTACGCATAATGATCAATAAAGTTTGTACCATGGCAAATCCTGAAAATACAGCTCCTGCAACAAAATAAGGAGGATAAACCGTACTATGCCAACCCGGAATAACCGAAGTAGCAAAGTCAAAGGATACGATTGTATGTACCGAAAGTACTAATGGCGTTGCTAAACCAGCCAACACTAAAGAAACTTCTTCAAAACGTTGCCAGTCTTTAGCTCTTCCTGTCCATCCGAAACTTAGTAAACTATAGATCTTCTTTTGGAAAGGCTTTGTTGCCCTGTCACGGATCATTGCAAAATCAGGTAACAGGCCTGTGTACCAAAATACTAAGGATACCGATAAATATGTTGAGATCGCAAATACATCCCATAATAATGGTGAGTTAAAATTGGTCCAAAGCGTACCAAATTGGTTAGGAATTGGCATTACCCAATAAGCATTCCAAACACGTCCCATATGAATTACCGGGAATATTGCAGCCTGAATTACTGCAAAAATGGTCATTGCTTCCGCAGAACGGTTGATACCCATTCTCCATTTTTGACGGAATAACAATAATACTGCAGAGATCAATGTTCCGGCATGACCGATACCTACCCACCAAACAAAATTGGTAATATCCCAAGCCCAGTTAATTTTATTATTTAACCCCCAGACTCCTATACCAACTCCAATGGTATAGCTAATTGACCCTATCCCCCAAAGTAAGGCAATAAGTGCAATTATAAAAACTGTCCACCACCATTTGTTGGCTTTCCCTTCTATAGGGGCTGCGATATCATTTGAGATATCGTGATAACTTTTATCTCCTAAAATTAACGGTTCTCTAATTGGCGCTTCGTAATGAGACATAATTTTATTTAAAATTTATTTATTGTTTTCTTTATAATTAATTCGCTCGAAACATTAGTTCTAAGCTTCTTCTGTATTTTTTACTTTTAGCTGATAGAATACATTTGGTTTTGTACCAACAAAATCCAATAATTTAAAGCTTCTGTCATCTTCTGCTAATTTCGAAACTTCACTTTCTTTGCTATTAACATCACCAAATACGATCGCATCTGTAGGACAAGCACTTGAACAGGCTGTCTGGAATTCGTGATCTTCAACCGGACGGCCTTCCTGCTTAGCTTTTAAGATAGAAGCCTGTGTCATTTGAATACACATAGAGCATTTTTCCATCACACCACGTGAGCGAACTACTACATCAGGGTTTAATACCATTCTTCCAAGATCGTTGTTCATATTGAAATCAAACTCATTGTTTTGAGCATATT
Organism: Bacteroidota bacterium; assembly: GCA_039715085.1. Lineage (GTDB taxonomy): Bacteria > Bacteroidota > Bacteroidia > Flavobacteriales > Flavobacteriaceae > Namhaeicola. The sequence goes on along the minus strand of JBDLIB010000006.1, from coordinate 41,955 downwards.
TAAACCAGTTAAATCTTCGAACTCTATACGGACAGTTATTCGCACAATACCTGGTTCCAACACAACGGTTATAAGCCATTTGGTTTTGGCCTTGCGTTCCATGTGATGTCGCCGCAACCGGACAAACAGTTTCACAAGGTGCGTGATTACAGTGCTGACACATAACAGGTTGGAAAGAAACTTCAGGCGCATCAGATGGATGGGTCATTTCATTAAAGTAATCACCGGTTCCAAATGTCCCTTCTTCTTTAGCCTTTTCCATGCTCATATCACTTGAGTAATAACGGTCAATACGCATCCAGTGCATATCTCTGCTCACTCTGATTTCTTGTTTACCTACAACAGGTACGTTATTTTCCGCATGGCATGCAATCACACATGCAGCACAACCTGTACAGGTAGCCAGATCGATAGACAAATTGAATTTTGTTCCTATAGTGTCATCAAATTTATCCCACAGATCCACTTTTTCCTGAGTCACCTCTTGATGATCCAGTGAAAATACAGGAGCGTGATTCCACTCTTCTTTTGGTTTTGAAACGAATTCTGCCAGGGTAGCTTCTTTGGTAATATCACCATCTCTACCCATCATAGTATGCTGTAATTGTACACAGGCGAATTTATGTTCTCCTGCTACTTTCTCTATTGTTACATTCTGGAAAACATCTCCCGATAAAGGATAAGCATTAACACCAATACTCATTTCTTCCTGTACTCCTTCTCTACCATAACCTAATGCTATAGCAACAGAACCGGGAGCCTGGCCGGGCTGGATATACACAGGAACATTTTCTAAGGTTATACCATTTGCAGTAATATTTACCTTATCACCGTTCATTGCTCCGTTATCAACGATCCAGTTCTTTAATCCAAACTTCTCTGCATCTATTCTGGAAATTAACAGGTAGTTATCCCATGAAGTTCTGGTAATTGGATCAGGCAATTCCTGTAACCAGGGGTTATTTGCTTGCTGCCCGTCACCTAAGCCTGCTTTCGTATAAACAGTTAATTCAAGATCACCGCCTCCTTTTATTTTACTTAAAGCCGAACCTGCAGCGTTGATATCAACTTCATTAACAGCTACTTCATCGGCTGGCATTGGTATTGTAATAGCACCATCATGTAAAGTTTTATTCCATGATTTTCCATTGAGGAATTTACTCGTCCACAATCCTTTTAAATAATCGTAATAACTTTCGTCACTTCCTGTCCATTTTAATAAAGATTCCTGGAACTGACGGGTATCAAATAATTTATTGATGGTTGGCTGCATTAAACTTAACTGACCTTTTTTGATCATCAAATCACCCCATGATTCTAAATAATGAGGAGTAGCAGCAACATATTGAGAAGCTTTTGCAGTTTCGTTTTCACTCATTGCAAAGGCAATACTTAATTTTACTTTTTTTAATGCTTCTGTAAATTCAGATGCATTTGGTAAAGTATAAGACGGATTTACATTATTCATGATCAATGCACCAACTTTACCTGCTTTCAAATCTATAAGCAATTTGGTAACCTTTGCATCGTCTCCATGACGAACATTTCGGGTATTAACAACATCAATAACATTCGATTGAATTGCATTGTTAATTGCTAAGGCTAATAATTGCGCATTTTTATCCTGAATTCCGGTAACAACAACAGCATTTTTACCGGCGTTTTTAATTTGCTTAGCTGCTTGTTGTACTGCTGTATTCAACGGGGAAGCCTCACGAGTAGAAATTCCTTTTACAACTGCCTGGTATAATTTGATTAAAGCGGCTACTTGTTCGGAAGGCTTTACAATCACCCTCTTATCAGCATTACCTCCGGTCAATGTCATGTTTGATTCAAACTGAATATGACGCGACATTTTCCCTTTTTTAGGAACTCTTCCTTTTGCATAACTGGAAGCAAAACCTCCACCCTGCCAATCTCCCAGGAAATCTGCTCCCACAGAAACAATTACTTCCGCTTTAGCGAAATCATAATCGGGTAAAGCACGGGCTCCATACATTTCCTGCATTGCATCTGATGCAGCACTTTCTGAAACAGCATCGTAAACTACATGTTCGGCACCAAATTGTTCAGAAAATTTACCGATCAATGATGCGGTTGAAGGACTAGCACAAGTATCGGTTAAAACAACTATTTTTTCACCGGCTTCTTTTAACTCATTCAGTTTAGCCAAAACCTCGGCATCAAGAGTTTTCCAACTTGCAGCTTCACCTTTTATTTTCGGGCCTTGTAAGCGATTGTTGTCGTATAATGATAAAACCGAAGCCTGAACTCTTGCATTGGTTGAACCACTTGCAGATTCTTTATTCGGTTCAATTTTAATCGGACGCCCTTCACGAACTTTTACCAAAATATTAGCAAAATCAAAACCATCTGCCATAGTGGTTGCGTAATAATCAGCCACACCCGGAGTGATATCATCCGGTTTTATAACATAAGGTATCGATTTTACCACAGGACCTTCACATGCTGCCAAAGAAGCAACTGCCGTTGAGAATCCTACGTATTTTAAAAAGTCTCTTCTGCTTGTAGAACTAGAATCCAGTGATTCTTTATCTCCTAAAAATTGATCGGTAGGAATTTCTTCTACAAATTCTGTTTGTTTTAGCTTTTCAACAATAGAGCTGTTTTCGTTTAGCTCTTCAACACTTTTCCAGTATTTCTTGTTTGATGCCATTTATTATTTTATTTAATGATTGAATGATTAAAATATTAAAATTCTAAATCTTATTATTTTCTAATTTTACTTCTAACTACCGACTTCTACCCGATTTTTCTCAACTCTTCCCGCTCTGCGAGATGGAAAGGTTACAAAAAATTCTCACTTCTTACTTCTGCCTTAATAATGACACTTACCACACTCTTTTCCTCCAAAATCTGCAATAGTAAGCTCTTCAACACCTCTTTTCTCAGCTAATTCTTTATGAATTTTAGCATAATAGTCGTTACCTTTTAAATCGATGTTGGTTTCTTTATGACAATCTATACACCAACCCATTGTTAAAGGTGAATATTGGTAAACTTCATGCATTTCTTCAACAGGGCCGTGACATTTTTGACATTCCTGGCCGGCAACATTAACGTGTTGAGAGTGGTTATAATAAACAAAATCGGGAAGGTTGTGAATGCGATTCCATTGAATTGGTTTTTGCTCATAACCTTCTATATAAGCTAATTTTTCAGGATCCCATCCAATAGCATCATAGATCTTTTGGATCTCTGCATCATAAAATGCTTTTTCGTTCTCATCTTCAACAGGTCCTGTATATTCCGAAATACTTTTATGACAGTTCATACACACATTAACCGAAGGAATTCCTGAAGTTTTACTGTTCTTAGCGGAAGAATGACAATATTCACAGTCTATTTGATTATCGCCTGTGTGAATTTTATGAGAAAAGGCAATTGGTTGAATTGGCTGATATCCCTGATCAACACCAATAGCCATTAAATTATCAAATAGAATATATGTTCCTATTAATAATAAGATCATTGTAACAACGATCTTTAAAAAGCCGTTTTTACTTTGGATAAATATCCAAATTCCTATGATTAGTAAAGCAAAAACTACCAGGTAACTTATCCATTTTGTCGAAGTTTTTGGTGTCGCAACAACAGGAGCTTCAGCTACAGCTGTAGTAACAACAGGTTTTACATCACCAACAGAGGTATATGCTATTATTGCTTCAATATCTTCATCAGACAATTGCGGAAAAGCAGTCATCGGTATTCCGTTGTACTCTTCAAAAATAGCTATTGCATCTTTATCTCCACTTGCTCTTAATGCTGCATTATCCTTGATCCAGGCATTTAACCATTCTGCAGATCTTTTGTCTGCCATATTTCCTAATGCAGGTCCGATAAGCTTTTTATCTAATTTATGGCAAGCAACACAATGAGTTTGATATAAACCTTTTCCTTTGGCTACCACCTTAGGATCTATAGCAGTAACAGCTTCCGATTCAGCTGGCTTATCATCGGTATATGCAATAATATCATTGATATCTTGTTCCGATAAATTCGGATAAGGTGTCATCGGGATACCATTGTACTCATTAAAAATATCAATAGCATCCTGATCACCACTGGCTCTCAAGGCTGCATTATCTTTTATCCAGGCGTGCAGCCATTCATTCGTTCTTTTCTCACTAACACCTTTCAAAGCCGGGCCAACAAATTTTGTATCTAATTTATGGCAAGCCGCACAATTGGCATTATAAAGCTTTTTACCGTTTACCGGATCTCCTTGTGCCGTTAAATTGAATGAAAATAAAACCAGTAAAGAAAGTCCGGCCAATAATTTATTAAATGTATTGCTTTGCATTACAACTATTTATTTGAGTTATTTTTTAATTTTAAAATATTTTATAAAATAGATAATTTTGTCTTTTAAACATTTTTTATGACAAATGTCATCTTGTTATTTATGTTACAAAAATACATTTTCTATACAACCATCAAAATAGAAATAATCAATAGATCGTAATTTATAATCATTCTAAATAAGTATTTTTACCTTATAACTTAAAAACATTATTTTAGATTTGTAAAAAAATAAATTAATATGAAAATTACACCTATATATTTAATACTGTTCTTTTTAATCTCCTTATCGGGTATTGCACAACAAACGGAAGGCACATTAAAGATCAAAACATCCAGGGAAATTGATAAAGTTATTTCTCAAAAAAAAGCTTCTAATGCTTCTATTAAGTCCATCGAAGGTTACAAAATTCAACTTTTTTACGGAAGCGAAAAGAATGCTCATAAGGTAAAGGAAGAATTTAGATCATTATTCCCTGAAATTCCGGCGAAAATAATATTTAGTTCTCCCGACTGGAAAGTACAGGCAGGAAATTATATTAGCAAATTAGATGCTGATAAAGTTCTAAAGAATATAAAAAAAGACTTTCCTAGTGCAATAATATTGAAAACCGATATCAATATCAAATCAATAAACTTTGCAAAAAAGGAATAAAGGAGATTTTTCTCTATTTTAACAATAAAATCGAAATTAATTTTTGACATTTTATCCTAAACGATGAACGAAAATTTAGACGCTACAAACGAAAATTTTAATCCTGAGGAGCTTGACATTGAAAAAAAGTTACGACCTCTGAGCTTTGATGACTTTACCGGCCAGGAACAAGTGTTGGATAATTTAAAGATTTTTGTTGAAGCGGCAAATCTACGTGAAGAAGCATTAGATCACACACTTTTTCACGGGCCTCCGGGTTTAGGAAAAACGACTTTGGCGCACATTTTGGCCAATGAGCTTCAAACCAATATCAAAGTTACCTCAGGCCCGGTTCTGGACAAACCCGGAGACCTGGCCGGGTTACTCACAAATCTTGGCCCGCGTGATGTACTATTTATTGATGAAATTCACAGGTTGAGTCCGGTAATCGAAGAATACCTTTATTCAGCCATGGAGGATTACAAGATTGACATCATGATAGAATCGGGCCCAAATGCACGAACCGTGCAAATTAACCTGGAACCCTTTACTTTAATTGGTGCTACTACACGATCAGGATTACTGACTGCCCCTATGCGTGCACGATTTGGAATAAGCAGCAGATTACATTATTATAAAACCGAATTACTAACTACTATAGTTGAAAGAAGTGCCGGAATTTTGAGTACACCCATCAACATGGAAGCAGCAATAGAAATAGCAGGCCGCAGCAGAGGAACGCCTCGTATTGCCAATGCATTATTACGAAGGGTAAGGGACTTTGCACAAATAAAAAGCGATGGAAATATCGAAATTAAGATTGCTCAATTTGCCTTAAATGCCCTTCAAGTTGATACACACGGGTTGGATGAAATGGATAATAAAATTTTAACAACCATCATCGATAAATTTAAAGGCGGACCAGTTGGAATCAGCACATTGGCCACAGCCGTTGGAGAAAATGCGGAAACCATTGAAGAAGTGTATGAGCCTTTTTTAATTCAGGAAGGATTTATCGTTAGAACTCCACGCGGAAGAGAAGTAACTGAACTGGCATATAAACATTTAGGTAAAACTAAAGGCAGTATACAAGGGGGATTATTTTAATAAAACTTCGTAATTTTATAAAAAAGAAAATTATGGGTTTATTCTCAAAAGAAATTCCAGCCGAACAAGTTTTTGTTAAGGGTAAAAAACTTAAGTGTAATATTTGTAGCCATGATAAATTTGTTTATCAGGAATCACAACTTAACACAAGATTAGCTTCTTTATTTGATGTTGATTTTGCTAATAAAAAAGCACACTGTTATGTGTGTGACAGTTGCTCAAAAATTCAATGGTTTTTAAAAAAATTATAGATTCTGACAAGCAAACAAAAGTATACACAACTAATCAGAACCGAAGCCAATCGACTTGGTTTTTCATCTTGTGGAATTTCTAAAGCCGAATTTTTAGAAGAAGAGGCCCCAAGACTGGAAAAGTGGCTAAAAAATGGTTTTCATGGTGAAATGCAATACATGGAAAACCATTTTGACAAGCGACTGGACCCTACAAAATTGGTTCCCGGTTCGAAATCGGTTATTTCTTTGCAATACAATTATTTCCCTAAAGAAAAACAAGTTTCCAATACTTATAAACTATCCAAGTATGCATATGGTGAAGATTATCACCATCTTATTAAGAAGAAGCTATTCGAATTATTGAATTTTATTCAGGAAAATATTGGTGAAATCACTGCACGAGTTTTTACAGATTCCGCACCTGTTTTGGAACGTGTATGGGCAAAAAAAGGAGGCCTGGGTTGGGTTGGGAAGAATTCTTTACTGATAAGTCCACTAAAAGGTTCATTTTATTTTTTAGCTGAAATAATTTTAGATTTAGAGCTGGATTATGACAAAGAATTCAAAACCGACCACTGTGGCAAGTGCACAAAATGTATAGACGCCTGCCCTACCGAAGCTATTTTACCAAATAAGACCATAGATGGAAGCAAATGTATCTCCTATTTCACCATAGAATTAAAAGAGGAACTTCCGGCAACCATGAAAGGAAAATTTGATGATTGGATGTTTGGATGTGACATCTGTCAGGATGTTTGTCCGTGGAATCGTTTTTCAAAACCGCATCAAGAACCTTTATTTCAACCACATCCCGATCTGCTGCAAATGACCAAAAAAGACTGGGAAGAAATAACCGAGGATGTTTTTAAACGAATTTTTAAAAAATCCGCTGTAAAACGAACAAAGTTCTCAGGTCTGAAACGTAACATTGGTTTCCTTAAAAACTGATATTTGTTATGTTCCGTCCTTCCGAATAGGAGTAAATTTGCATATTATTTATTCATCAAAAAAACGAAGTGATGGGAGCAAAACTCAAAAAAAAAGACGCTTTATTATATCATGAACTACCTGTACCAGGAAAAATTGCAGTAGTTCCAACAAAAAAATACGCAACGCAACGTGATCTATCATTGGCATATTCGCCGGGAGTTGCAGAACCTTGCCTAGAAATCGAAAAAAATCCTGAAGATATATACAAATACACATCAAAAGGTAATTTGGTTGCCGTTATATCAAATGGTACAGCTGTTTTAGGACTAGGTGATATTGGTGCAGATGCATCAAAACCAGTAATGGAAGGTAAGGGATTACTTTTTAAAATCTTTGCTGATATTGACGTTTTCGATATTGAAGTTGATGTTACTGACGTAGACAAGTTCATAGAAACCGTTAAAGCGATTGCTCCAACTTTTGGAGGAATTAATTTAGAGGACATTAAAGCTCCTGAAGCTTTTGAAATTGAAAGAAGATTAAAGGAAGAATTAGATATTCCTGTAATGCACGATGACCAGCATGGTACTGCTATTATCTCGGCTGCTGCTTTAAAAAATGCACTTGAGATCGTTGGAAAGAAACCTGAAAAAGTAAATATTGTTGTAAACGGTGCTGGTGCTGCTGCAGTTTCCTGTACACGCTTATATAAAAAATTAGGTGTTTTAGAAGAAAACATCGTAATGTGTGATAGTAAAGGAGTTATCAGAAGTGATAATAAAAACCTATCATCACAAAAAGCTGAATTTGCTACCGACAGGGATATTCATACTTTGGAGGAAGCAATGGTAAAATCAGATGTTTTTATTGGTTTATCAATAGGTAATGTTGTTTCTCCTGAAATGTTAAATACGATGGCAAAAGATCCTATTGTTTTTGCTATGGCGAATCCAAATCCTGAGATTGATTACAATCTAGCCATTAAAACAAGAAAGGATATTATTATGGCTACCGGCCGTTCTGACCACCCTAATCAGGTAAACAATGTGCTGGGATTTCCATTTATTTTTAGGGGAGCTCTAGATGTTAGAGCCACTAAAATAAATGAGGAAATGAAAATGGCAGCTGTTCATGCTTTAGCTAATCTGGCAAAAGAAATTGTTCCGGAACAGGTAAATATAGCCTACCATGAGAAAAACCTGCATTTTGGCAGAGATTATATCATTCCCAAACCATTTGACTCTCGTTTGATCTATGAAATTCCACCTGCAATTGCAAAAGCAGCTATCGATTCTGGTGTTGCAAAAAAACCGATTAAAGACTGGGAAACATACAAATTAGAATTAGAGGATCGATTAGGTACAGGAAATAAACTAATGCGAATTATTACCAATCGTGCTAAAACAAAACCAAAACGAGTTGTTTTTGCTGAAGCGGATCAATTAGATGTATTAAAAGCTGCTCAGATTGTTTATGAAGAAGGAATTGCAAAACCTATTTTATTAGGAAATAAAAAGGTTATAAAGCGCTTGATGAAGGAAATAACATTTGAAGCAAAAATTCCTATCATCGATCCGAAAGCTAAATCTGAAGAGAAAAGAAGACATAAATTTGCTGAAGAATATTGGAAACAAAACCGTCGTAAAGGTATTACAAGTTATGAGGCTAGGAGATGGATGCGTGAACGCAACTACTTTGCAGCAATGATGGTTAACAACAAAATGGCTGATGCCCTCGTTACAGGTTATTCAAGAAGCTACCCAACTGTTGCAAAACCAATGATAGAAGTAATAGGAAAACAAGAAGGGATCAAAAAAGTATCGGCAACAAATTTAATGTTAACAAAACGCGGCCCATTATTCTTATCGGATACCGCAATGAATATCAACCCAAATGCTGAGGAACTGGCTGAAATTGCCAGAATGACAAATACTACCATGAAAATGTTTGGTATTAAACCTAATCTGGCATTTGTATCTTATTCAAATTTTGGATCGACACAAGGAACGTCTTCAAAGAAAATCCAAGAAGCTACATCCTATCTTCATGAATCTTACCCTGAAATCGACATTGATGGTGAACTACAGGCGGATTTTGCTTTGAATACTCAAATGCGTTCCGATAAATTTTCATTCTCAAAAATTGAAGGGAAAAAAGTTAACGGATTGATTTACCCTAATTTAGAATCGGCAAATATTAGCTACAAATTATTAAAGGAACTTAATAATGTTGAATCTGTCGGTCCAATCATTATGGGCTTAAAAAAACCCGTGCATTTACTACAATTACACGCTAGTGTTGATGAAATTGTCAATATGGTTTGTATCGCTGTTGTTGATGCTCAGGAAAAGGCAAAAAAGTCATAATTTATCCTTACATTTGGCGAGTTTATAATTGCAATTTTTATGATTACATTCGTCAAAGGTAAATTAGTTGAGAAAAATCCTACGCATGTAGTAATAGAATGCAATGGAATTGGTTATTTTATACTAATTTCATTGCATACTTTTTCAAACTTACCCGACCGGGAAAATGCCAGGTTATACACACATTTATCTATTCGTGAAGACGCTCATACCTTGTATGGTTTTTACGATAAAACCGAACGTGAGATCTTTAAATTGTTAATTTCTGTTTCAGGTGTTGGGCCAAGCACGGCTATGACCATGCTTTCATCCATGACATCAGAGCAAATTCAACAGGCAATAGCGCATGATGATGTTGCTACCATAAAATCAGTAAAAGGTATAGGACCAAAAACGGCACAACGTGTAATACTGGATCTAAAAGATAAAATTTTAAAAACATATGATGTCACCGATGATTTGTCTGCAGGTGACAATACAATTAAAAATGAAGCGTTATCAGCTTTGGAAGTATTAGGATTTCAACGCAAAAATTCCGAAAAAATAATCAAAAAGATATTGCAAGTTTCGCCTGACACTAACTTAGAGGAATTAATTAAACAAGCATTAAAACAATTGTAAATTTGAATTTAAAGGGGACGTTCACATATCATTTTATTATAACTTATTTTATCCTGTTATTGGCTTCGCAAATAAGTACGGGTCAAAGTCGGCCACCTCAAAATGAATCCGTTAAAAATGACGACCAAATTCAAGTGAATGACACTATTCCACCTTTACATTATGATTTTAAATTTGACCAAAAAGGCGGATTATTTTTAAAAGACCCAACAAAATACGAAGTCATATATGACCCTGAAACAGGCCATTATATTTTTTATGAGAAAATTGGGGATTATCTTATCAAACATCCTTCTTTTATGACTGAGGATGAATACAAGCAATATCGGACACAACGTGATATGCTTGAATATTCTAAAGATAAATTGGGCGCTATTGGAGGTAAAAGAGAAGGAAGTAAAGAGGCTCAAAAAAATCTTTTACCAACTTATTATGTGAATTCCAATTTCTTCGAAAGCATATTTGGAGGAAACGAAATTGAGGTAAACCCACAGGGTTCGGTTCTTATCAAAATGGGATTGATCCATCAAAATGTGGAAAATCCCCAATTATCCGAAAGAAACAGAACAAGTACTACTTTCGATTTTGACCAGGAGATTAGTGCCAGCTTAAATGCCCGGGTTGGGAAACGATTGAAAGTAAATGCAAATTTTGATACACAATCTACTTTTAATTTCCAAAATCAGGTAAAAATAGAATACACTCCAACCGAAGATGATATCATCCGAAAACTGGAGATAGGTAATGTAAGTATGTCTTCCCGAAACTCTCTGGTAACAGGAGTTCAAAACCTGATTGGTGCAAAAGCTGAATTACAATTTGGAAAAACAACCGTTACCGGAATATTTTCACAACAACGTTCACAAACAAAAACGGTTTCTGCCCAGGGTGGTTCTTTGGTCAATGAATTTGAAATCAGAGCAAGTGATTATGACCCTAAAAGACATTACTTTCTGGCGCATACTTTTGTTGGAAATTATGAAAATGCTCTGGCTAATTTCCCTTTGATCAACTCTGCCTACAATATCACCCGAATAGAAGTTTGGGTTACAAACAGAAATTCAACTACCGAAAACACACGTAATATTGTAGCCTTAGCCGATCTGGGTGAAAATGATCAGAACAATATCGGACCTGCAAATATTTCACCAAATCCTGGTGCACAAGATGCTTCAAACGATGCTAACACCCTTAATAATTTACTTACACCAAACGGGGCTATAAGAGATATTGCAACAGTGAATTCTGCTTTAATGCCATATAATATGCAGCAGGGAAGGGATTTTACCATTTTGGAAAATGCCAAAAAATTGATTCAGGGGATTGATTTTACTTTTAATGCCAGTCTAGGATTTATTCACTTAAACAAGCGCTTACAGGAAAGTGATGTTCTGGCTGTTGCCTTTGAATATACCGATGGTTCTAACGTCTATCAAGTTGGAGAATTATCGGGTGACGGGATTGTTGCTCCTGATAATCTGGTTGTAAAATTATTACAAAGTGAGATCATCAACACGAGTATCCCTATGTGGGACCTTATGATGAAAAATGTATATGAAATTCCGGGTGCATTTCAGTTAAGCAGAAATGATTTCAGGTTAGAGATCATGTACCACGATGATAACACAGGTGTTCCGGTAAATATTCTTCAAAACGCACAAACTCCCGATGCCAATGACAAAACATTATTAAATTTAATGTCGTTAGACAGATTGGATTCCAATAATAATGTTCTGCCTGAGGGTGATGGATTCTTTGATTATGTAGAAGGAATTACAATTGATTCAAAACAAGGTTATTTTATTTTTCCAACCGTAGAACCTTTTGGTAATGACCTTGATGATATTTTAGATCCCACAGATGATAATTTTGTTTTTAAGGAATTATATGACAGAACGCAAAGTGAAGCACAAAATGATTTCCAGAATAAAGATAAATACATTTTCAAAGGCTATTTCAAATCGGATGGCCAAAGTGGAATTCCTTTAGGCGCATTTAATGTTCCGAGAGGGTCTGTAAAAGTAACATCCGGTGGTAGAGAATTACTCGAAGGCGTTGATTATGTTGTTGATTACAATATTGGAAATGTTCAAATTATAGATCCTACTTTATTGTCGTCTAATGCACCGATACAAGTTCAAGTTGAAAATAACATCGGGTTTACCCAACAACGAAGAAGATATATGGGGGTGGATGTACAACATGTTTTTAATGAACATTTAGCCATTGGTGGTAATATTATCAACTTAAATGAAAAACCTCTAACCCAGAAAGCACAATATGGAGTAGAACCGGTAAATAATACCATTATCGGATTCCATGGAAATTATTCAAACGAAGTACCATTGTTAACTAAATTGGTAAACAAACTTCCTAATATAGATACCGATGCAAAATCCTTTGTTTCTGTCAGAGCGGAAGTTGCCCACCTTTTACCCGGATCACCAAAAGGTATTGATCTGGAAGGAACTGCAACCTCTTATATTGATGATTTTGAAGGCTCTCAAATTCCTATCGATATACGTTCGCCAAAACAATGGTATTTGGCAAGCACACCACAAGGACAAACAGGTGATCTCAACTTTAATAATGGTAATCTTGCCGCCGGTTTACCAGATGAATTGCGCCCCGGCTCAAAACGTTCGAAACTTTCCTGGTATAATATTGACCAGATCTTTTATGGAACTACACTAAAACCCGGCAACATTGATAATGATGAACTTTCAAGAGCTGAAGTAAGACGAGTAACCTACCAGGAATTATTCCCTGAAGTTGACCTGGATATTACCCAAACCAGTATCGTAAGAACTTTTGACCTGGCTTATTTCCCCCAGGAAAGAGGTTCCTATAACTTTGATGACAGTTTTAATACCGATGGGAAATACATCAATCCTGAAGACAGGTGGGGTGGGATTATGAGATCATTAACAACCACAAACTTCCAACAGGCAAATATTGAATATATTCAGTTTTGGATCTTAGATCCTTATGAAAATTATTCGATCAAACCTGAAGAAGGTGGTTCGGCAACTCCTCCATCACCGGCAGATTTTAAAGGAGATCTTTATTTTAATTTAGGTAGTATTTCGGAAGACATATTATTAGATAACCGAAAAATGTTCGAAAATGGATTGCCAAAAGATGGAATACAGGTAGATGGTGATAATGTTGAATTTACACCCTGGTCTTCCATTCCAAAAAAACAATCTCTTATTTACACATTTGATGAGGATGATACAGCGAGGCAAAATCAGGATCTGGGTTTTGATGGTATTAATGATTCAGATGAAGCTATTCGTTTTGGTTCTTCTTTCGGAGATGACCCTGCAAATGATAATTTCCATTATTTTAGAGGTAGTGATCTGGATGGAGAGGATGCATCTATTATTACAAGATATAGAGATTTTAATTTAACCGAAGGAAATTCATCAACTCCGAATAATTCACCCGAAAATTATCCAACCGCGGCAACTTCATACCCAGATGTAGAAGATATCAACAAGGACCAGACCATGAGTGCCATTGAAAGTTATTATCAATATAAAGTTTCATTAAATCAAAGTGACCTGGTAGTTGGAAAGAATAATATTGTAGATAAAAGAGAAGTAACCGTAAAATTAGCAAACAACAGTACTCAAAAAGCAACCTGGTATCAATTCAGAATTCCAATAACAATCCCCGAAGATCCTAATAATATTATTAATAATATGTCAGGTTTTACTTCAATTAGATTTTTAAGAATGTTCTTAACCAATTTTAAGATTCCGGTTGTTTTACGTTTTGGAGAATTAGAATTGGTAAGAGGTGATTGGAGAAGATATACCAAAACTTTGGATGATGCAATAGACCCTCCACAGGAAATTTCACCGGCAGAAAATCAGAAATTTGAAGTGGGTGTTGTAAATATTGAAGAAAATGAAGACAGACAACCAATTCCTTATGTTCTGCCTCCTGGAATTAAAAGAGAAAGGTTACAAGGTACTACTTCAATTCAACAACAAAACGAACAATCAATTTCAGTAAAAGTTTCCGATCTGGATCCCGGACAAACAAGGTCTGTTTTCAAAAATACCAGCTTTGATATGAGAATGTATCAACGCTTAAAAATGTTTATTCACGCTGAGAGCATCTTAGGTCAAACAGAGGTAAATGACAATGAATTACTGGCGGTTATTCGCTTGGGAAGTGATACTGATGAGAATTATTACCAATTGGAAGTTCCTTTAAAAATCACCGGTTTCAGCGCTGCCACAGCAGATGAGATCTGGCCGGAAGCAAATAACCTGAATGCAAAACTTCAGGAGTTAAGCCAATTAAAATTAGACAGGATAGATGAAGGCTTTCCAATAAATGAAGTATATCCAAAACCTCAATCCGGTGAACCTGCGGAGTTCAGAATTCGGGTTAAAGGTAATCCAAACTTAGCAAATCTCAGAACCATTATGCTTGGGGTTAAAAATATTTCAAGCACTTCAAAAAGTACGGAACTTTGGTTTAACGAACTTCGTGTTTCTGATTTTGACAACGAAGGTGGATATGCTGCTGTTTTAAATGCTGATGTTAATTTGGCAGATTTTGCAGACCTTTCGCTAAGTGGTGCTATGCACACAAAAGGCTTTGGTTCTATCGACCAACGGGTGAATGAAAGAAGTCAGGAAGATGTCAAACAATACGGTATCATAACTAATGTGAATTTTGGCCAGTTATTGCCAAAAAAAGTAAGTATTAACCTACCTCTTAATTTCAGTTTTTCAGAAGAGTTCAGAGATCCAAAATACGATCCGCAATATCAGGATGTTTTGTTTGATGAAGGAAATACAAATAGTGATATTGCGCGTGATTACACTAAAAGAAGTAGTTTTAACCTTTTAAACGTTAAACTGAACAAAACCGAATTCAGTAAAAAAGCCCAT
Organism: Bacteroidota bacterium; assembly: GCA_039715085.1. Taxonomy (GTDB): domain Bacteria; phylum Bacteroidota; class Bacteroidia; order Flavobacteriales; family Flavobacteriaceae; genus Namhaeicola. Next base: position 26,828 of record JBDLIB010000006.1, on the reverse strand, counting down.
TTTTACGATCCTGAAAACCTATCAGTATCTTATTCTTTTAATGAGTTATATCATCGTAATTATAATATCCAAAAATATTTAGATCAGCAATTAAGAGCTTCGGCTAATTACAGCTACAGTTTCAAACCTATGTCTGTAGAACCGCTTAAAAACTGGAGCTTACTCTCTGATAAAGAATATTTAAGATTTTTGAAAGAGATTAATATGAATCTTTTTCCCAACACTTTTTCAGTAAATTCAAACATTATAAGAAGTTATAATGAGCAATTATCAAGGTCATTGGTAGCAAGTTTACCCGATCTTCCTACCCTGGTTCAAAGAGACTATATGTTTAACTGGGATTATTTAATAGGATGGAATTTAACCAAGTCATTCCAGTTTACTTTTAGAGCTTTAAATAATTATGTATATGATGAGTTTGAGAATGGGGAAGATATTTTGTTGTATGATAATTTCTTTAATATTGGCCGCCCCGAACACTATCACCAAACTTTTGAAGCCACCTATAAGTTACCTTTCGATAAGTTCAAATATTTAGATTTTATCAATGCTACCTATAGTTACACTGCAGATTTTGACTGGCAGGCTCCTTCATATTCTAATATAAACGTAGTTGGGAATACCATTCAAAACGCCAATACTCATAATTTTACTGCCGATTTGGCGATGGATAGATTATATAAGCAACTTGGAACGGATTATTGGTTTAAAACGAAGAAAGATAAAGCAAAAGATAAAGAATCTAAATCAGAAAATAAAGAACAGAAGAAACAGAAAATACCTGATGATAAGTTAACTGCAGGACAAAAGATTGGCCGGGTTGGTGTAGATATTCTAACCTCAGTTAAAAATATAAAGGTATCCTATACAGAAAATAACGGTACATTTTTACCTGGCTTTATTCCTGAAATGGGGTTGTTAGGCCGTAGTAGTTACAACGGTGGTTTAGCACCAACTTTTGGATTTGTTTTTGGCAGCCAGACAAATATTTTAAACAAAGCCTTAGAAAATGGCTGGTTATTATCAAGAGATATTGATGAGAGCATTTACAGTAAAAATTACAACAAATCCCATTTTGAAAAATTTGATTATACCGTAATTGTAAAACCCGGAAAATATTTAGATATTGAGTTATTTGGAAACCGAACTTTTACCGAAAGCTTTTCTCAACAATTAGATGTTGTTAATGATACTTTTAACAATTCTCCGGAAAATGCTTTAGGTAATTTCAGTATTTCTTATTTTATGTTAAAATCAACTTTTGAAAAAGAAGAAAACGTTTTTAGAGAATTTGAAAAGAACAGGGAGATTATAGCTAATCGCCTGGCTGATAGAACAGGTGGTGAAATTTCGGGATTTGGCCCGACAAATCAGGATGTTGTTTTACCTGCATTTTTAGCCGCTTATTCAGGTACCGATGCTAATTCAGTTGAGTTGGATGCATTCAGAGATACACCTATTCCAAACTGGAGACTTACTTACAAAGGCTTGATGAATATCGGTTGGTTTAAAAATAATTTTAGAAATTTCACTTTAGAACACAGTTATCGTTCTATGTACTCGATCTTATCATTTTCTAATAACCTGAAATATGATGAAGATAATCCTTATGGAAGTGGCAATATAGATGTTTCAGGAAACTTTAATCCTGAACAATTATATAATGGTGTGAGTTTGATTGAGGAATTTGCCCCTTTTGCCAAAGTTGATTTTAGAATGAAGAATTCATTTTCTTTAAGAGCTGCCTACAATAAAGACCGTGCATTGAACTTGAACTTTAATAATAATACCGTTACAGAAATTAGTGGTAATGAAATTGTTATTGGTTTGGGGTATAGAATTAAAGATGTGAAGATGCAATTTAAAACCGGTAACAAAAAAACCAAGTTCCAGGGAGATATCAATTTAAAAGCCGACCTTGGAGTTAGAGATAATTTAACCACTATTCGATCTTATGGAATTACAGATAACATCAATAATGATCAAATTACCGGTGGGCAAAACTTGGTATCTTTTAAATTTTTGGCTGACTACGCACTTAATAAAAATATGCTTGCATCTTTTTACTTTGATTATAATAAGTCTAAATTTGCAATCTCAACTACATACCCTCGTACATCGATCAACGGAGGTATTAGTTTACGATATATCATAGGAAATTAATCAATTAAATAAATATAAAATGAATATTCCGGAAAACTTAAAGTACACAAAAGACCACGAATGGATCTCTATTGAAGGAGATGTGGCAACTATTGGCATCACTGCTTTTGCTCAAGGCGAGTTAGGAGATATAGTTTATGTTGACGTAGATACAGTTGACGAAACATTAGATCAGGAAGAAGTATTCGGGAGTGTGGAAGCTGTAAAAACTGTTTCTGACCTGTTTATGCCTCTAAGTGGTGAAATAGCAGAGTTTAATGAAACTTTAGAAGATACACCTGAAAAGATCAATTCAGACCCTTATGGAGATGGATGGATTATCAAAATAAAAATTTCTGATGCCGGCCAGGTAGAAAGTCTTTTAGATGCTACAGGATATAAAGAAATTATTGGAGCATAATGCTGTTTTATTAGCTATTATTGCTACTATTATTATTGCATTTTTAAGTTTAAGTGTTGTACCAAGTATAAATTTAGGCCTTAAGGTAAAAAATAGTGATAAGATATTACACACTTTGGCCTATTTTGCACTATCCACTGTTTGGTTATTTACACTGAAAGATAAACTTAAGAGACCTTACTTTAAAGTAGCTATCGGCTTAATTTTAACATTTTATGGCATTATACTTGAAGCTTTGCAAGGAGAATTAACTAATTACAGAACAGCTGATCTTTATGATATAATAGCAAATACACTTGGAATTCTACTTGCCTTTACCCTTTTTGACAGGCTAATAAAATGGTATGACAGAGTTTAAAATATTTTTGTGTTTGTTCAAAATATTTCCTTAAATTAGCGCACGATTTAAATTTTAGATAGATGGAATTGAAAAAAAACCCGAAAGCAAACCTTGAAAATCACAATAAACAGTTCATGCTGTTAGGATTAGCTCTTGCTTTATTACTGATCTACATCGGAATAGAATGGAAGACGTTTGAAAGAACTGTTGCCGATTTAGGAATAGCTAACACGGAAGTGGAAGAAGAAATTGATATTCCAATTACAGAAAGAATACAAGAAGTAAAACCACCACCACCGCCACCACCGGCTCCTGAAAAGATCGAGATCGTTGAAGACGAAGCAGAAATTGAGGAAACAGTTTTAGAATCAACTGAGACTGAAGAGTCTGAAGCTGTTGAGGTTGAAGAAATTGAAGAGGTTGTTGAAGAAGAAGAAGTGCTTGAAGATGTACCTTTTGCAATTATTGAAGATGTACCCGTTTATCCCGGATGTAAAGGAACTAACGATCAAAAGAGGAAATGCTTACAAGAGAAAATTCAAAAACACGTTTCCAAAAAATTTAATACTGACTTGGCAAATGAGCTTGGCTTAAGTCCGGGTAAAAAACGTGTTTATGTGCAATTTAAGATCTCTAAAACAGGTAAAATTACAGATATTAGAGCCAGAGGGCCTCACAAACGTTTGGAGAAAGAAGCTGTTAAGGTTGTTTCATCACTTCCTGACATGACTCCTGGTAAACAACGTGGTAGAGCTGTTGGTGTAAAATATACTTTACCAATAACACTGGTTGTTGAATAAAAAAATACAACCTGAATAATTTAAAAGCTATCGGTCTCAACCGATAGCTTTTTTTATGCAAAAATATTCGATACTGTTTGTAAAACAAACTGATAAATGTCATTTTTACAATAATTCATAATTTGTAACTTTAGTTACTCATTTTAAATGTATTAGTAATGTTAGTTAAGAAATATAGAAAAGCTCGCTTATCCCCTTACAGCAAATTATTTTTCCAACTTGGCCTGGCATTAGCACTTCTGTTGATTTATATAGCTATTGAATGGAAAACTGTCGACAGATATATAGAAGAGTTTGATACAACAACTATCCAACCTGATGAAATATTAGACATTCCAATTACAGAAAGAATGCTGAAAACAAAACCCCCTCCACCTCCACCTCCGGCTCCCGAGCAAATAGAGATAATTGCTGATAATGAAGAAATTGAAGAAACAGTATTAGAGTCAACAGAAACAGACCAATCTGAAGCTATTGAAGTACGTGAAGATATTACAGATATTGAAGAATTTGTGGAAGAAGAAGATGTTGAAGAAGATGTACCATTTGCAATTATTGAAGATGCTCCGGTTTATCCGGGATGTAAGGGTACAAAAGCCCAGAAAAAAGCATGTTTACAAGAAAAAATTCAAAAGCATGTATCCAAAAAATATAACACAGAACTGGCGTCTGAACTAGGATTAGCCCCCGGTAAGAAGAAAGTTTATGTTCAATTTAAAATTGATAAAAACGGTGATATAACTGATATCAAAGCCAGAGGTCCTCACAAACGTCTAGAAAAGGAAGCTATAAGAGTTGTAAACTTGCTACCAAAAATGACTCCCGGTAAACAAAGAGGAAGAGCTGTAAGCGTAAGATACACACTCCCCATAACACTGGTTGTTCAGGAAAACTAATCATTAGATAACTGAAATATTAATTTTTGAATATGCTATTTGAAAAAATTTTCAGATAGCATATTTTATTTGGCACACTCTTTGTTTTTTAACAAAATATTAACATTATAAATATTTTGCTTATGAACAATTCTTCAAGACATCAAAAACAGAACAATTCCCTAAACTCCAATTCGAAATTCTTTTTGCAATTAGGCATTATTTTAGCATTAATAATTGTGTATAGTATTCTGGAATTAAGTTTCTCCGGTTCAATCACTGAATTACCAAAAAAAGATCTTCTTATTGAAGAACCCTTTACCGTTATTGTCCCCAACTTCACAATTGAAAAAACTGAAATTAAACAAAATGAGATTAAAGAGGAGAAAAAGTTAAAACGATTTATCAATGAATATGAAATAGATAACAATATTGACGAATCAGGTAAGTATCAAATTCTTATTTCAGAGCCTGAACCAAAATATTCTTTAGATTCTATTGTGGAAGTGATAGAACCGGAACCTGATGAAAAAATATACAATATTCTTCTTGTGGAACAAGCTCCAATATTTCCCGGATGTGAAGGCAAGAATAAAGAGGAATTAAGAAAATGCTTTAATAAAAGTATAGCAAAATTTGTAAACCGGAAATTTGATACCAACCTGGCTTCAGAGGCAGGACTTTCAGGAAAGAACATGATCTTTGTTCTATTTGAAATCGATAAAAATGGTGAAATAATTAATATAAAACCAAAAGCACCACATAGAGGATTAGAAAAAGAGGCAAAAAGAATAGTTATGAAGCTTCCTAAAATGATTCCGGGTAAACAAGGAGGAAAACCGGTAAATGTAAGATATGCTTTACCTATCACACTTTATGTCAAATAATACTAACCTCAGATCGATGTTCTGCTAAAAAAACGTACTCCGATCCTATTACTTAAAAGTTCCGACTTTTATTTGTAAATTTGGGAATCTAATAAAAATAAATGATACCAGACTTAACTAAAATTCCAACTTACGATACACTTGGCGTAGAAGAAAGAGTAAATCGATTTAGAAGCAGAAGTATTAAAAATTCATCAAAAGTTGAAGGACTTAAGTTGACCTTAAGTATGATTGACCTTACAACTTTAGAAGGTAAAGATACTCAGGGTAAAGTAAAACAACTTTGTTATAAAGCCATGCATCCACACGATGCTTTAAAAGATATTCCAACTGTTGCAGCTATTTGCGTATACCCTTCAATGGTAGCTGTTGCAAAAAAAGCTTTGGAAGGATCTGATATTAATGTTGCCTCGGTTGCAACTGCCTTCCCCAGTGGACAATCTGGTTTAGACATCAAGATTGCCGACACAAAACTTGCTGTTGACAATGGTGCTGATGAAGTGGATATGGTAATTTCTCGTGGTGAATTCCTTTCGGGGAATTACAATTATGTTTTTGATGAAATAGCCACAATCAAAGAAGCCTGTGGTAAAGCACATTTGAAAGTAATTCTGGAAACCGGCGAATTGGACACACTCGATAATGTGAGAAAAGCAAGTGAAATTGCCATGCATGCAGGAGCAGATTTTATTAAAACCTCTACAGGAAAAATTCAACCTGCTGCCACGATGCCTGTAACTTATGTAATGCTCGATGCAATTAAAGATTTTTATCTGCAAACAGGTAAAATGATTGGAATGAAACCTGCAGGCGGAATTTCAACTTCAAAAATTGCTTTACAATATCTAGTGATGCTAAATGAAGTACTAGGCGAAAAATGGATGAACAAAGATTATTTCCGATTTGGAGCAAGCAGTTTGGCCAATGATGTTTTAATGCAACTGGTAAAAGCTGAAACCGGATTATATCAATCTTTAAATTACTTTTCAAACGATTAAAATTTAATAATATGAAAAATAAAATATCATTAAATTTTAAGGCGTTTGTAAACATTCGTATTACTCATTTTCTCATTAAAAATTTAAACTTTATTAATGAAAATGAAAAGTTTAAATTTTTAATTTTTATTTCAAAAGATTAATCATGACAAAAAAATCTGATAAGAACTTCTTCACTGCTGCATGGACTTATGATGCTGCACCCGAAAGCACCGATCATATCCAAGTTAAGAAACAATATGAACTTTATATCGATGGTAAATTCGTAAAACCGGAAAGTGGTGAATATTTTGAAACTATTAATCCGGCAAATAGTGAAACTATCTCTAAAGTAGCCCTGGCTAATGAAAAAGATGTCGATAAAGCAGTTAAAGCTGCTCGTAAGGCTTTTAAAAGCTGGAGCGCATTAACGGGGAAAGAAAGAGGAAAATATATATTTCGGATTGCAAGGTTGATTCAGGAACGCGCCAGAGAATTCTCTGTTATTGAAAGTTTAGACGGAGGTAAACCAATTAGAGAGTCTCGTGATATTGATATACCCCTGGTGTCAAATCATTTTTTCTATTATGCAGGCTGGGCAGACAAACTGGAATATGCATTCCCTAACAGAAAACCAAAGCCTTTGGGTGTTGTCGGTCAAATAATCCCATGGAATTTCCCTTTACTGATGGCTGCATGGAAATTAGCACCTGCCTTAGCTACCGGAAATACAGTCGTTTTAAAACCGGCAGAAACTACTCCTTTAACTGCAATGAAACTGGCAGAGATCATACACGAAAGTGGCCTACCAAAAGGAGTAGTTAATATCATTACCGGGGCTGGAAAAACCGGGGCAGAAATTGTCAACCACCCGGATGTGAATAAAATATCTTTTACAGGATCAACTGCTGTTGGAAAATATATTCAAAAAGCTGTGGCGGGAACCAATAAAAAAATCACACTGGAATTAGGTGGTAAAAGTGCCAATATCATTTTTAAAGATGCAGCTATCGATCAGGCTGTTGAAGGAATTGTCAATGCAATTTTCTTTAACCAGGGACATGTTTGTTGTGCGGGTTCAAGATTATTTGTCCAGGAATCGGTTGCCGATCTGGTTATCGAAAAATTAAAAGATCGAATGCGAACTCTGATAGTTGGGGATCCATTAGATAAGAATACAGATATTGGTGCAATAAATTCGGAAAGACAATTAAAAACCATCGAAAATTATATCAAGATCGGATTGGATGAAGGTGGTGAAATATATCAAAGCAAATGTAACCTGCCAAAGAAAGGTAATTGGTGTGCCCCCACTCTTTTCTTAAATGTTTCACAGTCTCATACCATTGTTCAGGAAGAGATCTTCGGGCCTGTTTTGGCTATTCAAACATTCAGAACCATTGATGAAGTTATTGAAAAAGCAAACAATACACCTTATGGGCTTGCGGCAGGAGTATGGACACAAAAAGGTGCTAAAATTTTCCACCTTACACAAAAATTGAAGGCAGGAGTTGTATGGGCAAATACCTTTAACAGGTTTGATGCTGCATCACCTTTCGGCGGATATAAAGAAAGTGGCTTCGGACGTGAAGGAGGATTACACGGATTAAAACCATATGTGAAATTTGATGATTAATTTGATAACATAATTTTTAATCATTCAATTTTTTAATCTTTTAATTATTTAACAAAAACCATGACCAGATTGAGCATTAACAAAACATACAAACTATACATAGGAGGAAAATTTCCCCGAACCGAATCCGGTAGATTTTTTACTGTAAATGATAAAAAAGGGAATTTATTGGCAAATATGTGTTTAGCTTCAAGGAAAGATTTTAGAAATGCAGTTGTAGTAGCGAGAAAAGCACAGAATTCATGGGGCAATGCATCTGCATATAACAAAGGGCAGATCTTATACCGTATTGCCGAAATGCTGGAGGGTAGAAAAGAACAATTTATTGAAGAATTGATCCTGCAGGGAGAGAGCAAAAAGAATGCACAAAAAGAAGTAGAAGCTTCTATCGACCGATTGGTTTATTATGCGGGGTGGAGCGATAAGTACCAACAATTTTTTAGTACCGTTAACCCTGTAAGTTCCGCTCATTTTAATTTTTCTGCTCTGGAACCAATGGGGGTTATCTCCATAATAGCACCCGAAGAACAAAGTTTACTCGGCTTAATTTCGGTTGTTGCTCCTGCAATAGTTGGTGGGAATACAGTTATTATTTTGGCCAGTGAAAATAAACCGTTAACTTCCATTTCATTTGCCGAAGTCTTGAATTCTTCTGATGTTCCCAGAGGTGTGGTGAATATCCTTACCGGAAGAAGAGAAGAATTAGCATCTCACATGGCATCACATATGGATGTAAATGCAGTAATTTACTGTGGTGAAAACGAAGATCAAATGATAAACATACAGGAGTTAGCTGCAGGTAATGTTAAACGTACAGTTTTTTATAAAAAACATGATTGGTATAACACCAACTGTGAATCTCCATATTTTATTGAAAAAACTCAGGAAGTTAAAACTACCTGGCATCCGGTGAAGGTGTAAAATGCTTTAAGCAATAGGCAGTTAAGCTAGCAGTACAGTACCAGTTGACATTTTTTGTGTAATCTCTTTGTGTACTGAGGTTATTAACCGAAGAATTGACTTTTGACTTTTAGACTTTCGACTAATTTACCCAATAACAAAAAATTTAATCTCTTAGTTTATTTCATAGTTTTCCCACCCTTTTTTTGCATATTTGTATTTTACAATTTTAACCTATTTCTAAATGGAAAAACCTAATTATTTTGCCCACGAAACTGCAGTTATTGATGATAATTGTAGTATCGGTGAAGGAACAAAAATATGGCACTTTAGTCATATCATGTCTAATTGTATAATTGGAGAAGGTTGTAATATAGGCCAGAATGTTGTGGTATCACCTGATGTGGTTTTAGGTAAAAATGTAAAAGTGCAAAACAACGTTTCTATCTACACCGGAGTAATTTGTGAAGATGATGTTTTTCTCGGCCCGTCAATGGTTTTTACCAATGTGATCAATCCGCGCAGTGCTGTAAACCGAAAAAGTGAATACATGAAAACCGTTGTTAAAAAAGGGGCTAGTATTGGTGCAAACGCAACAATAGTTTGCGGAAATGACATTGGTGAATTTTCTTTTATCGGTGCCGGTGCAGTTGTTGTTAAAGAGGTGAAACCTTACGCTTTGGTTGTTGGAAATCCTTCAAAACAAATTGGTTGGATAAGTGAATACGGCCAAAGACTGCAATTTGATGAAAAAGGAGAAGCAATCTGCCCCGAGAGTAATGAGAAATATATTTTAAAAAATGACGTTGTAAAGAAGATCGGTTAGATTTAAATCGCCGTTTTAATCTTAAAATTGTTAAAGAAACTGAATTAAATTGAAAATGAAGAAATTATTATTTGTACTGTCCCTTATATTTACTTTTACACAATTATCTGCTCAGATTGAAAGATCCCCAGTTTACCCAGGTTGTGAAAATATAGATGTCTCTAAAACAGAAGATTGCTTCTTCTCGAGTATAGAAAAAGAAATATTGCAAAATTATAATGTACCGCAAAATGTTATTGATGATAATTATAAAGGCCAAATCAAAATAATTTTTCAGGTTACACAAGAAGGAAAACTGGAGGTTATCTACACCCACTCCATGTATAAAGAATTGGAAGAGGAAGCCAAAAGGGTTTTCGGGAATTTATCAAAGGTTAGCCCGGCAACATACGATGGAAGGCCAATCAATAAACGATATGTATTCCCTTTAAATATACCTATTACTCCTTATTCTGAAAAAGAGGTAACTCAATCTATTGTTCCTGCTGAGGAAACTGAGATCACAATTACTGAAGAAAAAAGCATTGTTGATGAAGATACTCTTTTTCCTGAATATAATAGTGAGTTAAATATTGCTTTTACGCATCAGGAATACGATCAACTTAGTTATGCTTTAGGCCTGGGTGAAAACACACACACTGCCTCAAAACCATATTTATATAATGAGGTTAAACCATATATTGATCTCAACCGTAAGACAACTGCTTTACTAAAAGATAAAAAAACATGGGCAGGAAGAAAATTATTCAATGAACACCTATTTTTGGTAAGAGGAAAAAATTATTGGTTTACGGCTGACGCTCTAATGGACTTCCAAATCGGTAAAGATGACTCTGATATTGATTATACTTTTAATAATACCAGGGCTGTCAGAGTACAGGGTGCTTTGGGTAAGAAATTAAGTTTTTCAACTTCTTTTTATGAAAGTCAGGGTAGGTTTGCAGAATATGTAAATAAAGAAACAAGAAGGTTAAATCCTATAATCGGTGCCAGTGCGGTAGTTCCCGGAAGAGGAAAATCCAAAAGTTTTAAAGATGGTGGTTTTGATTATCCTGTTGCTGAAGCTTATTTAAGTTACACTCCAAATGAATTCTTTAATTTCCAGTTTGGGAATGGAAAGAATTTTATAGGTGATGGTTATCGTTCTTTTTTCCTATCGGATGTTGCCTCTCCTTATCCTTTCTTTAAAGTAAGCACACAATTCTGGAAAATAAAATATACCAATCTATGGATGTGGATGGATGACATAAGAAGAGTATCATCAGATGACAATACCAATCTGAGAAAATTTGTAGCCATGCACCATTTAAGTTGGAATATCACTGATAAATTCAATCTTGGATTTTTTGAGTCGGTTATTACCAACGAAAACAGTTATAATAGCTTTGATATTTCATTCTTTAACCCGATTATCTTCTACAGAGCAGTTGAATTTTCGAATGGTGGAGATCACAGTGGAAATGTACAAATTGGTTTGAATATGAAATATAAGTTAAATGATAATATTTCATTATACAACCAATTCTTAATTGATGAAATGACCGTAAGTGAGGTTTTTGGTGGAAATGGCTATTGGGGAAATAAATTCGCACTACAATTTGGCGCTAAATATTATAACGCTTTTAAAATTGATAACCTGATGTTGCAAGGGGAGTTTAACTGGGCAAGGCCATACACATTTTCACATGGTACAGTAGAATTAAATTCAGGTCATTATAACCAACCAATCTCCCATCTATGGGGAGCAAATTTCTGGGAAGCCATAGGTATTGCCAGATATACAAAAAACCGTTGGTTTGCTAATGCAAAACTAATTGTTGGAGAAAAAGGATTCGATTTTGATAATTTCGATATGACTACTTATGGAGGAGACATCTATCAATCTTATAATGATCGGCCTTCTGATACAAACAACGAAGTTGCTCAAGGTAATACAACAAATATACTTATCGGAGATCTGCAAGCAGGGTGGGTTTTAAATCCTGCTACGAATCTGCAGTTATTTGGAGGATTTACTTATCGTTATGCTGACCCTCTTAGTTCAGGAAATACAATTTCAGAGGACAATACTACCTGGTTTACAGTGGGTGTGAAATCAAACTTATTTAACTGGTATTTTGATTTTTAGTCACTAATTTTCCAAAATCCATCAGTAAAAACCCATAAATTAATATATAATAAAAAAGCCATCTGTCAAATGACGATGGCTTTAATATAAAGTTTGGTTAAATATTGTTTATCCTAAATGACACAACAAATTAGTGCAATTCGTATCTTAATCTATCTTTTGTTTTATCATTTTTATATCAAATTCCTGATATAATTCTAATAAATTCATTATTGCCTGAATCAGATCTTTTGTTTCTAACAAATTACCAAAGTACAAAGTAGTATTTTTTGCACTGGAATCTTCAGTTCGAATACGGTTTATCTGTTTTTCTATAGATGTAGAAACATAATCGAACAACTCTTGTTTTTCAGAAATTATTTTACCGATATTAGAGAAATTTCTGGTTTCAAAGGTCTCACCTATTTCTTGCAACATCTCAGACAATTGATTGTCTATAACCTTTAAATCCTTAATTTGCCCTTTCTTCAGGTTTTTATGATTATTGTTTACATGTTTATAACTTGCCTTAGAAATATAGCTAATAGACTGAGAAATATCTTGTAGATATCCTAAGACCAAAAGATAAAATCTACTCGCTTCTACCGAAGAATCATCCAAGGATTTAATAAAATAAAAAGCCTCTTCTTTTAACTCATCTACTTCTTTGTTTAATTTTTTTACATGTTTATCTGTTTTCTTTAGTTTATTCAGATCGTGCATTGAAAGGTCATTTACTACATTGGTAAACAACTTATTAACCCGATTTACAACTACAGAAATATGATCGGAAGTTTCTTCTATCACCTCTTTTACAGTAATTAATTCTGATCTTTTAATCACTCTCTTCTCCGCTTCTTCTTTTTCTTCTTTTCTGTGCTTTAAGAAATTTCTAACCAGGATAAACAAAACAAGTAATAATATTAATCCAACTGCTGTTATTCTTCCTAAATGAATTAAATAGGTAAAGATCCCTGCAGTAACAAAAGCAATAAGAGCTGTAAAGAACCATCCGCCAATTACATTTAAGACTCCGGCAACCCTGTAAACGGCACTTTCTCTGTCCCATGCCCTGTCTGCCAGAGATGTACCCATAGCTACCATAAAAGTAACATACGTTGTTGATAATGGAAGTTTATACGAAGTTGCAATAGAAATTAAAATACCTGCTACCATTAAATTTGTGGATGCTCTTACAGCATCAAAAGCAGGAAGTTCATACACTTTATGCTTAGGCAGATTAATAACAGGTTTTTCAAATCTCTTTTCGACTTTCTCCTGAATTGAATTTGGTGATACATATCTTAAAGCTTGTGAAAACCCTACTGCAAATCTTACAATAACTCTTGATAAGGGATTAGGCTGAAATCTTTCATGCCCTTCACTCTGCCTGGCAAGATTTACTTCGGTAGCAGCAACTTTTCTGGCTTTGGTAGAAAACCATAAAGTAGCCACCATTATCAACCCTGCAACAAATAAGAAAATAGTTGGAGTAGGAACTTTTTTTGCCAGAACATCCATTCCAAACTCAGTTGCCGGTATTCCAGAACCTTTCCATGCTTCAAAAGAATTCCATGCTGCCATTGGAACACCAATAAAGTTTACCAAATCGTTTCCGGCGAAAGCCAAAGCCAAAGCAAATGTACCCACACCGATAATTATTTTAAATACATTTATCTTAAACACCTGAGTTAAAAGGTGGGAAAGTCCTGTCCATAAAACCAAAGCTCCTGCAATGATATACAATTCATTACCTTCAACAGAATCTTTGACATCATTATAATAAGCGGTACCTTTTAATCCTTTCATAAAGATAAAATAGGTAATAGCCGTTAAAGCAATACCACCAAACAGAGTGGTGTAAAATTTAGGTTTTTGCTCGAAATTAAAAGATAGGAATAAACGCGTTAGGTATTGGACGAGTGCTCCAATAGAAAAAGCAAAGACCACAGAGAGGAATATTCCGGAAATAATAAGCACAGCCCTCTCAGTATTGATATACTGTGATAGATTGGCTACAGTTTCTGAATCAGAAACAGCAATTTTAATTAAAGCCATTGCTACCGCTGCACCAAGTAATTCGAATACAATAGAAACGGTTGTAGAGGTTGGCATTCCCAATGTATTGAAAAAATCCAGTAAGAGGACATCTGTCACCATAACCGCCATGAAAATGATCATGATCTCATCAAAATAAAATTCTCCGGGATTAAAAATACCTTTACGGGCAACTTCCATCATCCCACTCGAAAAGATTGCTCCTAAAGCGATTCCCAAACTTGCGACAATCATAATGGTTCGCATCGAAATCACCTTGGATCCAATTGCCGAATTTAGAAAGTTAACGGCGTCATTTGAGACACCAACTACTAAGTCTATAACTGCTAATGCAACTAAAGCTATCAGCATCAACATGTAAATGTTTTCCATTTGTTTAATTTAATTGTTTATGGCAAAAATAAAACAGATTAAAAGCTTGTATGTTATCTTAATGTTACCATTTTTGAGAATAAATTAACGCTGTGTTAACTTTGAACATACTCTTTTTCTTATTTTTGCACCGAATATTGAATAAAAATTTAAAAAATAATGATCTTAAGATTACTTTTAGTTTTTACTATTATAGGTTTTGGCCTTTCAAAATCATATTCACAAGAAAAAAAAGAGGATAATCCATTTAATGTTAAATGGGACAATGGTTTTAAAGTAGAAAGTAAAGACAAGAACTTTAAATTAAAGTTTGGTGGCAGGGTACATATAGACCATGCATATTTTTTACAAGATGATGACCTTGATAATGCTTTTGGAGAGTTAGAAAGTGATAATGGAACTGAATTCAGGAGAGCCAGATTATTTACTTCGGGTACAATTTATAAGAATGTGGTTTTTAAACTCAACATGGATTTTGCAGGAGGATCTGCGAAAATGAAAGATGCTTATATAGGTGTTAAAAACATTCCTTTCGTTGGAAACATTTTAGTTGGACATATGAAAGAACCGATTCGCTTTGAAGCTTTAACCAGTAGTAAATACATCACTTTTATGGAACGAGGAATACTTTCTGATGTACCACAAGAGAGAAATAATGGTATTTTACTGTTCAACGAATTCCTGGATAACAGGTTGGGTATTCAAACCGGTTTTTTTAGAAATGCTGATGGTTTTGGTAATGATAAGGAGGCTGAAGGCGGCCATGCTTTTACTTCCAGGCTTACGTATTTGCCTGTTAAGAATGATGAAAAAGAACAACTATTACATTTAGGTGTAAGTTATAGTTACAGAAAGCCCGGAGAAGATGAATACAAAATCTCTACCAGGCCAAAGTCTCATTTAGGTCAAAAATACCTAAATACAGGTACTATTGAGGATGTGAATTCGATCAATATTTTCAATTTTGAAACAGTCTTTACACAAGGGCCATTTACATTTCAAGCTGAATACTTGACCTCTTCAATAGATCAAGATTCAGGAAATTTTTCTCAAACATTAAACTTCAATAATTTTTATGGACAGGTAAGTTATTTCATAACAGGTGAACACAGGCCTTATAAAAATTCGTATTCTGCTTTTGACCGTTTAAAACCAAAAAACAACTTTATTACAGGTGATAACGGGATTGGCGCCTGGGAAGTAGCATTGAGATACAGCTATACAGACCTTGATGATAAAAATGTATATGGTGGAGAACAAGCTGATATCACATTTGGAACTAACTGGTACTTAAATCCCGCAACAAGAATTATGTTTAATTACGTATGGACTGATATCGATAAGAAATATGTAGGGAGCGGAAACCTCAATATTTTTGAGATGAGATTTCAGATAGATTTTTAAAAATTTAAACATATAAATTAGAAAGCTTCCTTAATTTATTTTTTGGAAGCTCTTTTTTTAGACATAATATACTCGTTTTTTAGGAAAACATTTCGTAACTTATAGAGTTGCAAATACAAAGCGATATTTGCTATATTTTTTAACTAAAAAACCTTTAAATTATGTCAGTTTTAAAAGTTCTTGAAATTATGTCGAACTCAACAGAAAGTTGGGAAGATGCGACAAAAAACGCTGTAGCACATGCCAGCAAAAGTGTTAAAGGAATTAAATCTGCCTTTGTTAAATCACAAAGTGTTGTCGTAGAAGATAACAAGGTGACTGAGTATCGTGTTAATGTGAAGATCACTTTCGAAGTGAATGATTAAAATATCTGTTACCTAAACTTCAAAGCCCCGGATATTTTCGGGGTTTATCCTTTTGGGAAGATCTTTTTATTGAAAATAATCAAAATTGCAACTCCAATACTAATTGCAGAGTCGGCAATATTAAATACAGGATCAAAGAAAGTCAAGTGCCTGTTTGTAAAAAAAGAAAAATACTTTCCTCCAATAAATGGCAACCATTCGGGTAATGTAAATTGGATATGAGGAATCCATTCCGGCATATCAGTATTTACAATTGGAAAATAAAGCATATCTACAACCTTTCCGTGAAATAATGAGCTATATCCTCCCCCTTCAGGTAAAAAAGTAGCTAATTTAAGATAACTATCACTAAATATTACTCCGTAAAGAACTGAATCTATTATATTTCCAAAAGCTCCGGCAAATATCAATGCAATAGAGAAAATTAAAATTTTATGCGCTTTATTCTTAACAGAAATCCACAACCAATAACCAATACCGGTTATAGCAA
This sequence comes from Bacteroidota bacterium, assembly GCA_039715085.1. GTDB lineage: Bacteria > Bacteroidota > Bacteroidia > Flavobacteriales > Flavobacteriaceae > Namhaeicola. The sequence continues at coordinate 10,228 of JBDLIB010000006.1, read as the reverse complement.
CCAATCTGAATAAAGTGAGAAAAAGCTTACCGGATTTTCCTCCAAATTCTTTTCCCCAGGCCATTCCGTTATTTTCTAAGAAATGTATTCGGAACCAATCTAACCCAAACACTTTTATCTCTTCACTCAGAACAAAATGTGTTTTAATATAGATCTTACTGATTTGATCAATTAAGAGAACAATAAAAATTATTATAACTGCCTTTTTCAACTTCATTCCTGTTCCTGGTCGGTTAATTTTGTTAGTATTAGTAAATAAATATATTTTCTTTAATTACCTGAATATTTATCTTGATCGATGAATTTTATAGACTCCTTACAACTCATAAGAACCTATGATACTATCTTTTAATGATAATTAATATTTACTTTTAAATGATCAATTCCGTCAAATTCTTTTAATATTGCTTTAGAATTTGACGAAATCAAACTTTCTATATTATTTTGAGCCGTAAAAATCAACGACAAAAAACAATAGAACAAATAAGAGTAATTTTTTTAATAAAACTAAATTATATTTTTATTTAAGCCTGACGTCTCTTTGCTTCAATACTTAAAGTAGCGTGTGGAACTAATTTTAATCGCTCTTTTTGAATCAAACTTCCAGTAACACGACAAACACCATACGTCTTATTATCAATTCTAACCAAGGCATTTCTCAAATCACGAATAAACTTTTCCTGACGAATTGCCAATTGTACGTTTGATTCTTTTGACATGGTCTTCGAGCCTTCTTCAAATGCTTTAAAAGTAGGTGCAGTATCTTCAATTCCGTTATTTGAATCGTTCTTATACGAACTCTCAATCAAAGCCAGGTCCTCTTCGGCGTGCTTTATCTTTGCCTCAATAATTTCTCTGAATTCTTCTAATTCCGCATCAGAATATTTTACTTTCATTTCTGCCATCTTTCTAAACTTTTTCTATTAACAATACAGTTTTAACATCATCAAATTCAATGTTAACACCTTGATTTATTTCATCTTTAATGATTAATTCATTAATCAATGTTTCGCTTTTGATATAGTTTGAATTACTCTTTATTGCATCCACCATATTTTCATCACTTTTAATAAACAGATCGATTCTATCATTAACCTCCAATCCTGCATCTTTCCTAAGGTTTTGAATTCTATTTATCAATTCTCTTGCAATTCCTTCATTCTTTAATTCCTCTGATATTGTAACGTCCAAAGCAACCGTTAAATTGCCCTGATTTGCCACTAACCAACCTTCAATATCCTGAGTTGCAATTTCAACCTCATCAATTGTTATGGTTTCTTCAATGCCGTTTATTTCAATTTCGATCTTTCCTACTCTCTCAATTTTTGCAATATCATCACCGGTAAGGTTTTGTAATGCCGAGGCCACAAAACGCATGTTCTTGCCAAATTTCGGACCAAGAACTTTAAAGTTTGGCTTGATACTTTTAACGACAATTCCTGATGCATCATCAATTAATTCGACTTCTTTTACATTTACTTCGGATGCAATCAAATCACTTACAGCCCGGATATCTTCTCTGTCTTGTTGATCCAACACAGGAATCATGATTCTCTGTAATGGTTGACGCACTTTTATCATCTCTTTTTTACGTAATGATAAAACCATAGAGGAGATGGCTTGTGCTTTTTGCATCTTTCTTTCCAGAGAAATATCAATCAAAGAACTATCAGGTTTTGGAAAGAAGGCCAAATGTACTGAACTAAATTTATTCCCGGAAGTAATTTTTGTTAAATCTCTATACAAATTCTCCATGTAGAAAGGTGCTATTGGCGCAGCTAATTTTGCAACTGTCAACAGGCATGTATAAAGTGTTTGATATGCCGAGATCTTATCTTCCTGATATTCTCCTTTCCAGAATCGTCTTCTGCTTAACCTTACGAACCAATTACTTAAATTCTCACCAACAAACTCCTGAATTTCCCTGGCAGCTTTTGTCGGCTCATAATCTTCATAGTTTTTCCCAACAGATTCTATAAGCGAATTTAATTCAGATAAAATCCATCTGTCAATTTCCGGACGATTTTCTATATCTTCTTCTGAATAATTAAATCCATCTAAATTGGCATAAAGAGCAAAGAAAGAATAGGTATTGTACAACGTACCTAAAAATTTTCTTCTCACCTCGGCTACTCCTTCCAGATCGAATTTTAAATTGTCCCAGGGATTTGCATTAGAGATCATATACCAGCGTGTGGCATCAGGGCCAAAGTCCTTCATTGTTTTAAAAGGGTCGACAGCGTTGCCTAATCTTTTAGACATTTTCTTCCCATTCTTATCTAATACTAATCCATTTGAAATTACATTTTTATACGCAAAAGAATCGGAAGTCATCGTTGCAATAGCGTGTAAAGTATAAAACCAGCCACGGGTTTGATCTACACCTTCGGCGATAAAATCAGCCGGAAAGAAAGATCTTTCCACAATTTTTTCCTTATTTTCAAAAGGGTAATGCCATTGTGCATAAGGCATTGCCCCTGAATCAAACCAAACATCGATCAGATCAGCCTCTCTCTTCATCGGTTTTCCTGAAGGTGAAACCAAAACAATCTGATCGACTATATTTTTGTGCAGATCTATCTTTGCATAGTTTTCATCGCTCATGTTTCCAACTTCAAAACCGGCAAAGATATCTTTCTGCATAAATCCTTTTTCTACAGATTTTTGCATTTCATCTTTCAATTCTTCAACCGATCCGATAATAATCTCTTCCAGTCCATCATCTGTACGCCAAATTGGCAAAGGAGTACCCCAATAACGCGAACGGGACAAATTCCAATCATTGGCATTTTGCAACCAGTTTCCAAATCTTCCCTCACCGGTAGATTTAGGTTTCCAGTTAATATTTTGATTCAATTCATACATTCTCTCTTTAATTTCAGTGGCTTTAATAAACCACGAATCTAAAGGATAGTATAAAATTGGTTTGTCAGTTCTCCAACAATTTGGATAACTATGTTTATATTTTTCAACTTTAAAAGCTTTATTCTCTTCTTTTAATTTAATAGCAATTTCAACATCTACAGATCTTTCAGGAGCTTCACTTTCATTGTAGTATTCATTTTTTACAAATTTACCGGCGTGTTCGCCCATGTGTTTGGTAAATTTACCCTGAAGGTCAACCAAAGGCACAGGATTATCATTATCGTCTAAAACCAACATTGGCGGAACTTCGGGTGTTGCCTGTTTTGCAACCAAAGCATCGTCTGCACCAAAAGTTGGAGCAGTATGTACGATACCTGTACCATCTTCGGTAGTTACAAAATCACCAGCTATAATTCGAAATGCATTTTCAGGATTTTGATAAGGTAATGCATATGGTAATAATTGCTCGTATTTTATATCTAATAAATCAACACCTTTAAACTCTTCAGCAATAAAATAAGGTATTTTCTTGTCATTTTTATTGTAAGTATTTAAATCAGATTCATTTTCAACTTTAAAGAATTTTTTATCAAACTGTGCATTTACCAAAGCTTTAGCCAGCACTACTGAAACCGGATCAAAAGTGTATTGATTATATGTTTTTACAACAACATAATCAATTTTCTTTCCTACGGTCAAAGCTGTATTTGAAGGCAAGGTCCAGGGAGTTGTAGTCCATGCTAAAAAGTAAATAGCCTCTCCAAAATTCTCCCAAAAGGGAAGAGCTTTATCCTGTTCACTTTGTGGCTTAACCTTAAATTGAGCAACAATTGTGGTATCTGTAATATCCTGGTAAGTACCTGGTTGATTCAATTCGTGTGAACTTAAGCCTGTCCCTGCTTTTGGTGAATATGGCTGAATAGTGTAACCTTTATAAAGCAAATTCTTCTTATACATTTGCTTTAACAACCACCAAAGCGTTTCCATGTATTTTGGTTCATAAGTAACATAGGGATCTTCCATATCTACCCAATAACCCATTTTATGAGTAAGATCTTCCCAAACATCGCTATAGCGCATTACCGCTTTTTTACAAGCAGCATTATACTCTTCAACACTAATCTTTTTACCAATATCCTCTTTAGTTATTCCCAACTCTTTCTCAACTCCTAATTCAATTGGCAGACCATGTGTATCCCAACCGGCTTTTCTTTTCACCTGAAATCCCTTCATGGTTTTATATCGACAAAAAATATCTTTAATAGTCCTCGCCATTACGTGGTGAATACCGGGTAAACCGTTTGCCGAAGGCGGGCCTTCAAAAAAGACAAAAGGTTTTTTATCACTTCTTGTATTTATACTTTTTTCGAATACATCGTTATCCTCCCAAAACCTTTGAGTTTCTTCTGCTACATCGGTTAGATCTAAGCCCTTATATTCTCTAAAATTCTTACTCATCTTATTACAGCTGATTTTAATTTTGCAAAAGTACATATTTTCTGCTTTTTAGAAACAGAAAACAACAAAAAAGCACCCGTCAAATGAAGGATGCTTTTTATTAAAAAATTGTGTTTAATTATTTTCGAATAACAACAAATTCTGTCCTACGGTTTTCCTGATGCTCAATTTCTGTACATCTAACATTGTTCTTACAACCATTTATCAAATCGGTTTCACCGTAACCTTTCCCTAAAATTCTTCTTGGATCTGCACCCAATGAAATCAGATAACCAACGGTTTCTTGGGCTCTTCTTTGGGTTAATCGTAAATTATAATAATCAGGGGCTCTCGCATCAGTGTGTGCACCAAACTCGATAACCATATTTGGATATTTATCCATCAGACGAACTACTTTTGCCAACTCATCTTTGGATTCATCCCTGATATCTGATTTATTTAACGTAAACTCAATAGATGCTACATTGATCATTTCTTTACCACGCTTTTCAACAAATTCTTTCTCTTCTAACCTTAGGGTAACTTTATTATCAAAGCCATTCTCCTGATTTGTGGTTAAAGTAATTTCATTATCAAAAAAGCCAAACTTATTTCCGCTTAACTTATATGTTTCTCCACAATCAAGATCAAATTTAAATTCTCCACTTACAATAGTTTCAACTCTTTTAACTTTTTTCCCTTCGCTATCAAACAAAGTTACAAAAGCGTTTGCAATAGGTTTACCGCTAATTTTATCAACTACTACTCCCGAAACGACCTGGTCGCAGATTGGGTTTATGGTTTCCTGCTTAAAAGCATAGATATCATCATCCCCTTTCCCACCACTCCTGTTAGAAGAAAAATAGCCTTTCTGCGTTTCATTATTGATGATAAAAGAAATGTCATCACCAGGGCTATTCATTGGTTTTTGCAAGTTGATTGGCTCTGATAAGGTTTTATCCAGCCTTGTCATATAAATATCAAAACCTCCCAATCCTTCTTTCCTGTTTGAAGAAAAGTAAAGTACGTTTCCATCAATATAAGGAGTGTATTCTTTATATTTTGAATTAACCGTTGGGCCTAAATTGACAGGGACTCCATAATGCCCGTCATTAACATCTACTACATAAATATCAGTCCCGCCAAGGCCTCCCGGCATATTGGAGACAAAATATAATTTTTTACCATCCGTACTTAATACAGGATGTCCTGTATCATATTTATCACTATTAAATGGTAAGGTCTTAAAATCTTTCCAATGACCACTATTATCGATCGTTGCCCTAAATATCTTCAAATTACCAGACCTTAATTTTCCATCCATATAATTATTAGAGGTAAAATATACCTCTTTTAAATCAGGAGAAAAAGTTACCAACGCATCATGATATTTTGAATTTACAGTATTGGAAAATCTTCTTACTTTCGTAATTTCACCATCGGGTTGTACATCACCAATGTAGAGGTCTAAAAATGGTTGGTCATTTCCATCCCACTTTTTATTTGATATACCATCACTCCGTGACGATGAAAATACAATTTTGTTTTTACCGAAGAAAGTTGTACCAAAATCACTATTCCTTGAATTTGCTTTTAAATTTTTTACACTATAGTTAGGTGCCGTCAGTTGTGCAAATATTGGTAGTGAAAAAAACAAAATCAGTATCCTAAGCATGTGTTTAAATTATGAGTTTATTTTAGACTTTAAATATATAAAAAAAAGCCATCGAAATAACGATGGCTTTATTGTATTTTGAGATTGATATTAACTTACATCTTTATGATCACAAATTCAGTACGTCTGTTTTTAGCATGTTCGGCTTCCGTACATTTTACTCCATCTGGACATTGATTAATTAATTGCGTTTCTCCGTATCCTTTACCTGTAATTCGGCTAGAATCAACTCCTTTGCCAATAATATAACTTACTGTAGATTTAGCTCTACGGTCAGATAACCAAATATTGTATCCCTCAATACCTCTTGAATCTGTATGCGATCCTGACTCTATAATCATTTCAGGGTACCTGTTCATTAGTTCCACTACCTTGTTTAACTCATTTTTAGCATCTTTGGTTAAATAAGAGGAGTTCAGTTCAAAATAGATCGGTTCTAAATTTACAATATAAGTACTAGGCCTTACTTTTACAATTTCTTCAGGAAGGTCTTCAGGCATCCCTTCCGGGGTAATTTCTTCCACTATTTCACCTGTACCTAATAATACAGCCAACTTAGTAACTTTTCCTGATTCATTATTAGTAGTAAAGACTTTAGACTGTGGCGTGTATCCTTCTTTATCTCCAATTAAAGTATACGGTGTTTCGCAAAAAACGGGTAAGGTAAATTCACCATCCTCATTAATCGTCACATTATAAAGCTCATTATCCAGAGAATCTTTCAATATAATATTTGCACCTGCAATGATCTCATCGGTGTTTTTATCTTTAACTGTTCCGGTTAATAATTGCTGACATTTGAATACAACCGGTTCATTTTCGATAAATGAATAAATATCATCATCCCCTTTACCTCCTGATCTATTTGAAGAAACAAACCCTTTTCTACTCTCATTATCAATAATATAGGCAAAATCATCGGCTATAGAATTCATTGGTTCGTTCAACAAAATAGGCTCCAAACCGGTTTCATCAACTCTTGCGGCGTAGATATCCAATTTTCCATAACCTCCCATTCTATCCGAAGAAAAATAAAGAGCATCACCATCAATAAACGGGAAGAATTCTTTGGCAGATGAATTGATATTAGCACCTAAGTTTACAGGTTCTCCATATCCACTTTCGTCAATAGCTACCTTAAAAATATCTGTTTGTCCGAAAGATCCGGGCATATCTGAAACAAAATATAGAGTGTTCTCATCTTCACTAAGTGCAGGGTGGCCAACGGAGTAACTTACATCATTAAAAGGCATTGGAATAATATCTGTCCATTTCCCGTTTTCATTAACTGTTGCCTTAAACATCGCCAGATTATTCATCTGACTTTTATCTTTAACGAGCTTCTTTTTGTAGTAATTATTTCTTGTGAAGTAAACCGTTTTTCTGTCTTTTGAAAAAACAGCATCGGCTTCGTGATAACGTGTATTCACGTCTCCTTTTAATGGTACAATATTGTATATTTCACCTGATTGATCATAATCTGCTACATACAGTTCGAGAAAACGTTGACCATTTTGTTCCCAAACATCATTTACCAAAGTTATTCCTTTTTTTGGTGTAGCAAAAACAATCTTATCTTCACCATAGTAAGTGGCTCCAAAGTCAGATTTATCTGTATTTTGCTCAATATTCTTTACTGCGTATTTTCCTGCTCCTTCTTGTTGCGCGTTTAGTACCCCTACCATAAGTAAGAATACATAAATAGTTAATTTTTTCATTTTCCCCTTTTTTTAATATTTTTATTTATCCGGATTCTTCAGGATAAATGTTTTGTCCTAGAAGAACCTTGGTGACTTCAAGTTTTTCTTTGAGAAGTCAACATCATATAATAATATAATTTCATGTGAACCTCCGGGATCAACATCCGAAAAATCAGAAATTGTATAATCATAAGCATAGCCAATTCTGAAGTCAGGGGTCACCGCAAAATTAATCAATCCACTTACTGAGTCATCGAATCGATAACTCGCTCCTAATTCTAATCTTTCATACATCAAAAAGTTTGCACTAAGATCGATTGATAATGGAGCTCCCGAAACTCCTTTCAACATAACCGATGGTTTAAACTTCAAATCATTTGACAGATCAAACACATAACCACTGGTTAAAAAATAATGAACTTTTTCTGATGCTTTTGAATTTATATTATCTCTATCAATATGTTCAGATTCTAATATATTCGGTACCGATAATCCAACATAGAACTTGTCTGTATAATAAAAAACACCTGCTCCAAAATTTGGAAAAGCCTCGTCAATATTTTCATTAAACATATCGTCATTTGAAGTTCCGGTTTCCGGTAAGATGATATTATTAAAATTTACATCCAATAATGTTACTCCTCCTTTTAAACCAAAAGCTAATCTTCCTACGTCTGAGGTATTAAGAGTATAAGACAAATCTGCATAAATATTTTGTTCTTTAGCAGGCCCAATCTCATCAGCTATTACCGAGATACCAGCACCTAATTTTCTTCCTAATGGTGCATGTGCATCAAATGTGAACGTTTGTGGCGCTCCGTCAACATCGGTCCATTGTGTTCTTCCTAACAATCCCAAACTCAATGTACCCCGTGAACCGGCATACGCTGGATTTACAACGTTCATATTGTACATATATTGTGTATACTGAGGATCTTGTTGTGCAAAAACATCAGAAAAGTTTATTAATATTCCTAAGACAAAGAGTAAAGTTATTTTTTTCATCTGTGTTTTTTTTTCAAGCTTCTTGTTTCCAATTTCTTAAAAACTTTTTAACTTTTTAATATTATTTTATTTTGTTGTTTAGCTTCTTTTTTATAAAAATGTTAAAATTATTAGCAGGAAGTTTTGAAACTTCCTGCTAAATTCATTTTAATAGTTTACATATACCCATCCTTTTACAGGTGCTGTACTACCATCATTAAAATCTATCATATAGAAATAGGTTCCTGCAGGTACTCTTTCACCGTCACTTAAGACCATACTTCCGTCAGCATTACCATCCCACCATTGTGGATCTGTACTACCGTTATTATCATATTTATATACACTATTACCCCATCTGTCAAATACCTCCATTTTAAAGTTAGGATATTGATCCAGACCCGGAATTATAAATAAGTCATTTTCGCCATCACCATTTGGTGAGAATCCGTTTGGAATTATTTCTGTGTTAAACGATAACATTGCTACTTCTGAGAATAATCCATCAGGATTAGGATCACATGCATAATCAGGAGAGGTCATCATTACCCTGTATAAACTACTTTCTACTCTGCCTCTTGCTTCGTGAACAGTCAACTGACTTGATTTAGAACCACTGTATTGATCACTATCTTCAATATCTGACCATGTTGATCCGTTATCTGAACTTACCTGCCATTGGTAATAAGTTGCATTTCCTACAACCGTGAATGTAGTATCATCTCCTAAGGCAACTTCTACATCAGAAGGTTGTGTAGTGATTTCGGATGGAGAACCTGCTTGTTGGAAATCAAATGTTCCATTGTCATCCAAATCATTTGGAGTTGTATAACCATTGTCTGCACTGGTTACTTTACCTGCATCATCCACTGTTGGTGGGTTGGCTGTACCCAACATATCTGCACCGTTATTTGTAAAGCCTGCTTCAGTTACATCAGGACAATCATCACCATCAGAATCCAGATCAATTCTATCAGGAGTACCATCACCATCTGTATCGCCATCTCCTTCTACTATATCTTCAATACCATCATTATCGTCGTCATCATCGATAATATCGAAAATAGTATCATTGTCAGTATCTGCCAATTCATTGTAAGTAATGCTTTCAGAATAAGTTCCTTCATCACATGCATAAGAAACATTTTTCACCATTACCCTGTAATCGTAGAAATACATATCAATGGTTAAGTTGGAAACAGTTAAGTCGGCAGTATTTACACCACTGTAATTTCCCCCTTCGGTTAACGGTGTCCAGGTTGCTCCATCATCCTGACTTTCTTCCCATTGGTAAGCTTCCGTTGTAGCGGTAACACTGTAAGTAGCGCTTCCATCTAAAACAAAGTCTTGAGCTACAGGCTGTTCAGTCAATACAGCTACTTCACCTGCTTCCTGGAAATCATATATACTATTATCATTTAAATCATTTGGTGTTGTATAACCATCAGTTGTACTTGTTACTTGTCCGTTAGCATCAACTGTTGGCGGGTTCTGATTACCCAGCATATCAGCTCCGTTATTTTCAAATCCGGCTTCAGTTACGTCTGGACAATTATCTCCATCTGCA
>JBDLIB010000005.1:0-45720 GCA_039715085.1 Bacteroidota bacterium | reverse complement strand
TTATACCTAACCTTGTAAATACTGTGAAAGGTTATGCCTCACATGAAAAAGAAACTTTAGAAGGTGTTATTCAGGCAAGAGCAAATGCTACAAAAACCACTATAGATCCAACAAATGTAACCCCCGAACAAATGGCCGCTTTCCAAAAAGCACAAGACGGTTTAAGCGGTGCTTTAAGCAGATTGATGGTTGTTGTTGAACGATATCCCGATCTAAAAGCCAATCAAAACTTTTTAGAACTGCAAAGTCAGTTAGAAGGTACAGAAAACCGTATCAATGTGGAACGCAACAGGTACAATGACCTCGCAAGAGACTACAATGTTTTTGTTAAAAAATTCCCTGCAAATTTACTTGCCGGATTCTTAGGATTTGATCCATTAACATTATTCCAGGCAGCAGAAGGAAGTGATAAAGCTCCTACTGTAGATTTTAACAACTAATTTTTATTATAAATAGTATTTAGCCAAAGTCTTACTTTGGCTAAATTGTTTTAAACCCATTATTATGGAAGATGTTGAAAAATTCTTAACTGACGGTGAAGAAGAAAAAGTGATTGAAGCTATACAAAAAGCCGAGAAAGAAACTTCGGGTGAAGTTCGTGTACACATAGAGAACAAACATAATAAATCTGCTATGGAACGTGCCAAAGAACTTTTTCATATACTCCATATGGATAACACAAAAAATGACAACGGGGTATTGTTTTATGTATCGGTGGAAGATAAAGAGTTTGCAATCATTGGTGATAAAGGAATAGATGACGTTACACCTGATGATTTTTGGGAAAATGTAAAGAACCGTGTTTGTGATGAATTTGCCAAAGGGAATCATTCAGATGGTCTAATTCTGGGAATAATTGAGGCAGGACAAAAACTCAGAGAATTTTTCCCATATGAGGATGATGGCAAAAATGAATTACCTGATGAAATAACAAGGAGTTAATTTTTCATATGAATAACTTACATTTTTGTATTTTTGCTTCAAAATCCCCTAATAAATGCAGAATTTTCACAAACTCCCTGTAAAAGAGATTATTCGAGAAACCAGGGACGCTGTAACCATACTTTTTTACATCCCGGAAAATTTAAAAAATGAATTTCGTTTTATTTCTGGACAATACATAACAATCCAAAAAATAGTTAACGGTGAATTACTCCGAAGAGCTTATTCTATCTCCTCTTCACCAAAAAGTAAAGAAATCAGAGTTACTGTTAAAGCTATAAAAGATGGAAAGTTTTCTGTATTTGCCAATACCAGATTAAAAGAAGGTGATATTATAGATGTTTCAATTCCCGAAGGAAAATTTATCTTAAACACAGATTCTAAGCACAGGAAGAATTATCTTGGTTTTGCTGCCGGAAGTGGGATCACTCCTGTCTTATCGATGATAAAATCAGTTTTAGAAACCGAAAAGGACAGTAAATTCATTTTAGTTTATGGCAATAAAAGTGATGATCAAACTATTTTCAAGGCTAAATTAGACGAGTTATCAAAATCATTTCCAAATAATTTTGAAGTGAACTATGTTTTCAGCCAAAAGCTTTCTGATTATGCTTTATCAGGCAGAATTAACAAAAAGATTGTTTCAGAAATAACCCAAAAAAGATATAAAGAGTTAACCTTTGATGAAGTATTTATATGCGGCCCTGAACAAATGATAGATACTGTAAAAGGAAGCTTAATTGATCAAAATATCACTTCAAAGAATATTCATTTCGAGTTGTTCTCCAGTAGTCCGTCTAAAGAAAATATAATTAACCCTACAGGAACTACACAGATCACCTTTATTTTAGATGAAGAAGAAAAAACTTTAGAAATGAAAAAGGAGGAAGTCATTTTAAATATTGCTTTAAAAAATAATTTAGATGCTCCTTATTCCTGTCAGGGAGGTATTTGTAGCAGTTGTCTTGCTAAAATAGTAGAAGGTAATGCTGTGATGGAGAAAAATAAAATTCTTGATAAAAAGGAAATTGCTGAAGGATTAATTTTAACTTGTCAGGCACATCCAACAACATCAAAAATTGTTATTGATTTTGATAATGTATAATTTTTAATATTACTTATGATTAACGAGTTCCTTAATGCAATGCTTCTTGGTTTTGGCCTGGCTTTTATGATTGGCCCTGTTTTCTTTGCATTAATAGAGATAAGTATAACCAAAGGAGCAAGGGCTGCTATTACTTTTGATATTGGAGTGATATTAGCTGATATTATTTTTATATACTTAGCTTATTATGGGAGTGCGACTTTTTTGGAGAAAATACAAGATGACCCAAGAATATTTTTAGTTGGCGGACTTGTATTAATTACATATGGAGTCTACACTATTTTCTACAAACGAACTAAAAAAATCATTACAGATAAAGAACTGGTCATTGTGGAAAAAAATAATTATCCCGGCTTATTTTTAAAAGGGTTCTTCTTGAATTTTATCAACATAGGCATGCTTGCATTCTGGCTTGCAATTGTAATTGCCGTAAGTTCCAGTTTACAAACTCATGAAATGAAAACATTACGATATTTTTCGGTAGTAATCACTACTTTTTTCTTAACTGACCTGTTAAAGATCACAGCAGCAAAACAATTAAAGAAAAAGTTAACCCCTATCGTAATTAGAAAAATAAGAATCGGAATTGGTATATTCTTTATTGTATTTGGAACAATATTAGCTGCCAGAAGTTTTATTCCTGAAAAAACAATGCAAAAAATTGACCGTGTGATAGAAAGGGTTAATTAATCTCAAATTTTAAATTATATTTCTCGGATACTTTTTTAAAAAAATCTTGTTTTCCGTCCTTTTTCAGGTCGTTATACATATATCCGATTTTTCCTGCTGCATCTGCACGATAAGGTGATTTTTGGCTTGTATAAATTGTATATGCATGCACCATATTATCCAAGCCTTCTTCTTTTTTACTATTTGTATATAAGATCAAACCCAAACCATAATAACCTTCAGGGTCATTAGGATATAACGATGTGTACTTCTGATAATATTTAATAGCTTTTTTATACTCTTTCGTCAAATTGTAGGTAACAGCTATATTAATTAAGGGCATTTTCCCTTTTGGATTAATCTCCAATGACCTTTCGTAGGCATCAATGGCTTTTTCATACTGGTTTGTATTACGATATGAGATACCTAAATTATCCCAGGCAAAAGCAAAATTAGGATCAATTTCAATGGCTTTTGTAAACTTATTGATCGCGTTCTGATAATCGTTTTCATCCATATAATCCAAACCGTCATCATAGGCCAGTTGTGCCAGAACATTATTGGAAGTTGCATGTTCAAATTTATCATTTTCGGTAAATGAAACCTGGTTCAATGCTTTACAATTTTCAACCAGATACTTTTCAATTTTCAAATATCCTTTTTTATCTATCTGAATATCCGAATTATCTTTATCAGGTTTTAATGTAGAAACAATGGCTTCTGCAATACAATTATTAATTGCTTTGTTTTTGTTATCATCCTCAAAATTGATCGTAGAAATACAATCACAGGCTTTAGCAGAAATCTTTTCTACTTTATCATATTTATCCTGACTAAATCCTAAACTGATTACAAAAAATAGTAAAACTGATAATGTTCTTTTTGCCATAAAAATTAAATTAATTTCATCGAATAACTTTGGGTCATCTGATGATATTTTTTAAAATTATTAAATCCCTGTACTCCCAAAACCTCCGGCACCTCGACTAGTCTCGGTCAATTCTTCTACTTCAACCCACTCGGCCTGTTCGTGTTTTGAAATGATCATTTGTGCAATCCTGTCACCATCATTAATCGTAAAATCATCATTAGATAGATTTACAAGTATCACACCTATTTCACCACGATAATCAGCATCAATTGTTCCGGGGGTATTCAACACTGAAATTCCAAATTTCGCAGCCAAACCACTTCTGGGCCTAACTTGTGCTTCATACCCTACAGGTAATGCAATAAACAAACCGGTTTTAATTACAGCTCTTTCCAATGGTTTTAATTTTACCGGTTCATCTATATTGGCTCTTAGGTCCATACCTGCTGAAGCCGGTGTCTCATAATTTGGTGTTTGATGTTTTGACTTATTAATTATATTAACTTTCATTTTCTAAAAATATTTTGTAGTTCTTTCTTTTCTTTAAAATATATAATGCCAAATAGTAACGATATAAAGATCACTGAGATAATATAATTACCTCTAAAATAAATAAACGACAAAGCTGACATTATTACGGTAAGGGTTAAATATAGAAATATTTTATTAACAGAATAAGGTACAGCATAATATTTTTTCCCATAATAATATGATAGCGCTGTCATAAAACTATAAGCCATTAATGTAGCCCAGGCTGAGGCCATATAGCCTATTTTTGGAATAAAAATCAAATTGAGAACAATGGTAATTAGTGCCCCAAAAATTGAGAATACCATTCCATATCTTGTCATATCGGTCAATTTGTACCACACCGACAGATTATTATAAATTCCTAAAAATAAATTTGCCAATAATATGATTGGTACAATTGCCAGCGCCTTAAAATATTCTTCCTTACCCAAAAGCAATTGTGCAAATTGATCAATAAAAGCAACTATGATCAGCATAAAAATTGCACCTACAACAGTAAACCATGTTAGGATCTTTGCATAGGTTTCTTTTGCGTTATCTTCCTTTGCATGGTTAAAGAAAAAAGGTTCGGCGCCAAGCCTGAAAGCCATTATATAAAGAGTCATAAAAACACCTAATTTATAACATGCTGCATAGATCCCCATTTCTTCTTTTCCGATAATCCTTTCCAACAGGAGTTTATCGAGATTTTCATTGGTTACAAATGCCAAACTTCCTACCATTATCGGTAAACCATAGCTGAGCATCTTGTAAAGTAATTGCTTATCAAAAGTGAACTTGAATTTTAATACAATTGGTAACAGAACCAAAAATGTAAAGAAACTCGCAATTAAATTAGCTATAAAGATAAAAACCACCAAAGGATATGAATCATACAGTTGGATGATCATCTTGGGAACATAAGCATTTTTACTAATCGCATAAGGAACATAAAGTAAAAAATACAGGTTGGATAATGCGTAAATTAAAATATTTAAAACCTTATAAAAAGCAAATTTAATTGGCCGGTTTGTCACCCTTAAATAAGCAAATGGTATAACCATCAAAGTATCAAAAGTAGTTACCAAAATTAAAATTTGCAAATAAACAACATTGGTAAAACCAAAAAAGGTGCTTATCTCTGTGCTAAAATAAAAACTTATAATCAAAAATAATAAAGTAGTGAATATCAGACTTATAAATGAAGTAGAGATTACTTTCCCTTTTTCTTTCTCTTTGGTGAAAAACCGAAAAAATGCAGTTTCCAATCCATAAGTTAAAATAGCATTTAAATATGCAGCATATACAAAATACATGGTGTTTTCTGCATACTTATCAGATTGTAAGGTCTTGGTGTGAAGTTTTACTAAAAGAATATTAATAGCTCTGGGCAAAACAGCTGCAATTCCATATATAATGGTGTCTTTAAAAAAGCGTTTTAATGTGCTCAAAGTCTTAACTTAATTTCTACGAAAATAAAGAAAATGAATTAAAAATTGAAAATTAATAATAAAAAATACAAAATGTCTAATGTACAAAGTCTTAAAGTCAAAAGTAATTATGACTTCTAACTTTAAGACCCTTACGTTTGACTAAAAAACCCATAAAAAAACCCTTACCGGGATCGATAAGGGTCTCATTTAATAAAATATAATTATCTATGCTTCAAATGGTTCAATTGAAACATACGATTTATTATCTCTTTTCTTGGTAAATTTAACAACACCATCAATTTGCGCATGTAAAGTATGGTCTTTTCCCATATATACATTTTCACCAGGGTTGTGTTTTGTTCCTCTTTGACGTACGATGATGTTACCTGCAACAGCACCCTGACCTCCGAAGATCTTTACGCCTAATCGTTTCGATTCTG
Organism: Bacteroidota bacterium; assembly: GCA_039715085.1. Taxonomy (GTDB): domain Bacteria; phylum Bacteroidota; class Bacteroidia; order Flavobacteriales; family Flavobacteriaceae; genus Namhaeicola. The sequence goes on along the minus strand of JBDLIB010000005.1, from coordinate 39,750 downwards.
ATTCTCTACCGTTCTTAGAACTACCTACACCTTTCTTATGAGCCATGATATTTTCTTTTAAATGTTAGATTATTTTTCTGAACTATCTTTTTTAGCGGCTGCTTTTTTAGGAGCTGCTTTCTTAGTAGTCTTTACTTCTTCTTTAGTATCAGCTTTTTTTGCAGTAGTTTTCTTGGCTGCTGGCTTTTTAGCTGTTTCTTTTTTATCTTCAGCTGGTTTAGCTTCCTTTTTTGGAGCTGCTTTTTTAGCAGGAGCTTTAGCTGAGATGCTTTCAATTTGGATTTCGCTTAAAAACTGGCGGTGACCATTTTTTACTTTATATCCTTTTCTACGTTTTTTCTTAAAAACGATTACTTTATCACCCTTAAGGTGTTTTAAGATTTTTGCAGTCACTGCTGCACCTTTTATAGCCGGGGCGCCAAGGGTTACTTTGCCATCATCTACTAAAAGAACGTTATCAAAAGTTACTTTTGAACCTTCTTCATTTTGTAAACGATTCACAAAAACCTTTTGGTCTTTTGCTACTTTAAACTGTTGCCCTGCTATCTCTACAATTGCATACATCTGTTTATGTTTTTACTTTTTATAAAATAACTTCAAGATCTATTTAAGATTTTGAGCGTGCAAATATACATCTTTTTGTTTATTTGAAAAAATTTTTTAAAACTCTCTTTTCATAAGAAGGCTTTTAATACTCAACCTTTTATAATAAATACTTTGAATTTTGTAATTTTAAGCTCATTATTAAGAGTATTTATCTTAAAAAATAATCGAACTTGACCGAACCATCTCTTAAAAAAAACAAAGAAAGACTTATTCTGTATTTATTGGCAGCCATAAGTTTTACCAATATAATGGATTTTATGATAATGATGCCATTAGGCCCATTATTAATGAATAAATTCCAGCTTACTTCCCATGAATGGAGTTTTGTAATCGCTTCTTATACAATTACTTCGGCAATATCAGGTTTTTTATCCATTTTTATCATCGATAATTTTGATAGGAAAAAATTCTTAATTTTTCAATATATAGGATTTATTATAGGAACATTTTTGGTGGGTTTTACCGATAATTATCATTTTTTACTCTTTGCACGCAGTTTTACCGGAATCTTTGGAGGAGTGATCAGCGCAACCGTATGGGCAATTTTAGGAGATTTGGTTTCGATATCCAGAAGAGGCAAAGCGATGGGTGTAGTAAGCATAGGCTTCTCTGCGTCATCCTCTCTGGGTGTACCTTTTGGGTTATATCTTGGAACTGAATTCTACTGGCAAATGCCGTTTAGGGTTATTTTAATTATAGCAATTATTAACCTGATAGGGATTATCAAACTATTCCCAAATATCAATTCACATTTAAGAAACCGGAATTTCAGATCTCCATTAAAAATCATAGTTGATTTTCTAAAAAATAAAAACCAGGTAAGGGCAATACTTTTTATGGTACTCTTAATTTTTGGTCAGTTTACCGTTGTTACCTTCATTGCACCTTTTATGGTGGCAAACGTAGGATTTAAAGAGATTGAATTGTCATATATCTATTTTGTGGGAGGTATTATGACAATTTTTTCTTCCCCTTTTATTGGAAAATTATCCGATAAACACGGACAAAAAAAAATATTCAAGATACTAATGTTCTTATCGTTAATTCCTACAATTGTAATTACAACCATGGGAAAAAGCGGACTTATCTACGCATTATTCTGGACAACAATATGGTTTATTTTAGCCTCAGGAAGATTTATACCAGCTCAATCTATGATCTTAGGTGCTGCCAATCCTGAATCAAGAGGTAGTTTTATGGGAGTTAGGGCTGCCTTTTTGAGTTTAGCACAAGCTCTTGCTACACTAATTGCCGGTGCAATTATTGTAAAAGTTCCTGTTTCCGGTGAAGGCCAATATGATTTTTACTTGGAGAATTATGAATATGTTGGTGCATTTGCAGTTGTTTGTAGCTTGGCAACTTTACTTGTCGTAAATAAGATCAAACAGACTTCTTAACACTTAAACTGAATACTGCAACTGCAAAGTGCTACTATTTAGGGCTTGCTGAAAAAGTCAGCAGTACATTAGATATGAATTGGCAAAGAGAAGTTGTATCTGAATACTACGATCTGAAGCCAATAAAATAGATGATGTGCTGCTGGCTAACAATATTTATTAATTATAAGTCAGGGCCCGCCTGTCGGCAGGAAATCCAGCAGGCGGGAGCTTGCATTTTATAACGCAGCAATCAAATGCAACCTCCATAAGAGCTATTATATTGTGTTTTTCAGCAAGACCTATTTAGCTTTATTTATCAGATAAACCCCTAACAATATCAACCCTGAAGCAGCAAACTGACTAAAATATAATTTTTCACCGTCTAATACTCCCCAGAAAACAGCAACAATCGGTATCAAGTAAGTAACCGAACTTGAAAAAACAGGTGAGGATACCTTTATCAATTTATTAAATAATGTCTTAGCTAAAGCAGTTCCAAAAATCGCTAATATCACAATATAAATCAGGGGCACTGTCAAATTACCTCCATTTTTAAACTCAAAAAAACCGGTATTCCATAAAATAATTAAAGCAGGAACTATCAAAAATAGAAAATTGCCGGTTGTAATGGTCAGAGCACTTAAATGATCCAAATGTTTTTTTATAACATTTACATTATAAGAATATCCTACAGAAGCTATTATGATGAAAAAAGCATAATAATAATTTTGATCAGGATTCATTTGAGCTCCTTTAATAATCAAAAATATCGCCCCTAATAAACCAACAATTATTCCTATAAATTGTTTCCTTATAAATGCTGTTCCGAAAAACAATACACCTATGATCAATGTATTCAAGGGAGTCAGGGAATTTAATATGGATGTAATAGAACTATCAATATTTTGAATTGCATAGGCGAACAAAAAAACAGGAATAAATGTTCCTAACAATGCTGTTAAAAAGATATAGAACCAATCTTTTCCTGAAATACTGGAAATTTTCTTAAAACCAACTAAAAATAATACAATTGCAGTGATGATCATCCGTAAAGACCCCACCTGAACTGGTGTAAGATCTAATAGTGCTTTTTTCATCAATATAAAAGAACTTCCCCAAATTATAGAGAGCACAATTAAATAAAACCATCTCAATTCTCTACTGTTCATTTTAATAGATTAATTTTTTGGTTTTGCAAAAATCGTTTAAATAATTTAATTTATTAATTTTGACATCCACTAATTATCGAGTTATGAATTTCAAAAAAGTACTTTTATTCGCATTCCTTACATTCATTTTTCTAAATGCTTGCAATACTTCTCAAAAAAAAGAGGATAATCCTACTAATGAAGAACAGAAAGCTCTAACAGAAAGCCTAAAAAGGATCGAGGTTGGAATTGAGGGAATGACCTGTGAAATAGGATGCGCCAAGTTAATCCAGTCAAAATTATATAAAACTGAAGGAGTAAAATTTGCTAAAGTTAGTTTTGAAGATAAAAATGGTAATATCGAATTTGATGAAAACAAAATTAGTACTAAGGAATTAACCGCAGTTATTCAGGAAATAGCCGGAGGAGACCTGTATACTGTTAGTAGTATTACTATTGTAAAAGACTTCAAAGAGAACAAATAAACTAAGTAACACTTTGATTTTTAAAGAAAAACACATTCCTTTGTATATATTAATTAACTAAATTCTATAATAATGAAACTATTAAGAGTATTTTTAGCAATCGCTATCATTAGTTCGGTTGCTATTTCGTGTAAAAACACCACAAAAGGTGCTAAAGAAGATTTAAAAGACGCTGTAGAGAAAGCTGAAGAAACTGCTGATGAAATTAAAGAAGATGCAGCTGAGGAAGTAAAAGAGGCTGCAGAAGAGGTACAGGAAGCTGCAAACGAAGTTATTGAGTCTGTAGGGATCAAAGTAAATTACCCAAAAGACACTGATTTACAAAACCAGGTAAACAATTCGATATTACTTATGGGAAAAGAAAATCCTAATATTGAAAAAATGTTCAATAGCGCTTATGGATATGCCGTATTCCCAAAGATCACCAAAGCTGGATTAGGTGTTGGTGGTGCAGGTGGAAAAGGATTGGTATTCGTTGATAATGAAGTGATTGGATCTGCAACCTTAATGCAGGCAACTATAGGTTTGCAAGCCGGCGGACAACAATATTCTGAATATATTTTCTTTGAAAATAAAGCAGCAATGGAACGATTTAAAAATAATAAATTGAAATTCACCGGAGAGTATTCAGCAGTAGCTCTTGACAAGGCTGTATCAGATAATATGGATTATCAGGAAGGAGTAGCTGTGTATACACATTCAAACAAAGGAGTTATGGCTGAAGCATCAGTAGGAACTCAAAAATTCAAATATACAGACGGTATTAAATAGAAAAGCTTAGGCCTTTTTTAAGACCTCAAAGGCTTCTTTGAGGTCTTTTTTTATCCTTTTCTTAACAAGATCCTTGATATTGTGAGATAAAATTACTTTATTTGATAATTATTAACAACCAAAACTAACAAAAATGAAAATTTTTAGAGTATTTTTTGCAATTGCCCTAATTAGCGTAATTGCTATTTCTTGTAAAGAAACAAAAAAAGGAGCTGAAGAAGACTTAAAAGAAGCTACAGAACAAGTTGAAAAAGCTGCTGAAGAAACAGGTAAAGCTATTGAAGAAGCTACTGAAGAAGTAAAAGTGGTTACAGAAGAAGGCACTAAAAAAGCCGAAGAAAGTATCGAAACCACTACTAAAGGTATTGTACATGAAAAAACCGAAGAAAATTTAATTGAAGAAACTGTTGCTGATACCCCGGTAATTTATCCGGGATGTGAAGGTACTGTTGAAGAAATCAGAGCATGTTCAAAAAAAGAATTCAAAAAGTTTTTTGCTAAGAACTTCAACATCGATCTTGCAAATGACTTAGATATGGACACTGGTGATCATAGAATCAGAACTCTATTAAGAATAAGTGAATCCGGTAAAATTTCTGTGATGGCAGTTGAGGCTGAAAATGAAGCTTTGAAGAATGAAATTATCAGAGTTATTAATAAATATCCTATAATGACGCCTGCCACAAAAGGTGGAACAGCAATACCTGTATCATTTATTTTACCTGTTGATTTTAAAGTAGAATAATATATATATTCAACATTTCGATAAATATATTCAGAAACCTCAAACTTTATTTGAGGTTTCTTTTTGCATTTTTTTAACATTTTTTTTGAAATCGTCAAAATAATTCATTTATTTGTGCGTTAATAACAAAACTAAATTATTGAATAATGAAATTATTAAAAGGATTTTTGGCAATTGCATTAATTAGTGTGATTGCTGTTTCTTGTACAGAAACAAAAAAAGGGGCTGAAAAAGACTTAGAAGAAGCTACTGAACAAGTTGAAGAAGTTGCTAAAGACGCAGCTGAAGAAGTTGAAGCAGCGGCTGAAGAAGTAAAAGATGCTACTGAAGAAGCTGTTGACTCTGTGAAAGCAGACGTTGAAAAAGTTATCGACTCAGCAAAAGCTTAATTCTGTATTAACAGAAGTAAAAAAAAGACTGTTTTAAAGCAGTCTTTTTTTTTATGTCATAATTCTCAAGAGGATAATCAAAATAATTTAGTTTTTCCATTTAAGACTTTCCATCAAATGTTTTAAATCTTTTTCAACGTATTGAATAGCCGGTAAGATCGAATCATAATTTGGCTGCACTTCAAAATATAAAGCTCCTGTAATAAAATGCTTCGTACTATCGGTTAAATGAAATTGAACAGGTGAAGCTGCATTACCGGTAACTTCATAAATAGCCCCATAAGTTTTATTTACAGAATTAACAAAAGGAGTTGAACTTATTTCATCCGCTTTTATAGCATGATTAAAAGTAAGTTTTTCCGATTCAAGAAATAACTCTTTTAAATTATTATCTACAGTTCGATAAGTAATATTCACCGTTGCTTTCAAATTAGGGTATACTATATTCACCCAACATTTATCAGTTACAAAAGCTTTCGCCTGATTTGAAACCTGAAATGTATATAGACAATTAGAATTGATATTTGAATATTCCGGCTTTTGATATTCTAATCGTAATTGTGCTTCCGGTTTTGGAATGCTATCTTCTTCACAGGATAGAAACACAAGTGTTAAAATGAAGAAAACAATGACAAAACCAATCTTTAGTAATTTACTCATTTAAAGGGTATTATTGAGATTATGATCTAAAATGGAAGATCATCATCTTGTGTGTTTTCTGTTTGTTTTTCAATCGGATTCTCTTGAGATTTACTCTCTTCTACCCTACCCGACTTTGTGCTTTTAGATTGTTGTGCAGCCTGAGACAGATCTTTTTTGGTAGTTAAAAAGGTCATTTCACTTGCGTGAATTTCTGTAGAATATCTTTTAATCCCATCCTGCTCCCATTGCCTGGTTTTTATCCTGCCTTCCACATAAACCCTGTCTCCTTTACTTAAATATTTATCACAAAGTTCAGCCAGCTTATTACGAACTACTACGTTATGCCATTCTGTTGTAGTAATTCTTTCCCCGGTCTGTTTATTTGTATAGGTTTCGTTGGTAGCAACAGGAAAACGGCCTAAACAATTTCCTTCATCAAAATAGTGCATTTTAACATCGTCTCCCAAATGCCCTATCAACATTGCTTTATTTAAAGAATTAGCCATAATTAAATTTATTTTTTTGATCAAATCAAAGATACTATAAAAAAACCTACTTCCTAAAGTTTTCGATAAAGTTGTGAACCGGGACAGGAACAGCAAAATTTGAAACATCCTTCCATTCTATAGCACCTTCAAGGTCAGAGTTTGGCTTGATTATCCAAAATTTTATAAGGATGTGCTGGTGGGTAAGTTTGTGCAAAATTGGTTTGCTGTTGAACAAAGCAATTTCGTATTCATATTCTTTTATAAGGTCCTTTAAAACTTTTGCTTCAGACAACTTAAATTCATCAACTTCATTTTCTGATTCAACTAATGGAAATTGATATAGATTTTGCCAGATATCCTTTTCCTGTCGTTTTTCTAAAATAGTTCTATGGCCAGTAATATCAAAAACCAAAAAATTAAAAAACCTCTTTTTAATCCTGATTTTCTTTTCCTTTACCGGAAAAGAATACACATTCTGATTAAGATACGCATTACAACCTTTTTGTATCGGACAATTATTACATTCAGCTTTTTTGGGTTTACATATCAAAGCTCCCAACTCCATGATAGCCTGATTATAGGTTCCGGGGTCTTCTTTGTAAATAATTTCCTGTGCAATTTGTTTAAATTGTTTTACTCCTTTTAAGGAATTAATCGGGGTACAAATATTATAGTACCTTGATAAAACCCTATATACATTTCCATCGACAACTGCCTTCGGTTCATTAAAACAAATTGAGGCAATTGCCGAAGCCGTATAATCGCCAATCCCTTTTAGTTTTATCAGGTCATTGTAATTATTTGGTATTTCACCATTATAATTCTCAACAATGAATTTAGCAGTAAAATGCAGATTTCTGGCCCTGCTGTAATACCCTAAACCCTGCCAAAGTTTAAGAACTCGTTCTTCACTTGTTTCGGCCAGATCAAATATGGTTGGGAAATTTTCACAAAATTTTAAATAATAATTTGTGCCTTGTTCAATTCTTGTTTGTTGCAGAATTATTTCAGACAACCAAATATGATACACATTATTACCTTTCCTCCACGGTAAATCGCGTTTATTTTTTAAATACCAGTATATTAATCTATTAGAAAAACCCATAAAATCACTGAATCGGCAATATTACATAATTTTATCTTATTAAATTTTAATCAATTAGCTTTTAAAAATTGATTTATTATATTATCTTTGCCGCCCGAATATTATGTATATATAAATATAAATTTAATAAAATGACAAAAGCAGAGATAGTAGCCAGTATTTCAGAGAAATCAGGCATTGAAAAAGGAGATGTTTTAAGAGTAGTTGAAGATTTAATGGTTGAAATAAAAGGATCATTAGATAAAGGTGAAAACGTTTATTTAAGAGGTTTTGGTAGTTTTATCATTAAAGAAAGAGCTGAAAAAACCGGTAGAAACATTTCTAAAAATACAACAATCAAAATACCTGCACACAACATTCCTGCATTTAAACCTGCAAAAGTGTTTGTAGAAAGTGTAAAAGAAAATGTTCCTGTAAAATAGTAATAACATAACACCATATATATTATGCCAAGTGGTAAAAAAAGAAAACGTCATAAGATCTCAACGCATAAGCGTAAAAAGAGAAGTAGACAAAATCGTCACAAAAAGAATAAATAAAACTTAAAAAGGCGACTTATGTCGCCTTTTGGTTTTTAAACAGTATTTATTCATTAAGTTCATTGACATAGAAACTTATTTTAACAGATAAGTTTTGTAGGCCTATAACAAAACCTGTAATAAATTATATATTAATCTATCTATATAAGTATAATAATATCATTTATACTTATCTAAGATATAAATCTAAACAGAGTGAAAACAGAATTAATAATTAGATCGAATCCCTCTGATATAGATTTTGCCTTATTAAAAGATGGCAAACTTGTTGAATTGCATAATGAAACTTTAGACAATAAATTTTCTGTAGGGGATATATTCCTTGCAAAAATAAAAAAAACATTAACGGGACTTAACGCAGCATTTGTTGATGTAAAAAGTGAAAAAGACGCTTTTTTACATTATCATGATCTGGGTCCGCAATTATTATCATTAACAAAATTCACCAAGCAAGTTAGAACAGGTAAGCTAAAAGATTACACTTTAAAAAACTTTAAGTTTGACAAAGATATTAACAAAAACGGAAATATTGACCAGGTAATAAAAGGTGGTCAGGAACTTCTGGTACAAGTAGTTAAAGAACCAATCTCTACCAAAGGACCAAGAATTAGTTCCGAACTTTCTATAGCCGGTAGGTATATGGTATTAGTTCCATTTTCCGACAGAATATCTGTCTCTCAGAAAATTAAGAGCACCAAAGAAAAAGAGCGATTAAAAAGACTTGCAAAAAGTATTGTACCAAAAGGATTTGGTGTCATTCTCAGAACCGTTGCACAAGACATTAAGGTTGCTGAACTTGACAAGGATTTACAAAATACTATGCAACGCTGGGTTAACATGTGCAAACAATTACCCGTAGCAAATCCTCCCGTAAAAGTACTTTCTGAAATGAATAGAGCATCCTCTATTTTAAGAGATATCTTTAACGATTCCTTTACCGGAATTATAACCAATGATGAAAATCTCTTTCAGGAAGTAAAAGAATATTTGCAAAAAATTGCTCCCGAAAAAGAGTCGATAGCAAAATTACACAATTCCAGAGTTCCAATATTCGACTATTACGGAATCGAAAAACAGATTAAATCGTCTTTCGGAAAAACAGTCTCTATGAAAAAAGGTGCATACCTTGTTATTGAACACACAGAGGCTTTACACGTTATTGATGTAAACAGTGGTAATCGATCGAACAAAGCAAATTCACAAGCAGAAACAGCACTAGAAGTAAACCTTATCGCAGCATCCGAAATTGCAAGACAATTACAGTTGCGTGATATGGGTGGTATTATTGTAGTTGATTTTATCGATATGCATACAGCAGATCACCGAAAAAAACTCTTTAATCATTTACGCGAAGAAATGAAAGACAATCGCACAAAATACAAAGTGTTGCCTCCAAGTAAATTTGGACTTGTACAGATTACTCGTCAAAGAGTACGTCCTGAGAGAAATATCAAAACTAAAGAAGAAAACCCAAATAAAGATAATGAGGTGGAAGCACCCATTATTTTAATTGACAAGATTGAAGAAGAACTAGAAAAAATTATGGATAAAAATCCCGAAAGTGTGGCTTTACACGCACATACTTTTATAGTATCTCATTTAACTAAAGGTCTTTTTTCATCCATTCAGATTAAGTGGTTTTTAAAATACAAAAAGTGGATTAAAATTATTCCTAGAGAAGCTTACCCTTATCTTCAATATCAATTTTTTGATAAAGATGATAATAAATTAGGTTAAATCTATATCCTAAAAACCTGCTATTAAACATAATAGCAGGTTTTTTTATGCCCACTAACAAGGAAAGTGATGTAGATGTACATAATTATATTTTTTAAAAACCTTAATAAATATCATATAATTAAAATTAATCTATCCTAACTTTGCAATATCAATTCAGAATAAAAAATTGAATGGATTCTCAACCAAATCTTGAAAAAACCGCCAACCTGTTATTAGAAATTTCATCAATGCTGATGGTTTCAGGCGCGAATACCAACAGAGCTAATCTAAGTATAACCCGTTTTGCTTCGGTACTTAATTATAAGGCATTTAGTATGGTTAGTCATAAAACCATTGTTATGACTCTTACTGATGAAAAAACAGGTGAGAGTTACACCAAAGTTCAAAATATCCCTCCTTATATTATCAATTTTTCGACCATTTCGGCAATAAGTAAAGCGAGTTGGAATACCATTGAGCAAAATTGGACCATTGAACAGATTGAAGAAGAAATCAATAAAATTAAAAACAAAAAAAGATATTCAAAAATTGTTGTACTTACAGCTGTTAGCTTTGCCGGGGCTGGTTTTTGTAATATCTTTGGTGGAGATTACACCAATATGTTAATTGCTTTTTTAAGCACTTTTATTGGTCTATTTGCAGTGCAGCAAGCTCACAAACGAAACTTTAATGTTTATATTCGAATCCTCTTAGGTTCATTTATTGCATCATCTTTGGCTTCTTTGGGAGTTATTTATAATATTGGTGAAAATCCACAAACCGCTTTGGCTACATCCATTTTATTTTTGGTTCCGGGAGTTGCATTAATAAATTCATTTACCGATCTTTTTGACAATAATGTCTTAAACGGAGTGGTAAGATTTACCACCGGATTAATAACTGTTTTGGCAATAGCATTAGGACTTTTCACAGCAATGGTAATTTTTCAATTAAATTAGATGATGGACATTAATATTTTTAGCTTATTAGAAGTTTCAATATGGGCAGGAATAGCTGCAATTGGATTTGGCATCTTATTTAATATTCCCAAAAAGGCAATATTTACTGTTTTTATTCTGGGATTCGGCGCAGGATTAATAAAGTTTATATTACTGAGATTTGATGTAAATATTGTTCTTGCAAGTTTTTTAGCAGCCACTTTTGTGGGAATTTTAAGTATGCCTATGGCTCATAAAATTCATCAGCCACCGGTAGTTTTCTCAATTCCTGCTGTCATCCCTATGATTCCAGGGTACTTTGCATATGAAACAGTTTTATCAATCATGAATTTCACTTTTATGGAAAGTGAATCCTCTAAAAAAATAGAGCTGATAAATGCAATTTTTACCAACGGTTTTACGATGTTTTTTATATTAATTTCATTAACTATAGGGGTCTCATTTCCTATGTTGATGATGCGTAAAAATACTGTAAAGAAGATGTATGATTAAGCTGTATTTTTAGGATTTTAATGCATTTTTCATTGCTTCTGCTTTTACCATACATTCTTCATACTCATTTTCAATCACAGATTTTGATGTAATTGCCCCTCCAACTGTAAAGGAAGCATATTTATTTGTTTGATTATATAATATACTGCGTATTACCACATTAAAATCAAAATTCTCATCAGGCGTAAAATAACCAACTGCACCGGAATATAATCCTCGTTTGGTCTCCTCCTGTTCTTCTATAATCTTCATCGCAGATATTTTTGGAGCACCGGTCATACTTCCCATAGGAAAAAGACTTTTAATAATTTCAACTGGGTTTGCGTCATTTTCAACTTTAGATACTACTGTAGAAATCAATTGATGCACTTGCTTAAACGAATAAACCTTACATAATTCTTCTACTTTCACACTCCCCTCTTTGGCAGTTTTTGACAGGTCATTTCTAACCAGATCAACGATCATAATATTTTCTGCCCTTTCTTTTGGATCACGAAAAAGATTTTCGGCTAATTTCTTATCCTCATCCCTATCCTGTAATCTTCGTGCTGTCCCTTTTATGGGCTGTGAAATTATTTTGTTACCTTGTTTTTTTACAAATCTTTCAGGAGAAGCCGATAACAAAAATTTATCATCGATTTTTAAAAAAGTCGCGAAAGGTGGCGCCGAGATTTTATTTAATTTTTGATAAACACTTAGCGGATTAATCTCAGCACTTTCTGCATAGAATTCCTGGCAAAAATTAACTTCATAAATATCTCCCCTGTGAATATGATTCAAAATATTCTTTAATTTTCGATTGTACTTTGATTTAGAAATTCTTTGCCTGATTTGAAGATCCGGGGTTAATGAATAATTGATATCTTTAATCACTTCCTCTTGGATCAAATTTATATCTGAGTCAATTTCAGTCCCAAGTTCTTTTAAAAATTGCACATCTAAAACATCTCCTTTTAAGAAAAATATTTTTTTTGGCTGAAAAAAATACATATCAGAAAACCCTAATCCGTCAAAATTCTCTGAAGAAAGATCTTCTATATCATTTTTAAGATCATATCCGAAATATCCAAAAATATAATCTTCTGTCTTTTTGCGGAAAGTACTAAGTTTTTCAAATGAATCTTTACAATCGCAAGATAAAAAACCCTCAACACCAACAGCCAAAACAGCATCAAATGATGAATATTCCTGTTGATAATCATTACTATCTATCCAAACAATGACGTCAAATTGTTGTGACCATAAAAGTAGTTTCTTTTTAAACTCTTCCGGATTATCTAGTTTTATTGATTTTGAGACTCTCAAATAATATTTTTTGGAAATGCAAAGATAAAACTTTGTTTCGGGTTTATTGTTTCGAGCTTTAGCTTATTGCCTAATGCCTATTGCTTTATAAGCCCCGCCCTATTCAATAAAGCATCTACACTTGGTTCTTTACCTCTGAATTTCTTGTATAAATCCATTGGTTTTTGAGTACCTCCTTTACTTAAAATATTTTCTTTAAATTTTGCAGCGGTTTCTTTATCGAATACCCCATTTTCTTTAAAAGCTTCAAAAGCATCAGCATCTAAAACTTCAGCCCATTTATAGCTGTAATATCCTGAAGAATAGCCTCCCTGGAAAATATGCGAGAATGAGGTACTCATACAATTTTCGGTAATATCAGGGTATAATTGAGTATCGGCAAAAGCCTTAATTTCAAAATCTTTTACATTTTTAATTCCTGATGGATCAGCTCCATGCCACCCCATGTCCAACAATCCAAAACTCAATTGACGCAAAGTCGCCATTCCTTCCAGAAAATTAGAAGAATCCTTAATTTTTTTAACCAATTCCATCGGAATTGTCTCATCGGTTTTATAGTGTTTGGCAAACAAATCCAGAGCTTCTTTTTCATAGCACCAATTCTCTAAAACCTGGCTTGGTAATTCCACGAAATCCCAATAAACATGAGTGCCTGATAAACTCGGATAGGTGGTATTTGCCAACATACCGTGCAAAGCATGCCCAAATTCATGAAACAAAGTGGTTACTTCATTAAAAGTCAATAAAGAAGGTTTTGTCTCGGTAGGTTTAGTAAAATTACATACAATTGATATATGCGGACGAGAATTTTCATCCTCTTTCCTCCATTGATCTTTGTAAGAAGTCATCCAGGCTCCATTTCTTTTTCCCTTACGGGGGAAGAAATCAGCGTAAAAAACAGCTATAAATTGGCCATTATTACCTGTAACTTTATAGGTTTTTACTTCCTTATGATATTTGTCTATATCAAAAACCTCTTCAAAATTAAGGTCATATAATTTATTGGCAACAGTAAAAACACCGTTGATTACATTTTCCAATTTAAAATATGGCTTTAACTTTTCATCATCCAGGTCAAAGAGTTCTTTTTTTAATTTTTCGGAATAATAAGCGCCATCCCATTTTTGGATCTTCACGATTCCATCCTCTTGAGCAACTTTTTCTACTTTTTCAAAATCCTTTTTGGCAGCAGATTTTGCTTTTATTAAAAGATCATTTAAAAATTCGGTTACTTTTTCAGGTGTTTCTGCCATTCGCTCTTCCAGAACAAAATGGGCATGGGTTTTATACCCTAATAAATTGGCACGCTGATGACGGAGGTTTACTATCTCTAAAACTATCTTTTGATTGTCAAAATCATTATTTTGAAATCCTTTTGCAGCAAAGGCTTTTGCCATTTTTTCTCTTAAACTTCTTTCACCTGCATAGGTCATAAACGGAATATAACTCGGATAATCCAAAGTAAAAACCCACCCTTCTTTACTTTTCTCATTAGCAAGCATTTTAGCTGCTTCCACTGTTCCTTCGGGTAAACCTTTTAATTGATTTTTATCTGTAATTACCAATTCAAAAGCATTGGTTTCTGCTAAAACATTCTCCCCAAATTTTAAGCTTAATTTCGATAATTTTTTATCAATATCTCTAAGCTTGGACTTATCTTCTTCATTTAAATTGGCTCCATTTCTAACAAAACTTTTATACTTTTTTTCCAGAAGCATCTGTTGCTCAGGATTTAGTCCCAGAGAACCTTTTTTATCAAAAACATATTTAACTTTATAAAAAAGCTTCTCATTCAGAATGATATCATTGGCAAATTCGGTTAAAAGCGGTGAAACTTCCTGGGCTATTTTCTGTATTTCATCATTGGTCTCGGCTGAATTTAAATTGAAGAATGTACTCGATATTCGATCTAATTTTTGCCCTGAAAATTCCAAAGCATCCAGTATATTTTCAAAGGCAGGTTCATCTTCATTATCAACTATCATATCAATCTCGGCCTTAGCCAACCGGATCGCTTCAATAAAGGCAGGTTTAAAATGCTCGTTTCTGATATTAGAAAAAGGAGTAGTTGTGTATTTTGTTTTGAATTCTTGTAGTAGTGGGTTATCGTTCATTAAAAATATTTTTACCGCATAGCTCGCAAGGTTTTCGCAATGGTCACAAAGGGATTATTTTAGTTTTAAAGTATGTCATTTTTTAAAATTGTAGAGATTTACTGCCGTATATCTCTACAATTTTAATTCATTGAAATCTTCGTTCTTCCGTCTTCAAGCTTATTTTTTTATATTCTCTGCAGCTTTATTAACTTTTACTTTAAGCCCTTCTTTGTACAATAAAATTTTTCGTTGCACATTTTCATCGGAAGATCCTATAATTTGTGCTGCTAAAATTCCGGCATTCTTAGCTCCATCCAAGGCAACGGTTGCAACAGGTACTCCGCCAGGCATTTGCAAAATAGAAAGAACGGAATCCCATCCGTCAATTGAATTTCTGGATTTTACAGGTACTCCAATTACAGGCAGCGGACTCATCGAAGCCACCATCCCAGGTAAGTGAGCTGCACCGCCTGCACCGGCTATTATGGTGTTGACACCACGTTTATGTGCATTTTGTGCGTAATCCCAAAGTTTATCGGGAGTACGATGTGCAGAAACAATATCTACTTCGACCTCTATTTCAAACTCCTTTAAAATATCGATTGCTTCTTGCATAACTTTCAGGTCTGAGTCGCTACCCATGATAATTCCTACTTTTGCCATAATTCTATTAGTTTGGACTTAAGATGATTAGGCTTAAGACTTAAGACTAATTTAAAATCCTAAATCTTATGTCAATTTATCTTATGTCATTTATTATTTTTTATTGTAAATTTATTCACAAAAATATAACAAAAAAACCTTTTTTTTGACAATGCAAATCCCTTTATTTCATACGGTACTTTCCTGGTTCCTTAAAAAGCGAAAATATCAAATCGATATGTTTATCGATTATCCCATCGAAGTCCAGAACGAGGTTTTACACCAATTGTTGTCTGCTGCACAATTTACAGAAATTGGTAGAAAATATAAGTTCCCTACCATTAAAAATTATCAGTGTTTTTCCGAGCGGATTCCAATCCAGCAATATGAATCTATTGAGCCTCTAATTGAAAGAGCCAGAAAGGGTGAGACAAATATTTTTTGGCCTGATAAAATAAATTGGTTTGCTAAATCAAGTGGTACAACCAATGCCAAGAGTAAATTTATCCCGGTGAGTGAGGAGGCGATTGAAAACTGTCATATGAAAGCAGGAAAGGATATGCTTTGTATGTACATTAACAATAATGATGATACCGAAATGTTTAAAGGTAAAGGATTGCGCTTAGGCGGAAGCAGCACAGTTTACGAAAATAACGAAACTTATTTTGGTGACCTGTCTGCAATAATTATAGAAAATTTACCATTTTGGGCAGATATTAGATCGGCTCCAAGTTTAAAAACTTCTTTGATGAGCGAATGGGAAACCAAAATGGAAGCCATTATTGAAGAAACTATCCATGAGGACATTAGGAGTTTGGCGGGAGTTCCATCCTGGATGCTGGTCTTGTTGAATCGTGTTTTAGAAAAAACCGGAAAGAGCAATCTTCTGGAGGTCTGGCCTAATTTAGAAGTCTATTTTCACGGAGGTGTAAATTTCAACCCTTATAGAGAGCAATACAAGAAATTAATCCCAAAAGATAATTTCAAGTATTATGAAACTTATAATGCTTCGGAAGGATTTTTTGCTATTCAGGATACAAATCATTCTAATGAAATGTTGTTGATGCTGGATTATGGAATTTTTTATGAATTTATTCCGATGGAAGAATATGATGGAGAAAATTCAAAAGCAATTCCTTTACAGGATGTGGAATTAAATAAAAATTATGCAATTGTAATATCCACCAACTCAGGCTTGTGGAGATATTTGATTGGTGATACTGTTAAGTTTACCAGTTTGAATCCGTATCGGATAAAAATTACCGGAAGAACCAAACATTTTATCAATGTTTTTGGAGAAGAATTGGTTGTTGAGAATGCCGAAGATGCACTTAAAATTGCTTGTGAAAAGACAAATTCTTCAATTTCGGAATATACAGTTGCTCCTATCTTTATGGATGGCACGAAAAGTGGCGGTCATGAATGGATGATAGAATTTACCAAAACACCTGAGAATCTTAAAGAATTTACACATGCTTTAGATGATGCTTTAAAGAATCTGAATTCGGATTACGAAGCAAAACGCTATATGGATATGACATTAGCTCTACCTAAAATACACCAGGCAAAACCCGGATTATTTTATCAATGGCTTAAACAAAAAGACAAACTTGGAGGACAACATAAAGTTCCGAGACTAAGTAATAAAAGAGATTTTTTGGAGGAATTGCTAAAAATGTAATGTTTTATTTATAATCTCTTAACCCGAAACACGGAAAACAAAACCTACTTCTCCCTTTCAATCACATAATTCACCATTGTGGTTAATGATTTTTTATAAGGAGAATCAGTATATTTATCTAAAAGTTGTAGTGCATTCTGTTGGTATTCTTTCATCTTTTTGATTGTGTATTCAATACCTCCGCTTTGCTTTACAAACTCAATTATTTCTTTAACGCGTTTTTTGTCTTTATTATGATTTTTAACCGAATTGATCAACCACTTTCTCTCTTTTTTAGAGCAATTGTCTAAAGTATAGATCAACGGAAGCGTCATTTTTTGCTCTTTAATATCGATACCTGTTGGTTTTCCTATTTTTTCTTCGGTATAATCAAAAAGATCATCTTTAATTTGAAAAGCAATTCCGATAAGCTCACCAAACTCACGCATTTTTTCAATTTCGTCTTTATCAGCATCTACAGAAGTTGCCCCTATAGCTGTACAGGCTGCAATCAATGTAGCTGTTTTTTTGCGGATGATATCGAAATAAACTTCCTCGGTAATGTCCAACTGTCGGGCTTTTTCAATTTGCAACAACTCTCCTTCACTCATTTCTCTTACAGCAACAGAAATATGTTTTAAAATATCAAAATCATCATTGTCAATGGAAAGTAAAAGTCCTTTAGAAAGTAGGTAATCACCAACCAATACTGCAATTTTATTTTTCCAAAGGGCATTGATAGAGAAAAATCCGCGACGACGGTTACTGTCGTCAACCACATCATCGTGTACCAGAGTAGCTGTATGGATTAACTCAATGATGGAGGCTCCTCGATAAGTTCTTTCTTTAAAACCACCGTTTGAAACCATTTTTGCAACTAAAAAGACAAACATTGGACGCATCTGTTTTCCTTTTCTCCTTACAATATAATGGGTGATTCTGTTTAATAAAGGCACATTAGAGATCATGGAAGCTTTGAATTTTGTTTCAAAGAACTCCATTTCTTTATGGATGGGTTGTTTTATTTGCTCTACAGGTTTCAAGAAGAGTAACTAATTTAAAATTTGTCTAAAATAGCTAAAAAGTAAGAAGTGAGAAGTAAAAAGTGAGAAGTTTTTCTTATAACTTCTCACTTCTACCTTCTTACTTATTTTGTTTCGCCCATGAATCCCTTAAAGGAACGGTTCGGTTAAAAACCAATTGTTCTCCTGTAGAATCATCATCTACATTAAAATATCCAAGGCGTTGAAACTGGAATCTTTCGCCAATTAAAGCCGATTTCAAGCTTGGCTCGACAAAAGCATCTTCTATTACCTTCAAAGATTCCGGATTGATAAATTCTTTAAAGTCTTTGTCTTTGTGTGAATCCGGTGCTTCATCAGTAAATAAACGATCATATAATCTTACTTCCGCTTTTTCGGCGTGTTTGATAGATACCCAATGGATTGTTCCTTTTACTTTTCTCTTGCTGGCTTCGGTGCCGCTACCACTTTTTGAATCTTCATCATAGGTACAATGAATTTCGATAATCTCTCCATCTTCATCTTTTACAACCGAATTTGCCTTGATGATATAAGCATTTTTTAACCTAACTTCTTTATCTAACTTTAACCTGAAGAATTTTTTATTTGCCTGCTCTCTAAAATCTTCACGCTCAATATAGATTTCTCTCGAAAACGGAACTTCTCTTGACCCTGCATTTTCATCTTCCGGATTATTTTCGGCAATTAAGATCTCTTCTTTGTCTTCGGGATAATTAGTGATAACCAACTTCACCGGATCTAAAACAGCCATTACTCTCGGGGCAGTTTTATTTAATTCATCCCTGATTAAAAACTCTAACAGAGCGATATCGGTAACATTATCACGCTTTGCAATACCGGCTTTTTCACTAAAATCACGAATAGCTTTTGGTGTATAACCTCTTCGGCGAAGACCGGAAATTGTAGGCATACGAGGATCATCCCAACCATTTACATGGCCTTCCTCAACCAATTGTAATAATTTTCGCTTGCTCATTACTGTATAGCTCAAATTACGACGGGCAAATTCACGTTGTTTTGGTTTGATACTTTCCCCATCATAAACTTGTTTTAAAAACCAGTTATATAATTCGCGATGAGGATTAAATTCTAATGTACAGAATGAATGAGAGATTTGTTCGATATAATCTGATTCACCATGGGTCCAGTCGTACATAGGGTAAATATTCCAATCATTTCCTGTTCGGTGGTGTTTTTTGTATAAAATACGATATATAATAGGATCCCGCATAAGCATATTATTTGCTGACATACTGATCTTTGCACGTAAAACATGTGTTCCTTCTTCAAACTCACCGTTTTTCATTTTTTCGAAAAGTGCTAAATTTTCTTCAACAGATCTATCGCGAAACGGACTATCTGTTCCAGGAGTTGTAGGGGTCCCTTTTTGTTCGGCAATTTGTTCAGATGTTTGGTCATCGACGTATGCTTTTCCTTTTTTAATGAGTTCTAAAGCCCATTCGTATAATTGCTGAAAATAATCACTTGAATACAATTCTTCAGCCCAGGTAAACCCTAACCATTCGATATCCCGTTTGATAGAATCCACATACTCCTGTTCTTCTTTAGTGGGATTTGTATCGTCAAAACGTAAATTTACAGGAGCATTATATTCTAATCCTAGTCCGAAATTCAGGCAAATGGATGCTGCATGTCCGATATGTAAATATCCATTCGGTTCGGGTGGAAATCGAAATTTTAGCTTGCTTCTATCTAAACCTTTTGTCAGGTCATCTTCAATGATCTGTTCTAAAAAATTGAGTGATTTTTTTTCTTCTGCCATTTTTATTAATTATAGTCTGCAAAATTAAGGAAAAGAAAGGATAATGACCATAATCAAAAGTCGAAACTCGAAAGTCTTTTTAAAAAACTAAAAACCTAAAATAATTTTAGCAATATAAAAGAAGATAAAAATTCCAAAAATATCATTACTGGTAGTGATAAAAGGACCTGTAGCTACTGCAGGGTCAATACCTTTTTTATCTAAAATCAAAGGAACGAAAGTTCCAATTAAAGAGGCAATTATTATTACAATGATCAATGAAATTGCGATAGTGATACTTATGTTGACATTATAATTTAAAAATGTTCCAAAAATAAAGATCAAAATAGCTAATATAACCCCATTAATTAAACTCAAACCAATTTCTTTAAACAGTCGATTAATCATGCTGCCTTTGATATTATCATTGGCCAATCCTTGCACAATAATTGCCGATGATTGTACTCCGACATTACCGGCCATCGCCGCTATCAAAGGTGTAAAAAAGAATAGCTCAGGAAATTTATTCAGGGCATTTTCAAATCCACCCATAATAGAAGCTGCAGCTAATCCACCAAATAGACCCAATACCAGCCAGGGTAAACGTGCTTTTGTCAATTCAATTATATTATCATCTGCTTCAACATCATCAGTTATACCAGCAGCCATTTGGTAATCTTTTTCTGCTTCTTCTTTTATTACATCAACAATATCGTCAATTGTAATTCTACCTAAAAGTCGATTATCACCATCAATAACCGGAATTGCTTCCAAATCGTATTTTTGCATAATTCGTGCAACATCTTCAACATCATCTTCAACATTTACACTATCTACTTTTGAGATATAAATATCCTCAATACGCGCTTTTGCAGTAGAAACAAGTAGATCTTTTAGCGATAACCTACCTTTTAGAATATCATTATTGTCGACCACATAGATTGAATGCACCCTGGTAATTTCTTGTGCTTGTGCCCGCATTTTTCTAACAGCAGTAGGAACAGTCCAGTTTACATTTACTTTTACCAATTCTTTTGCCATCAAACTCCCTGCGGTTCCTTCTTCATATTGTAGTAGTTCTACAATTTCCTGTGCGTGTTCTTTATCTTCAATTTCGGAAATAACCTCCGACATTCTTTCCTCAGGAAGTTCAGAGATAATATCGGCAGCATCATCGGTATCTAATTCGTCAATCTCATCGGCAATTTCTTCGGCAGATAAGTTTTGAAGTATTTTCTCCCGGTCATCATCATCAATATCTTTTAAAGCCTCAGCAGTCAATTCACTATCGAGTAACTTAAAAAGATAAGTAGCGTTTTTAAGATTTAATTCATCTATTATTTCGGCAATATCGGCAGAATGTTCTTCGGCAAGTAAAGAGATAATGGTACTGTCCTCATTATTTTTAATAAGGCTTTCCAGATTATCTAAAAATTGCTCATCAATTACTAGTGCCATCGTTCTCAATACTTTGAGTTAGGGAAACAAATTCCTGAACCGATAATTGCTCAGGCCGCATGGCAAATATAGCATCTTCTTTTAATTTATCGGATAATTGGAAGGATTTTAAACTGTTGCGCAAGGTTTTTCTGCGCTGATTAAAAGCAGTTTTTACTACTTTTTTAAATAAAGTCTCATCTACCGGAAGTTTATAATTCTCTTTTCTGATCAATCTGATCACCCCCGAATCTACTTTTGGCGGAGGGTTAAATACAGATGGCGGAACCGTAAAAAGGAATTCTACATCATAATAAGCCTGGGTTAATACCGATAAGATTCCGTAAGTCTTGCTACCTGGTTTTTCAGCAATTCTCTTGGCTACCTCTTTTTGAAACATACCTGAAAATTCAGGGATTCGCTCTTTATTCTCTAATGTTTTAAAAACAATTTGAGAAGAAATATTGTATGGGAAATTACCAATAATAGCAAAAGGTTTTTCATTAAAGATCTCCTTTAGATCCATTTTCAAAAAATCTTTGCTGTAAATTCTGTTTGCGAGATTCAAATAATGAACTTTTAAATATTCTACCGATTCCCGGTCAATTTCTATAACCGAAGTAGTAAAATCTTTTTCGAGCAAATATTTGGTTAAAACTCCCATTCCCGGGCCAATTTCCAATACATCATTATATCCCTCTCCGGTTAATGTATCGGCAATTTTTTTTGCAATACTTTCATCCTTTAAAAAATGCTGTCCCAGGTGTTTTTTTGCTTTTACGTTCATAAATAAATATTTCGGGTTTGTTGTTTAGGGTTTGACTACTGAAACTTATTGCTTACTTATCTCTCGCACTACTTCTAATTCAGTTCTAAATGCAACAAATTTATCAGGGAAAAGTTTATGTGCTTCATTTCGCAATTGCCCGGCATCTTCCTTATAGTATTTTTCCAAAGTTTCTTTTGAGTCGGTCGTGTATTGCACAGAGTAAGTTACACCTCCCATTTCTTCCTTTACATTAACCCTGCTCATCAATGCTTTGGTAAATTTTCCTGTTGCTAACATTTTGGGAATATGTTTTTCCTGCATCCATTGAAGCCATTGCTTTTGGATAGATTCTTCTATATTTATAGTGACGTTGTAAATGTACATAGTTAAAAATTTAATACAAAGTTACAAGGAAAACGTTAATTTGTGTAATTGTGTAATCGTTTATGCATGACCATTACGCTTAAACGAAACAAGACAGTTATATAAAATTAATGTATTTTCACCTTAAAGGTAAATATTTTCAACCGAATACTTTCAAATTACAACATCAACACATTTTCAAATTGTTTCATTTTCAAATTTCAAAACAGGTTTTATCTTAATACTTTTTTACTGTTTACTGCAACTGCAAACTGCTTACTTTTTAGAGGTCATCCCCTCTTAATTTCCTGTATTCTCTCCGGGCATCAACCAGATAAATACTTGAAGGGTAGTTAAATATGATCTTTTCATACATTTCCTTTGCTTTAAGAATGTCTTGAAATTCATTTTGATAGAGTTTTGCCAAATGAAAACAGGCATCATCTGCCAAAACACTTTCCTTGTAAAGACTAACTATTCTTAAATAATTTTGTTCTGCAGCCTGGTAATTTTTCTCTTTTTTGAATAACTCTGCCTGTTTAAATAAAGCATCATCTTCTATCGGGTGTCCTTTAAACTTTGTTAAAATAACATCCAAACTATCTATTGCCCGTTGCTTTTTATTTTGATAAGAAAGAAGATCTACCTGTGCATATAGTCTCAATGGTTTTTGCACAGAATCCTTATCAATATTGTTAGATATCAACAAATTAAGTTCTAAAGCATCATTAGCAATCAATTGAGAGGTTGATGATTTTAAAACTTTTAATTGTGCCTGAGCCCACTTAAAATCTCCTTTAAAATACGATGTTTGCGCTACTTTAAATCTTGCTTTCTGTGCAATCGGGCTATTTTTTAAATTTGTTTGCACTTGCGAGTATAATATCAATGCCCGGTTAAACATGCCTGTATAAACCAAAATATCGGCCTGTTTAATTTTGATTTCTCCATTTTGTAAAGCTGATGTAGCGAAATTTTGCGTCTTTGTTAAAAGTTCAATAGCTCTTTGAGGCTCATCCATCTGAAAAGCTATAAAATCGGCATAAGTTAATTGAAGGCCAATTGTAGTATTATTTTCTCCATATTTTCGAAAAAGTTCTTGAAACTGTTGATCAATTTCCTGATTTTTATTACCTGGATCAAAAATTGCTATCTGCATCAAATAATTTTCGGCTGATAATCCTATTGAATTATCAGCAGTATTTTCCAGTAAAAATTGAAAAGCCTGTTTTGCAGTTTTATAATCTTGGGATTCAAACGAAATTTTACCAATTTCTACAATTTTAAGTGTATTCAGCTGATTCCTTGCAAAAAGAGATTTTTCCTGAATTAACGCTTTATCATATTCTTTTTGCTGCACATACAACCAACTCAGTAATATATTATAGGCATCCTTCGGATTATTTTGAGACCTTATCAATAATAGTTTTTTTAATAATTTGTTGGAATCATTTTGCGGGTCATTTGAAATAAACTGCCCGATATACCGCTGAATAGTTGGTTGGTATTTTTCATTTATCTCAATTAAATTTAAATAGGAGTTAAACATTTTCTCCAACTCACCTTTCTCCCCGTAAATTTGTGCTACCTGAATATCAGTAACCAGTTTAGGGTTTAAAGCTTTAGCCATTTCGTAACTCTTCAGAGCATAATCCAATAAATGATTTTGACGAAAGGCCTGGCCTATAGCATATACAAAGTTTGGATTCTTCCTAACAACATCTAAAGCTTCCTCATAATATTCATTTGCTTTGATAATTTTATTTTGCAATTGGTAATTATATCCCAATTCAATTTTTTGATATTTCTGATTAGGAAAATCGTTAATCTGTTGCCGAATTAATTCTTCAGAAAGATCAAAGTATTCAAGTTGTTGGTAACAGGTAAGCAGGTTTTTAAAATAATCGCGTCTAACTTTATTCTTTTCATGCAAAGGTTTGTATAGCATGATCGCTTTTTCATATTCTCCATTTCGAAAGTAAGAATAAGCCAATTCGGGTTTTTGCGCAAAAAGCGAAGTGGTCATAAATAGTAATATGAATAGAATTTTTCGCACAATGTAAAGTAAAGAAAAATGAATTGAGATTTAAAATTATTAAGTTTAAATCTCAGGAAAAATTCATAATCAATTGATAATGTTAAAGTTTTGATAAAATAAATTTCAGATTGTAACGTTATTAGAAATACGCTGTCTTAATTGTACAGATTTAACAATGACTAAAACAAAATTATTATGAACGAGTTAACCAAGTTTTACGAAAGAGCAAAACAAAGTGCAAAAGATCATATGAAAAAAGGTCAAATCAATGCTTATTATCAAGATCTAAAAGCGATGAATCACTATAAAAGATTGCTTGAATCTGCTTAAAATTTCAGGTTAATTCCCACTTTCGCGGGAATGATATCACAATTTTTATATATCAATCAATTACCTCCGACTTCAGTCGGTGGTTTTAAGGAAGTAACCTTAATCAATCATATCAAACCCGGTGTATTTTTGTAATACTTCAGGAATTTTGATACCTTCCTCGGTTTGACAGTTCTCTAATAAACCTGCCAGTACCCTTGGTAAAGCCAATGAACTTCCGTTCAATGTATGTGCCAATTGACTTTTACCTTCCTTATTCTTAAAACGTAATTTTAAACGATTTGCCTGAAAAGTTTCAAAGTTCGAAACCGAACTTATTTCCAACCACCTGTCTTGTGCTGTAGAAAATAATTCAAAATCATAGGTCAAAGCTGAAGTAAATCCTAAATCACCTCCGCATAAGCGTAAAATTCTGTAAGGCAAACCTAATTCTTTTAATATTCCTTTTACATGTTCTACCATTCCGTCTAAAGCTTTATAAGAATTTTCGGGATGTTCAATTCTTACAATCTCCACCTTATCAAACTGATGTAAACGATTTAAACCTCTAACGTGTGCACCATAAGAACCAGCTTCTCTACGGAAACAAGGCGTATAAGCGGTGTTACAAATTGGAAAATCACTTTCTTTTAGCAATACATCTCTGTAAAAATTGGTAACAGGAACCTCAGCGGTTGGAATTAGATATAAATTATCTCCACCAACGTGATACATCTGTCCTTCTTTATCCGGCAATTGGCCCGTACCAATACCTGATGCTTCGTTGATCATTAATGGAGGCTGTACCTCGGTATAACCTGCTTCGGTATTTTTATCTAAAAAATATGCGATCAAAGCACGTTGTAATTTCGCCCCTTTTCCTTTGTAAACAGGAAAGCCTGCACCGGTAATTTTATTCCCCAGTTCGAAATCAATGATATCGTATTTTTTTGCCAATTCCCAGTGAGGCATAGCCCCTTCGTGTAGTTTTGGAATTTCTCCTTCCTGGAAAACGGTTTCATTATCATCTTCAGAATTTCCGGCAGGAACTAAGGGATTTGGAATATTTGGCACCTGATACAACAATTCATTCAATTCATTTTCAACTTTGATCATATTTTCATTCAAAGTTTTTGATTGCTGCTTTAATTGTCCTGTCTTTTCTTTTAAAATATTAGCTTTCTGTACTTCACCCGATTTAAATAAAACTCCAATTTCTTTTGAAATCTTATTACTTTCAGCCAAAGCCTGATCCAATTCAGATTTGATCTGTCTTTTTAAAAGGTCTTTTTCAATAATTCCGTCAATGGTTTCTTCGGCATTTTTAAAATTTCTTACAGCCAGACCGTTTAGGATCCTCTCTTTATTTTCTCTGATAAAAGCTAACGTTAACATAAAATATTTTTTTATTTACGAACTGCAAAGATAAAGAATGCACTCAAAACTAAGAACGCTTATTTCACAATAATTTTATTGAATATTTTATGAAGGTTTTTGATAACATATCTCAAAATTTTTTAAATGACTCTTATCTTAACTAACTGTTACACAGAGATACACTGAGTAACACAGAGATTCACAGAGAAAATAAATCTGTCTCTGTGGTGCTCTGTGCTACTTTGTGAAACTCAGTGAAATAGCTTTTAATTTAACAAAATTAAAGCTAGAAAGTATCGAGATTAAAAAGTTTAACTCAAAGAAAACTTATTTCAGAAATTTTTCTGTAATAATCCAGTCCCTTGCTTTCTCCTCATCTTTTTTGATTTGCAAGGTCAAGGCTTCCACCGATTCGAACTTTTGTTCTTCGCGAAGTCGTTTTAAGATCTCTATTTGTAATTCTTCATCGTAGAGGTTGCCGTTAAAATCCAATAAATGTACTTCAATAGTTTTGTGTTTTCCGTCAACAGTAGGGCGAAAACCAATATTCATAATACCAAAGACATTATTTTGATTTATCTTCGTTCTTACAATATAAACACCGTTTTTCGGAATTAGT
The DNA here is from genome assembly GCA_039715085.1 of Bacteroidota bacterium. GTDB lineage: Bacteria > Bacteroidota > Bacteroidia > Flavobacteriales > Flavobacteriaceae > Namhaeicola. The sequence goes on along the minus strand of JBDLIB010000005.1, from coordinate 12,863 downwards.
TTTTGCTCATCGTCAATAGATATATTTATCGTAGGAAAATTAATTTTTCTACCCAAGCCTATACCTGTAACTACTTTTCCGGTTAGCAAATAATTATACCCAAGATATTTATTGGCTTTCTCAATTTCTCCCTCCTCCAAAGCCTTTCTTATTTTAGTAGAACTTACAGCGACATCCTCCATTTCCTGGGCTGAAATTTCTTCCACTTCAAATCCAAATTCTTTACTAAATCTCTGTAACTGGTCAAAATCCCCTTTACGATCTTTACCAAAACGGTGATCATAACCAATTACCAATTTTTTTACATGCAATTTTTCAACGAGAAGATTCTTTACAAAATCTCTTGGCGGTAAATCTGAAAATTCATCAGTGAAAGGTTCAATGATCAAAATATCTAAGCCAAATTTTTCTAATAATTGTATCTTCTCCTCTATTGTTGTAAGCATTCTCAAATCATTATTGGCATTTAAAACCCTGCGAGGATGCGGGAAAAAAGTGAAAAGGGCACTACTACTGTCAGCTTTATTTGTATTTAGTGTTTCTATGACCTTTTGATGCCCGATATGGACACCGTCGAAAACTCCAATGGTTAAAATAGTTGTGTAAGTCTTTTTGGCAAAACTCTTTATCGAATGATGAACCTGCACTGAATATTTTTTATTTTAATGGTACTATTTCTGTTATTCTATTAATTTTTTGAGGTATTTTATCTACTTCAAAATATAAATCAATTTCTAATTTATCTTTATGAAAATTTACTTTTAAATCTCCCTTTTCAACTTTATAATAACCGGTCGAACCTCTGCAAAAACACAAACGTCCGTAGAGCATTTTTACGTTTTGCAAATTTTTATTCAGCAAATGTAAATCTATTTTATCATTGTCAACTTCAAAAAGTATAATTTCAGAATAATTACTATCTGCTATATTTTCTATTTCATCTCTTCTATATTGGTGTTTTACTACAATCTTGTTACCATCCTTGATCTCAGGGTATAGATTTCCAAAATTATCATTTTTAACTTCTAATTTTGAATTATATAAAATATTGATAGTGCATTTTCCATCATCCAGACATTTATCCGTCTGAAATGTTATGTTTTTATTTTGAGAATCAATTTTTTGACTCATACAGGAAGCCATAGACAGGGCAAGAAAAAATACACTAAATAACTTCATACAAATGTTACAATAAAAAATAAGGTTACAAGATATATAAAATTATTTTTTTAGCTTTGCTAAACCTATACATTTTTATATGAAAAAGAATCACCTTATCATTATAAGCTTTTTATTTTTAATTAGTTACCAATCTTTTAGTCAGATAAAAGGAAAGTGGTCTAAAGTTTTACCATCGACTATTCCATCGCAAAACATTCAAATAAAAGATACCCCTAAAAATTTTAAGATCTTCCGGCTTAAAATAGGTGAATTTCAGAAAGAGCTTTTTCTCTTATCTGATAAAAATAAAGATCTAAAAGGAAACTACCTTTCAATTCAATTTCCTGATGAATCTGGAAAAATGATTAAATATCAGGTAAAGGAGTCTGCAATAATGCATCCTGACCTGGCAAAAAGATATCCAAATAACAGATCATTTGTTGGATTTGCTGAAAACAATAAATCTGAAAAAATAAGACTATCCGTCAATGAGCAAGGAATACATGCTATGTTTATTGATAAGAATCGAAATATAAAATATATAGATCCTTATACTTCTGATAAAAAGAACTATATCCTCTATGCAAGAAAAGATATGAATTTTGAAAATTCCGGTTTTTCTTGCTTAACAAAAGAAATCAGCACACAAAAAAAGACTGCTGTAATTGCAAAACAAGTTGATGATCTAAAATTACGAACCTATAAATTCGCTTTAGCATCAACTGGTGAGTATTCTGCAGTTTTTATAAATGCAGCAGGAATGCAAAATGGAACCGATACACAAAAAAAAGCAGTTGTTTTAGCTGAAATGACAACTATGGTTACAAGGTTAAATGATCTTTATGAAAATGACCTGGCTATTTCGCTTCAGTTAATACCAAATAATGATGAACTTATTTTTCTAGATTCCAATACAGACCCATATACTGATGATGATGCCAATGCAATGTTAGGTCAAAATCAAACAACCTGTGATAATATTATAGGGTCGTCAAACTACGATCTTGGCCATGTAGTAAGTACCGGGGGTGGAGGCCTGGCTGCTTTGGGTTCGTCATGTACTTCATCAAAAGCGAAAGGTGTTACCGGAAATACAAATCCGGTTGGTGATAATTTTTATTTTGACTTTGTAGCTCATGAATTAGGGCATCAGTTTGGCGCCAACCATACATTTAACGGAGATGCACTTAATTGTGAAGGAAATGAAAATATTGAAACAGCTGTTGAACCGGGAAGCGGATCCACCATAATGGCATATGCAGGCCTTTGTGCGCCACAAAATGTACAATCTCATAGCGATCTTTATTTTCATATTGTAAGCATTGAAGAGATCTGGTTCAGATTAATAAAGGGAACCGGCAGCACTTGTGGAATAAAAACTTCTCTAACATCAAATTTACACACACCTGTTGCCGATGCAGGAGCTGATTATACCATACCAAAATCCACCCCTTATATTTTAGAAGGATCAGGAAGTGATACCGATGGTGACCCAATATCATTTTGCTGGGAACAGACTGATAATGAAACAGGTGCAGGAGCATTGTACAGGTCAATAAATCCAACTGAAGATTCTGAAAGATACCTGCCTACTTTATATACAGTAGTAGATGGTAACTTATCTTCTGACTGGGAAATTACTCCAACTACAGCTAGAGAAATGAATTTTAAACTAACCGTTCGGGATAACAATATCGAAGCCGGTCAGGTTGCAACAGATGACCTTAAAATAACCGTTAGCAATGCAGCCGGGCCTTTTAAAGTAACTTCTCAAAATGCAGCAGGTTTAGTTTGGGATAAAAACTCAACACAATTAATTACCTGGGATGTTGCCGGAACGAATTCTAATGGCATAAATGTATCAAATGTTGATATATATTTATCAACAGATTATGGCAGAACCTTTAATACCCCTTTAGCCCTGAATACACCAAATGATGGATCTCAAAATATTGCTGTAAATGGTGTATCTGCACCTAATTGTTATGTTATGGTTAAGGCTGTAAACAATCTGTTCTACGCTTTAAATACAGAACCTTTTTCTATTGGAGAATTTACAGAAGTTTGTAATGAATATTTATCAACCGATATTCCTAAATCGATTCCTGATAATAATTATTTGGGAGCTACCTCTACACTTAATATTACAGATAATTTAAATATTGAAAAAATTACTGTATCCGCTAAAATAACACATACATGGGTAGGAGACCTGACTTTAATACTGGAAAGCCCTTCAGGAACTTCTGTAGAACTAATTATCAAACAATGTTGGGGTGATGGTAATGAAGATATAAATGTAACTTTTGATGATGAAGGAGTAGATTTGGTTTGTGGAACCTCTCGACCTGTAATTTCCGGTACAATTAATCCTGTACAGAAACTATCCGTTCTAAAAGGAGAAAATTCCTTAGGAAACTGGAAGTTAAAAGTAGTTGATGGTGGAGATCTGGACATAGGAACAATTGATGAATGGAGCATCAATATTTGTGCATCTGAAGAAGTTGCCGGAATTAACAATTATGCATTAAATGGTTTTAAGGTCTATCCAAATCCTTCAAATGGAAATTTAAATATTGAATTCACTTCCAAAAATACTGAAGATATTGATATAGCTTTATTTGACCTTCTGGGAAGAAAAGTCCTTGGAAAAAGATTCTCAAACAAAAGTATCAATTTTAATGAAAAACTTAATTTAAAAGATATTTCTTCCGGATTTTATGTGTTAAAAGTAAAAAGAGGAACGCAATTATCTTCACAAAAAATTAGAATACAATAGTTTACAAAGCACAATTTTCTTTAAATAATATATATTTTTTAAGTTTTTATTAACAAAAAACTTTTGAAATTCTAAAAAAATTGTACTTTTCGCCTAACTTAACACTCAAAATAAATATTATGAAGCAGCTTATAGTGACTTTTATTGCCTTATTTACAGGCACTTTTTTATTCGCTCAAACAACAGTAAGCGGAGTAGTTCTAGACTCCCATACTGAAGAAGCGATTCCCGGAGTAAACATTAGGGTCAAAGGTAAATCTACAGGAACTTCCTCAGATTTTGACGGAAAATTCACTTTACAAGTAAGTGATAATGTTCCTTTTTCCTTACAATTTACATATTTGGGATATACAGCTCAAACAGTTGAAGTAACTCAAAACAAACAAAATTTAACTGTTATGCTGGCTGAATCTCAAAGTGAACTTGATGAAGTTGTAGTTTCGGCTTCCAGAACCCCTGAAAGTATAAGGGAATCTCCGGTTACTATTGAACGTATGGATGTTAGAGCAATTAAAAGCTCTACCTCACCTAACTTCTATACCAGTTTAGAAAATCTAAAAGGAGTTGAGGTCCAGACCAACAGTTTAACATTCAACTCGGTAAACACAAGAGGTTTTGCTACTTTTTCGAATAACCGTTTTGTACAATTGATCGATGGAATGGATAACGCATCACCTGCACTAAACTTTGTGTTAGGTAATTTAGTAGGTATCAATGAATTAGATGTTAGTAGTGTGGAAATTCTACCTGGAGCGTCATCTGCTCTTTATGGAGCAAATGCCTTTAACGGTATCTTATTTATGACAAGTAAAAATCCTTTTGAACACCAAGGTGTTAGCGCTTATGTAAAAACAGGCTTGACTGTGCAGGAGTCAGCCGGCGATAATAACTATATTGACTTTGGTTTACGTGCAGCACATGCTTTTAGCGATAAGTTTGCCGGAAAAGTTTCCTTCTCTTATTTAAAAGGAACCGATTGGTATGCAGATGACACCAGTGAATACAAAGATGTAGCAGTAGGATCTCCTGATGAAATTCTTCCTTATAGGGAAGGCGGCTATGACCATAATGGTATTAATATCTATGGTGATGAAATTACAACCAATATTAATGCTGTAGCACAATCTATGGCTGCCGGTGGGTTGATACCTGAAAGTTTAGTTGGATTAGTACCACATGATATAGTAGGTAGAACAGGTTATTTAGAACAAGACCTTACCGATTATAATGCTGAAAGTGTAAAATTGGATGTATCTTTTAATTATAGGCCTTTTGGTGATGATCTGGAAATTATCTGGAACTACAGGGCTGGTCTTGGTAATACAATTTACCAGGGAACCAACAGGTATAACCTGAAAGATTTTACAATGTCTCAAAACAAATTAGAAATTAAAAATGATAACTTCTTTGCCAGGGTCTATAAAACATCTGAAGATGCAGGAGATTCATATGACATGGTGTTTACAGGTATCAATATGAACAGAGATGACTCTCCGCTGTGGTATGGAACATATGTTGGAGCATATTTAGAAGCGATTATGGGAGGTGCCACTTCAGATCAGGCACATCAGGGAGCAAGACTTTATGCTGATGATAATATAACCTTAAAACCCGGTACTCCTGAATTTGATAAAAAATTCAGAGAAGTTACTTCTAACCCTGATTTAGGCTCAGGATCAAAATTTGTGGATGAAACCGAAATGATTGTTGGTGAAGGAAATTACAATTTCGCTAGCCTGATGGATCATAAAATGGACCTTCAAATTGGAGGATCCTTCAGAAGATACTCCTTGAACTCTGCAGGAACAATCTTTACAGATTATGACGGTTCGATAGATTATGATGAGTATGGCGCCTATTTACAGGCAAGCAAAAAGATCTTTGATGAAAGGTTAAAGTTAACGGCTTCAGTCAGATATGATAAAAATGAATTTTTTGACGGAAACTTTTCACCAAGAATATCAACTGTTTATTCTGCAGGTGAAAATAGAAACCACAACTTCAGGGCCTCATATCAAACAGGATTCAGAAATCCAACCACACAAGACCTTTTTATCGGTTTAAATGCCGGAAGGGCTATTTTAGTTGGGGGTTCACCTGACAACCTAAACAGAAATCTGCCTGGCACAGAACTAACAGGTGATAAAGTATATAACGACTCTTATTCAATTACATCCTTATATAAATTTGCAGCTACAGGAGATCCCTCAGCTTTAGAACCAATTAAGACCGATTTAGTACAACCTGAAAAGGTACAGGCCTTTGATTTTGGATATAGAAGTGTAATTGAAAGATTTTCTATAGATTTTAATGCTTATTATAATATTTATGACGATTTTATTAATAATGCTTTAGCTGTGACACCAAACAATGGGTCTGCTTTTGATGGAACAGGTGTTATGGATATCGTTAATGGTACTTACCAGGTTTTCCAAACATACACAAATGCCAAAGTTGACGTATCTTCTTATGGGGTTAGTGTAGGTATACACAGAAAATTCTTTGATAAATTTGATATAGGGATGAGTTACACTTGGTCTAAACTTGATTTTGACCAGGAATCAGATCCTGATTTTATGGCTGGCTTCAACACTCCTGAACACCAGTTTAAAGCATCAATTGGTAGTGCCAATCTATTTGAGAATTTTGGATTCAATGTTAATTACAGATACAAAGATGAATACCTTAGAGAAGCAACGATTGCAAATATGTTGATGCCTTCAGCAAATGTTTTTGATGCTCAAATTAACTATGCTGTTCCAAGCATTAAGTCTGTATTTAAAGTTGGTGGAACCAATATTGGCGGCGATGAATACAGAGCTGCACCTGGAGCAGGTTATGTAGGTTCTATGTACTACATTTCATGGGTAATCAATCAATAATAAAAAAACTTAAAATTAACAATATGAACAACTTAAAATATTTATTACTGATATTGATCTTTGTTGGATTTACAGCATGTGATGACGACGATGATTATGTAATCCCTGGTGAGAAAGCAGATTTGGATCCGGGATCAGCAGATTTCTCAACCTATGTTGCAGTAGGAAATTCACTTACCGCAGGTTTTACGGATGGTGCTTTATTCAAAGCCGGTCAAAATTATTCTTTACCTAATATTTTAGCTCAAAAAATGGCTTTGGCAGGTGGAGGTGATTTTACACAACCTATGATGAACGATAATATTGGAGGATTACTTTTAGGAGGAACCAAAATTCAAGACCCAAGATATTATTTTGATGGAGCCGGACCGGCCCCACTTGATGCAACTCCCACAACCGATATTATGAATATGATTCCCGGCCCATACAATAATATGGGAATTCCCGGAGCAAAAGCCGAACATTTCCTTTATGACGGTTATGGAAATATTGCGAACCTCGGAGTATCTGCAAACCCCTATTTTGTTAGAATGGCTTCTAGTCCTAATGCAACAGTTCTTGGAGATGCAATGGCATTGTCTCCAACTTTTTTCTCACTTTGGATAGGTGAAAATGAGGTTTTAGGGCATGCTATGACTGGTGCAGATGGTTCAAGTCCGATGACAGATGCTGCACAATTTGAACAAGTATATGGTTTATTGGTTTCAACTTTAACCTCCGGAGGAGCAAAAGGAGTTGCGACTAATATACCTGATGTAACTGCAATTCCGTTTTTCACAACAGTACCTTATAATCCGTTGGACCCTGCAAATCCTGAATTTGCAGCCATGATAGATCTTCTAAATGGTGAACTATACAACAATCTAAATATGGCTTACCAATTTTTAGGTTTAACGGACAGGTCTCCTATAGTTTTTTCAAAAGAAGAACCAAATCCAATGGTAATTCGGGATGAATCTTTAACTGATATCTCAGCTCAATTATCCCAATTATTTCAAGCGTTATTAGGGTTCCCAGCTTCGGTAGGTGATCTGTTAGGTGCACAGTTTGGCCAGGTAAGGCCGGCAACAGAAGATGATCTGTTTGTTTTAACAAGTATGAATATAATAGCACAACCAAATGTAGAGTACTACACCCAAATGGTTACTGCCGGGGTACCACAAGACCTTGCAGGACAATTATCTGTATATGGTGTAACCTACCCATTACAAGACAAATGGGTATTGACACCCGATGAGCAACAGGAAATTGTAGATCGGGTTAATGTACTAAACGCAACTATAAAAAGTCAGGTAGATCAAGCAGGTTTGGCATTTGTTAATGTAAATTCATTGATGAATCAATTAGCTACATCAGGACTTTCAAGTGATAATTTTGATCTTACAGCCGATTTGGTAACAGGCGGCGCTTTTTCTCTCGACGGTGTTCACTTAACTGCAAGAGGATATGCTTTAATTGCTGAAGAAATGCTTAAATCTATAGATGTTACTTACGGTTCAAATTTTGAAGAAGCAGGCGAATTGCCTAACCTTGGTGACTACCCTTTATTTTATCCGGAAAGCTTAAGATAAAAAAGAAATTTATCGTTTATAAGCACCTTCAAATTGAAGGTGCTTTTTTTATTGACAAAAATCATATTTTATTTAAAAAAAAATATAAAAATATTTCACTCTTTCTTTTAAAAAATTATCTTTGCAGCCTAAAATATACCACCACTTCTACTCATAGGATGGTGTAAATAAGGACAAAAGACTAAATTAATTTTAAAATAATGGCAAAGAATATAGGTAAAATTGCTCAGATTATTGGACCGGTAATTGACGTAGCCTTTGAGAATCAGGAAGATCTTCCAAAGATCTATGACTCTTTAGAGATCACAAAAAATGACGGTACTATAATTGTACTTGAAGCACAACAACATACAGGAGAAGATATTGTTCGATGTATTGCGATGGACTCTACAGATGGTTTAAGTAGGGGACACGAAGTTATTGCAACAGGAAACCCAATTAAAATGCCTGTTGGAAAAGATATTTACGGCCGTCTATTCAATGTTAGTGGCGACCCGATTGATGGTTTGGAAGCTTTACCAAAAGATGGAGATAATGGTTTGCCAATTCACCGTCCTGCACCAAAATTTGAAGATCTGTCTACTTCAACAGAAGTTCTTTTTACCGGTATTAAAGTAATCGACTTGATCGAGCCTTATGCAAAAGGTGGTAAAATTGGTCTGTTTGGTGGTGCCGGAGTAGGTAAAACAGTATTAATTCAGGAATTGATCAATAATATTGCAAAAGGCCACGGTGGATTATCAGTATTTGCAGGAGTAGGAGAACGTACCCGTGAAGGAAACGACTTACTACGTGAGATGCTGGAATCAGGAATTATCCAATACGGTGAAGAGTTCAATAAATCGATGGAAGAAGGTGGATGGGATCTTGACAAGGTAGATCAATCAAAATTAAAAGATTCAAAACTTTCATTTGTTTTCGGTCAGATGAATGAGCCTCCCGGAGCTCGTGCAAGAGTTGCCCTGTCAGGATTGACCATTGCAGAGTATTTTAGGGATGGAGCAGGTGAAAGCCAGGGAAAAGATGTACTTTTCTTTATCGATAATATTTTCCGTTTTACACAAGCTGGTTCTGAGGTATCAGCACTTCTTGGACGTATGCCATCAGCAGTGGGGTATCAACCAACACTAGCAACCGAAATGGGTGCCATGCAGGAACGTATCACATCAACAAAACAAGGTTCTATTACATCTGTACAAGCTGTTTATGTCCCTGCGGATGATTTGACTGACCCTGCACCGGCAACAACATTTGCCCACCTGGATGCTACAACAGTATTATCGAGAAAGATTGCTGAGTTAGGTATTTATCCTGCGGTTGATCCATTAGATTCTACATCCAGAATCTTAAACAGAGAAGTACTTGGTGATGAACATTATGACACAGCTCAAAGAGTAAAAGAAACACTTCAAAAATATAAAGAGTTACAGGATATTATTGCCATTTTAGGTATGGAAGAATTGAGTGAAGAAGATAAACTGACTGTACACAGAGCACGTCGTGTACAACGTTTCTTGTCTCAACCATTCCATGTAGCAGAGCAGTTTACTGGTATTCCCGGATCTTTAGTTGATATTAAAGATACTATCAAAGGATTTAATATGATCTTAGATGGTGAGTTAGATAAATATCCTGAAGCAGCATTTAACCTTAGAGGTACTATCGAAGAAGCTATTGAAGCAGGTGAGAAAATGTTGGCTGAAGCCTAATAAAGTTTTTAGTTTTGAGTTTTGAGTTTTGAGTTGTTTATCAACAAAAACTTAGAACTAAGAACTAAAAACTAAAAACTAAAAAAATATGTTTTTAGAAATAGTAACACCAGAGGCCGGATTATTTAAAGGAGATGTAGAATCTGTTACAGTACCCGGTGTTAATGGTGAGTTTCAAATGTTAAACAACCACGCACCTATTGTCTCTTTATTGCAGGAAGGTAATGTTAAGATAAAAGGAAATATCAGTATTGATGAGGAATTTCAAGACAAGTTTACCGATGCTGATAATGCAAAAGTCTTGCATATAAAAAGTGGTACTCTTGAACTGAAAGATAATAAGATCATCATATTAGTTGATTAATTTTATCCCAAAATATTTTAAAATCCTCACTTTTAGTGGGGATTTTTTGTTTCAAGATATTTTTCTCATCCGATCACTAATAACCGTGTAGATATTAGTGATCGGATGAGTTTTGTAGAAATTCACGGGGTGACTGGCAGTCACCCCGTGAATAAAAACCTGTGATAAATATACACGGATTAATCGGTAAAAATAAAATCATCATAAAACACATCCCACGCCCACCAGGATGCTACAAAGGAAATTGGAGATTCTAATTGATCTCCTTTTCTTGGTCCACTTACAGCTATGCCAAAAACATTCCAAACATTACTATTCTGATCTTCCATCACAATTGGAAACTGATTCTGTATTGCAGTAAATTTTACATTTTTTTCATTGACATACGAAGTAATAAAGTTTTTATCTTCACTACCTATTGTTATAATATTACTGCCTGAAGAGTTTTTTGGGAATAGTTGAATCCCACTTGCAAAGCTCTTGTATCTATAAATATTAATTTCCCGATTTATATTTTTAGAAACTCCAAAATATCCAAAAACCTTTTCACTTTTTTCAATATCTCCATCCTTTCTTTTTAGCAAATCACTTTTATTATTTGCGATACTCGTATTGGTAAACACCAAAGCATTTTTAAAATTTTCTTTTACAGTTTTCCATGTAGTTTCTATAAAATTATAAGTACCTATAGTTGCCCCTGCATATTTCCCATTTATACATTCACCTTTCATTTGAGACCAAAATGTATCGCTCTTTTCATCATATAAAATCACATTATCATTATGCAAGTATCCAGAAGCTCTTAAAGTGAAAACCTCTCCTTTAAAATTTCTATCGATACACAGTCCACTTTTCGTTATAGGACAATAAGTCATTGCTATATTTTTCCCATCAATAACATCATTAACCGACTCAAATTTGCTAATATATTGGTATGGGTATACTCTAATTTCATTTCCGAAACTAACCATCGCTACTAATGAAGCATCTGAAATAGAATTTACTTCACTTACTCTGGTTAAAACAGGATCTTTTGCTAAACTGAAAGGGTTAAATGAACCAGTTAAAGTTTCGTCCGGAATTGTCCAGTTATATCCTTCATCATCTCGAACAAAATTAGTTTGATCTTCATCAGAACTACAACTATACAAGATTGATAAAAAAGATAAAACTAAAAAACTTAACCATTTCATAATTCAAAATTTTAATAATGTGTCGTATTAACTAGATTTGACTTACAAAATAATTTTACAAAAAACTCTCGCAAGGTTAATAATTAATAGGAATCCTACTCAAAGTAAAATCCTCACTTTTAGTGGGGATTTTTTATTTTAAGATATTTCACTCATCCGATCACTAATAACCGTGTGGATTTTAGAGATCGGATGAGTTTTATAGAAAAAATAACCCTTTAGTAAATAATAAGTTATAGAAATATTGTGTACAGTATTCGACTTTGGAAAAGTTGTATTTTTTTCTCAATTAATATTCAAGATTTCTTAAACAATAAACCTCACAATCATAACGATCATGAGGTTCTTATAAAATAAATTTTACTATAATTATATCAATTCAGCATTGACTCATTATATCATTCCTTATAAAATAACCCTAAATACCATAAACCCGGCTGAACCTACTAAAAATCCTATTAATGCCAACCAAGATATCTTCTTAAAATACCAGAAGAAATTTATTTTTTCCATTCCCATTGCTACAACTCCTGCTGCAGATCCGATGATCAACATACTTCCTCCTGTACCGGCAGCAAATGCAATAAAGTGCCACAGCGGGCTGTCTGTAGGATCAGAGAACATACCTATACTTGCCGCTACTAACGGTACATTATCAATAACTGCAGAAGCAACTCCCATGATCATTACAACCAAATCGGAAACATTATAACCTTCAATATCAGGCTCAATACCCAACATAGGTACTGTTTCATTCATAGTCGCAGCAAAATTGAAAAGAATTCCTAAAGATTCTAAAGCTGCTACTGCCATCAAGATACCAAGGAAGAATAAGATACTTGGCATTTCAATACTTGATAGGGATTTATGAACCGGGCTGTAATGTGCTGCTGCCTGGGACTCTTCATCAACTTCGGTCAAAGAAATTTGAGCATTTGAAAATATCTCTGCAAAAATTGCAACAATCGATAAGGATAACATCATTCCTACATAAGGTGGTAAATGCGTAACGGTTTTAAAAACAGGAACAAACATGATCGATCCCAAACCTAAATATAACATTACAGCACTGTGTTTTTCAGAACCATTATCATTTTCATCTTCCACAAGATCTATTGTTCCTTGAAATGCTTTCATTCTAGATGCAATAAAAACAGGAACCACCATAGACAGTAAGGAAGGAACAAATAAATATTTGATCAGA
>JBDLIB010000004.1:0-47020 GCA_039715085.1 Bacteroidota bacterium | reverse complement strand
ATAAAATTTTTAACACAATGTTCGCAAGGTTTTCGCTAAGTTCGCAAAGGATATCAAAAAAACCTGTAAAGCTATTAAAACTTTACAGGTTATATTTCTCCTTTCTCCTTTCTCCTTTCTTCTTACTTCTTTCTTCTTATAACATCTCATTCGCCAAATTAGCCAATTCAGATCTTTCTCCTTTCTCTAATTTGATATGAGCAAAAAGCTGGTTCCCTTTTAACCGATCAATCAGGTAAGTCAAACCGTTACTTTGTTCATCCATATAGGGAGTGTCAATTTGGTTGATATCACCTGTAAAAATTACTTTAGTTCCTTCTCCGGCTCTTGTTATAATAGTTTTTACTTCATGAGGAGTTAAATTTTGAGCTTCATCTACAATAAAAATAGAATTTGTCAAACTTCTACCTCTTATAAAAGCTAAAGCTGTAATAGTTAGAGCACCATTTTCTTCGAGATCTTCAATAGCTTTACTTTTCTTCTTATTGGTTTTAAACTGATTTTTTATAAAAGTTAAATTATCCCAGAGAGGTTGCATATAAGGTGAGATCTTATCGTCAGCATCACCGGGTAAAAAACCAATCTCACGGTTGCTCAGCGGAATAATTGGCCGGGCTAAAATAATTTGATCGTATTTATTTTTTTGCTCTAGAGCCGATGCCAATGCCAATAGCGTTTTTCCGGTTCCTGCTACACCTTGAAGTGCTACTAATTTGATTTCATCATTTAGTAAAGCGTTTAAGCCAAAAGTTTGCTCAGCATTACGGGGTTTGATACCGTACACATATTTTTTCTCTACTTTTTCAATACTTTTGGTTTCATCATTATATCTGGCCAGAACAGAATTAGTGCAATTATTTAGAATATAATATCCGTTTGCAACTTTTTGTTTACCGAGTAGTCCATCCTCGGTAATCACATTCTTTTGATAGATCTTTTTAATGATTTCAGCATCGATATCATCAATTACAGGCATTGCCTTGGTGAAATTATGGATATTTTTAACCTTTCCCGTAAGATAATCTTCGGCAGGAATACTCATCGCTTTTGCTTTTATTCGCAAATTAATGTCTTTGGTTACCAGAATTACGGTAGCTTTTTTCTCTTCATTTTTTAAGGTTGTCGCTGCATTTAGGATTTTATGGTCATTTTTATTTTTATTATAAACCTCTTCTGCATCAATATCGAGATTTGGAGTATCCATTACAACTTTCAAATTTCCTTTTCCTTTTCCTAATTTAATCCACTTATTTAGTCCGTTTTTGCCGGAAAGTTTATCTAAAAATCTAATAACTTCTCTCGCTTCATAATTTTTTGTATCGTTACCAATTTTAAAATTATCTAACTCTTCTAAAACGGTGATAGGTAAAGCAACATCATTTTCTTCGAAGTTTGTGAGTGAGTTGTGATCAAATAATAAAACTGAAGTATCGAGTACGTAGATCTTTCTTTTTGTAGTAGTTTTTGTCATAGTCCATCTAATTTTTTAAAAAGTTACTAAAAAATATTAGTCGATATGTTAAACTACCCTGAAATGTTTGCCAAACTTATTAACAAGTTTATCTGATTGATTTTAAAGTTGCTAATGCTTTTTTGATGCTATCAATGTGGATAAATGTTACCATCAGTCGTAAACCTTTTTTGGTTTCTTTTTCTTTTATGACACATTTTTTGCTATTTAATTGCACAAATTTAAGCATTGAAGAGAAGGCCGGGCTTTGGAAAAACTCACTTTGTTGATCGGAAATAAAATAACCTATCAATCTTTTTTGTTTTAAGACGATTCTTTCCAAACCAAGTCGTTTAGCTTCCCATTTTATTCTAACACTATCAAAAAGATCAATTACTTGTGGGGGGAGATCACCAAAACGATCTTTCATCTTATTTTCAAATTCGTACAGTTCATCTTCAGTTTTTAACTCACTCAGTTCGCGATAAAGTTGTAATCTCTCTGAAATAATGCTGATATAATCATCGGGGATTAAAATTTCAAAATCTGTATCTATCTGTACATCTTTTACATAATCTTTTTTCTCTTTCTTTTCGTGTTTGTATAGTTCTTTAAACTCATTTTCTTTAAGTTCATCAATCGCCTCGTTTAATATTTTTTGATAGGTATCAAATCCGATATCATTGATAAAACCGCTTTGTTCGCCACCAAGCAGATCACCTGCTCCACGAATTTCAAGGTCTTTCATTGCAATGTTAAATCCGCTTCCCAAATCCGAATGCATTTCTAGGGCATTGATACGTTTTCTTGCTTCATCTGTCATCATATGGTAAGGTGGTGTGATGAAATAACAAAAGGCTTTTTTATTGGACCTTCCAACTCTACCACGCATTTGATGCAGGTCACTCAATCCGAAATTATTGGCATTATTGATAAAAATGGTGTTGGCATTTGGTACATCCAATCCACTTTCAACAATTGTAGTGGAAACCAAAACATCAAACTCATTATTGATGAAAGAAAGCATCAATTGTTCCAGTTTTTTTCCTTCCATTTGCCCGTGTCCGATACCAATTTTTGCATCGGGTAAAAGTCGCTGTAATAATCCGGCTATTTCTCTAATATTTTCAATTCGATTATGAATAAAAAATACCTGGCCACCCCTTGAAATTTCATACTGAATAGCATCCCGGATGATTTCTTCACTAAAGCGGGTGACATTTGTTTCGATAGGATGGCGGTTTGGCGGAGGTGTTTTAATTACCGAAAGATCTCTGGCAGCCATCAATGAAAATTGTAAAGTTCTGGGGATTGGTGTAGCAGTCAAGGTTAATGTATCTACATTCTCTTTTATCGTCTTCAACTTGTCTTTTACGGCAACACCAAATTTCTGCTCTTCATCTATTATAAGCAAGCCAAGATTTTTGAATTGTACTTTTTTATTCACCAATTGATGCGTACCAATAACAACATCTATACTCCCATCAGCAAGGCCGTCAATAACTACATTGCGTTGTTTGGTTGTTCTAAACCTGTTTAAATAATCTACCGTTACAGGAAAATCTTTTAACCTTTCGCTAAATGTTTTAAAATGCTGAAAAGCTAAAATGGTGGTCGGCACCAAAATAGCCACCTGTTTTCCGTTATCAATTGCTTTAAATGCAGCACGGATAGCAACTTCGGTCTTACCAAAACCAACATCGCCACAAACCAACCTGTCCATTGGCTGTTCGTTTTCCATGTCGTTTTTTATATCCTGGGTAGATGAAAATTGATCTGGTGTATCTTCATAGATAAAGCTTGCTTCTAATTCGTGTTGTAAGTAACTGTCAGGATTGTATTGAAAGCCCTTTTGCATTTTACGTTTGGCGTATAGTTTTATCAGGTCATAAGCAATTTCTTTAACTCGTTTTTTAGTTTTTTGTTTGACCTTTTGCCATGCACCCGAGCCAAGTTTGTATATTTTTGGTGCTTTACCGTCTTTTCCTGTGTATTTACTTATCTTATGTAGCGAATGGATGCTTATATATAAAACATCCCTGTCTCCGTAAATAAGTTTGATGGCCTCCTGTTTTTTGCCTTCAACGTCAATTTTTTGAAGTCCGCCAAATTTTCCTATTCCGTGATCGATATGTGTAACAAAATCGCCAATTTCTAAACTGGTGAGTTCTTTCAGGCTGAGTGATTGTTTTCGGGTAAAGCCCGATTTTAAATGGAATTTATGGTAACGGTCAAAGATCTGATGATCGGTATAGCAGGCAATTTTAGTTTCAAGGTCTATAAAGCCCTGGTAAAGAGGCTGTACGATTGTTTTGTAGGAAACTTCCTCTTCTACATCGTTAAAAATCCCTTTAAATCGTTGTGCTTGTTTTTCATTATCGCAAAATAAATAATTGGTAATTCCATCCTCTGTATTTTCGCTTAAATTTTCAATTAACAGGTCGAATTGTTTATTAAAAGCAGGTTGCGGCTTTGTGTCAAACTCGAATATATTTTCAGCTATTTCTGTTTTTACATTACCAAAAGTGATCATATCAAAATCTTCTAACTGACTTTCAATCAAATTTCCATTGCAAAAAAGATCCTTTGGTTCGGTTTGTTTGATCTCGCCTCTCAGGTCTTTAAAAGCTATTTCCGCCTTAGCGAATAACTTATCTAAACGGCTTTTAAGAATATCATTATTTTTGACAAAAACCACTGTTTTCTTGGGAATATATTTGATAAAACTCTCACGCTTTTCTTTCAGTTTCTTATTCTCAACATTGGGCATTATGTTGATCCTGTTCAACTTTTCGGTGGAGAGTTGTGTTTCCACATCGAAAGTTCTAATACTGTCAACTTCATCACCAAAGAATTCGATTCGGTAAGGTTGATCGTGTGAAAAAGAGAAAACATCAATTATCCCACCGCGTACAGCAAAATCACCGGGTTCACTAACAAAATCAACACGGTTAAAATTGTATTCAAACAGCATCTCATTAATAAAATCGAGCGAAATATTTTCATTTACTTTTAAGTTTAATGAATTCCTGTTCAGTTCACTTTTTGTAATTACCTGTTCGAATAAAGCATCGGGATAACTAACTATTATTGCCGGTTTTTTTTGCGAATTGATTCGGTTTAAAACCTCAGCTCTAAGCAATACATTGGCATTGTCGGTTTCTTCAATCTGGTAAGGCCTTCTGTAAGAACCCGGGTAAAAAAGTATATTCTTATCCCCTAAAAGTTGTTCGAGATCATTTAAATAATAGGCAGCTTCTTCTTTGTCATTACAGATGATTAAAAATGGCTTCTCGGTTTTCTTAAAAATGGAAGCTGTTACAAACGAGAAAGAAGATCCGGTTAACCTGGAAAAATGTAAGTTAGATTTTTCCTGTTCTAAAAGTTTGACAATCCGGCCAACTTTTTCCGATCTGTCGTAAATATTTAAAATGGATTGTTTGCTCAAGGCTTTTGGGTTTTTGCAAAAATAAGTAAAAATTGATCAACCCTGATTTATTGTTCCTACATTGAGTTAGAGCAAAATTAAAACACTTAAATTATAGCAAAAAAACATCAAAATTTCGTATATTTGAGTAAATGTATTCACTATGGCACTATCTGATTTATATTTACGTGGAGGTCAAAAGAGGGATATCAGTCATTTCGCTAACATTGTAAAAATTGCCCAAGCTGATGGTACTGTAACTGATGAAGAAAGAGAATTGTTAAAGTTCATTGCTTTAAAGTACGAAATTGAAGAAGAAAAGTTCAATGAAATCTTTAAAGATCCTAATTACTATCCAATCAGGGCCCAGTTAAGTTGTGAGGAGCGTATTGAAAGATTGTATGATCTGTTAAAAATGGTTTTTGCAGATCATAAAAAACGTTCGGCTGAGGTATCTATGTTAAGAAAAATTGTTGTTGGATTGGCTTTTCCTCTACAATTAGTAGACGATGTTGTGATTCAGGCAGTTAATCTGGATATTGAAAATATCAGCATTGGAGAGTTTCGAGAAGAGATGATGAAGATTGTAGAAATAAAACACTGATAAATAAATTTGTTAGCGTCTAACATAATATTCCAATTCTTCTATCGATCTGTAGATCTCTTTGTGTAACTGATTCCAGAATTTTTTATGTTTAAACGGATATATTTGTGTCATTCCCACAAAAAGAAGATCTTTTTCGGGGTCGATAAAATATTTTGTGTTAAAGATACCTCCCCAAAAAAAGGTGTCTTCTGAAAAAGGCCATAGCATTGGTCGTTCTTCGGTAATTACCCCAAAACCTAAACCAAATCCCATTCCTTTTATTTTTGTAAAACCTTTTCCATTTTCTTTTAGCTCCGAAATCTGATCGGTACGCATTAAGAGGATAGAATTTTCAGATAAAATTCTGTTTCCGTTTAATTCACCATTATTTAACAATGCATAGCAAAATTTTGTAAAATCTAGCACAGTAGAAGATAGACCGCCACCTCCGGCATAATGATCGTGTTCCTCTAATTTTGGATAGTTCATTTCAGGATCAGGTTTTAATATTGCTACTTCTTTATCTTTATAAGTATGTAATTTTACCAAACGTTCTTTCTTGTTATCCGGCAAATAAAAGTATGTGTCTTTCATTTCTAAAGGTTCGAATATATATTTTTGAAAATATTCTGATAAACTTTGCTGAGATACAACTTCAATCACCCTTCCTAAAATATCTATATTTAATCCGTATTTCCACTGGGTACCCGGTTGAAATGCCAAAGGGGCTTTAGCAATTTTATTAGCCATTTCTTCGGTAGTTAGAATTGTATCTGTCAAGCCTAATCTGTTTAAACCATTTTTTTTATAAACAGCCTTCAACTTCCCCTTGTTGAATTGTCCGTAATAGATTCCTGAAGTATGAGTTAATAAATGTCTGATTGTAATTGGTTTTATGGCATCTACTGTAGTGTAGGTAGAATCTTCTTTATTGAATTTGTCTATAACCTGACTATTTTTAAATGCAGGAATATATTTAAAGACAGGGTCTTCAAGGTCGAGTTTTCCTTGTTCATAAAGTTGCATGATTGCAGTTGAGGTTATTGCTTTTGTCATGGAAGCAATTCTAAAAATATCATCTTTTTTGTAGAGTTTTGATTTTGACTTATCATTTACTCCAAAACTTTTGAAATAGATTATTTCACTTTTATGGGCAATTATAAAAACTCCACCCGGAATAAATCCCTTTTCAATATTTTTTATAATGATAGCATCAATTTCCGAGAGCTCTATTTCGTTTATTTCAATTGTTGTGGGCTCACTGACAATTGTATTTTGTGAATATATTACCTCAGTTAAGAGGAATAATAGAACCAGGTAATAGTATAATAGTTTCATGTGGAGTGGTGTGGTAGTTAGGTATTTTATAGATGCAAAAATTACTGTTTAGTTGCTTGAATTCAATTGTTTTTTGTCAATATTTAGATAAGTCTAAAAATATATTTACCTTAGCAAAAAAATAAATATGCTTTCTCAATCAGAAGAAAATTATTTAAAAGTAATATTCAGTTTACAATCCGAAAAGGAGATAAAATCAGTAAGTACAAATGATATTGCTCAAAAAGTACAGACAAAAGCTTCTTCGGTAACCGATATGCTTAAAAAGTTATCCGATAAGAAATTGGTGATCTACAAAAAATACCGTGGGGTTAAGCTGACGCAATCCGGGGAGGCCTTTGCCAAGAAAGTAATCAGAAGCCACAGGTTATGGGAATGTTTTATGGTAGATAAATTAGGTTTTGCATGGAATGAAGTTCACGAAACGGCCGAGCAGTTAGAGCATGTAAAATCGGATGAATTGATTGATAAATTAGATGATTTTTTGGCTAACCCGAAATTTGATCCACACGGGGATCCAATTCCCGATAAGGAAGGAAATATGGAAGTAAAACATACACTTATGTTGTCAAATTTAGATATTGGTGATTCCGGTATTTTGGAAGGCTTAAAAAATTCATCAGATAATTTTCTTCAATATTTAAACAATAAAAATTTGGTTTTGGGAGATATAATAGAAGTGAAAAATATGGAATCATTCGATAATTCTATGTTAGTGAGAACAGGTAATAATGAGTTTACAATTTCTCATGAAGTTGCACAGAATCTATTAGTAAAAATGATTTGATATGAACTACAACCCTATATTCATACTGATATTATTTTTAATTTTTTTAGCAATATTGTTTTTATTGTTCCGGCCGGGAAAAGGATACTACTGGTTGATAAAAAGCAGCCTGGAACAAAACAAAAAAACAATAACCGAAGATATTTTAAAACAGCTCTACCACAGTGAGATATCCCAAAAGGAAGTTGGTATGGAATTTCTTACCAGTATTTTAAAATTTTCAGATTCCGAGATTTTAGAAGCTGTTAAGGAACTGGAGGCTAAAACTATGATCTCTACAAAAGGAAATTACATAAAATTAAATAGTTCAGGGCGGGAATATGCATTAAAGATAATAAGAGTTCACCGTTTATGGGAAAAATATCTGGCTGAAAGAACCGGCTATGATAAAGCCGAATGGCATGACAGAGCCGAGTTGATGGAACATAAATTAACTGAAGAACAAACCAATATTCTGGCATCGGAATTAGGTAATCCGATGTATGATCCTCATGGAGACCCAATACCAACGCATACAGGGAAAATTTCAAAATTAGAAGGGGTTCCATTATCGAGCCTTAAAGTTTATGATGTAGGAAAAATCATCCATATCGAAGATGAACCTGATGTAATTTACAGGCAAATTCTGGCAGAAAATATTCATATAGGTTCGCAAATAAGAGTGATTGAAAGCGATTCGCAAAGAGTAGTTTTTTATGCAGAGGGAGAAGAATTTATCCTTGCACCAATTGTTGCTGCAAATATTACGGTTTTGACATTAGATAAAGAAGAAATTGAACACAATGCTGTAAGATTGTCGAGTTTGAAAGAAAACGAAAAGGGAGAAATCATAAGTATTTCAAAAGAGTGCAGGGGTGAGGCCAGACGAAGATTATTAGATCTTGGTTTTGTAAAAGGGAGTGAAGTGAGTATTGATCTGATGGGACCCTTGCAAAACCCGAGAGGATATAAAATTAAAGGAACCACCATTGCTTTGCGTAATGAACAAGCTTCAAATATTCTAATTAAAAAAGAAAAAAATGGAAAATCATAAAGCTTGCGAAAATTGTCATCATTTTAATGCGCAAAGCTTACAAAAATTAGGAGTTAAAGTTGGAGAAGCAGATTATATTATAGCTTTGGCCGGAAATCCAAACACCGGGAAAAGTACTGTATTTAATGCCTTGACTGGCTTACGCCAGCATACCGGTAACTGGCCGGGAAAAACTGTGATCAGAGCAGAAGGAGCTTATGCTTATAATGATAAAAAATACAAATTGGTTGATCTTCCCGGAACTTATTCTTTGCTTTCTACATCTGAAGATGAGGAAGTTGCCAGGAATTTTATTTTATTTGGTAAACCGGATGTGACTGTAGTGGTGGTTGATGCTTCCCGCTTAGAGCGGAATTTGAATCTGGTTCTGCAAATACTGGAAATTACAGATAAGGTGGTGCTGTGTTTAAATTTAATGGATGAGGCAAAGCGAAATAATATTTCCATCGATCAAAGAACTCTGTCGCGTGATCTGGGAATTCCTGTGGTTGCTACAAGTGCAAGGTATAAGGAAGGTATTCAGGAACTTATTCAAACTATAGAAGAAGTAGCAAACGGAACGATAAAATGTAAACCTAACCAGCTTATCAATATTCCTGAAAATATTAAAACAGCTGTAGAAAAATTAGTGATAGAATTAGAAAAACAATTTCCAAAATTACCAAATAAAATATGGATTGCAATGCGATTATTACAAGGTGATCAAAGAATCATCAAGGCATTAGAATCAGGTGAATTAATAGAAGAATGAACAATAAAGTAGAAAATATTGTAGAGTTAGCGAATGATCTGCGTTGGCAGATTGGCGACGAATTTCATGATCATCTTACAGAAAGTATTTATGCCGATGCAGCCAAAATAGCAGAAGCTTCTGTTACAACCGAAAATAGTAAAAGCAGGTTTCGGTTAGATGCCAAAATCGATAAAATTGTTACCGGTAAGATCTGGGGTTTTCCAATTATGTTCCTTATTTTAGGTTTGGTACTTTGGATAACCATAATCGGGGCAAATTATCCCTCCTCGATGTTAGCGACTTTATTGTTGGATAATATCCATCCTGTATTAAAATCATTTGCAGCCGGAATAGGTATGCCATGGTGGTTAGACGGCCTTTTGATTGATGGGGTCTATTTGGCTTTAGCATGGGTAATTGCAGTTATGTTACCACCAATGGCAATATTTTTTCCACTATTTACCATGCTCGAAGACTTTGGTTATTTGCCCAGAGTTGCTTTTAATATGGATTATTTGTTTAAAAGAACGGGAGCACATGGAAAACAGGCCCTGACTATGAGTATGGGATTTGGTTGTAATGCAGCAGGGGTGGTTGCTACCCGAATCATTGACAGTCCGAGAGAAAGGCTTATAGCCATTATCACAAATAATTTTTCCTTGTGTAACGGTAGGTGGCCCACACAAATTTTGATCGCAACTATTTTTATAGGGGCAGTTGTACCTTCATCTTTATCGGGATTTATGTCGGTAAGTGCTGTGATCGGAATTGCAATTTTAGGAATTGGTTTTATGTTTTTAAGTTCGTGGTTATTGACAAAAACTGTCTTAAAAGGGGAGGTTTCTACCTTTAATCTGGAATTGCCGCCTTATCGACCACCGAGAATTTGGAAAACAATTTATACTTCCTTAATTGACAGAACCCTGATCGTGCTTTGGAGAGCTATAGTTTTTGCTGCTCCTGCCGGAGCTGTAATATGGTTAATTTCTAATATAAGTATCGGCGATCAAAGTATCGCTGCATGGATTATAAATGCATTAGATGGTTTTGGCTGGTTGATCGGCCTAAACGGAGTGATATTATTAGCATATATAGTTGCGATACCTGCCAATGAAATTGTAATTCCCACTATTTTAATGCTTACCGTTTTATTTACCGGAATCACCGGTGGGGAAGGTGCAGGAGTGATGTTCGAACTCGATTCAGCCAATGAAACAGCAAATATTTTAAAAGCAGGAGGGTGGACTTTACTTACAGCGGTAAATGTAATGTTGTTCAGTCTGTTACATAACCCGTGTAGTACCACGATTTATACGATTTATAAAGAAACCAAAAGTGTAAAATGGACTGTAATTGCTTCTCTAATGCCATTATTAATGGGGTTTGTAGTGACTTTTTTAGTAGCGCAGGTCTGGAGGATTTTTTAGCCCATCTGACTCATCCTGATTTTTGTTTACACTTCTCACTTTTTTTGTTTTTCTCGCAGATACCGTAGATTGGCGCTGAAATAATCTACGAAAATCTACGAAATCTGCGTGAGTATGAATCGTGTTTATAAAAACTTCCGTCTTCCGTCTTCCGTCTTCTGTCTTATTTTTTTCTTCCGTCTTCCGTTTACCGTCTTCAAACTTTTACTTACTTTTACTCAAACATAATTTCTGTGCAAAATCAATCCTCTTTTCAGGTTTATAATGCTTCCGCAGGTAGCGGTAAAACATATACTTTGGTGAAAGAATATTTAAAGATTCTTTTGCAAACAGATAACGCATTACAGTTTCAAAGTATTCTGGCAATAACCTTTACCAATAAGGCTGCAGGAGAAATGAAAGAGCGTGTTTTAAATACTTTAAGAGATATTGCTACAGAAAAAGATAATGATATTTTTTATGATATCTTAAAAGAAACTGGTTTACCAACTTCGGTATTGCAGAAAAGGGCCAAAAATTCTTTGTATGCCATATTAAAAAATTATTCGGCTTTTAGTATCAATACTATTGATACTTTTACCCATAAACTTATCCGGACATTTGCTTTTGATCTGGGTATTTCTATGAATTTTGATGTTGAGATGGATACTGATTATTGGATCAATGAAGCAGTAGAAAACGTGATGTCAAAAATTGGGGTAGATAAGAATATTACTAAAATTTTGGTGGATTATGCCCTGCAACAGGCCGATGATGACAAGGCATGGGATATGACCAGGGATCTAAGAGGGATTTCAAAACTTCTATTATATGAAAACGATGCAGAGCACTTAGAAGGTTTACAAAATAAAACAATTCCTGATTTTTTAAAATTCAGAGATCATTTAAATGCTTCACAGGAAGCCATAATAAAAAGATTTGAAGAAATTGGGGAAAGAGGACTAAAGATTATTGATGATTCGGGTGTTGAAAGAGATGATTTTTATAGAGCTATGTTTCCTAATCATTTTAAAAATCTGGCAACAGATTTAAGTAAGGCAAAGTTTTTCGACCAAAATAAGTTAAAAGAGAGAGTTGAAAATAATGACCTGCTTAAGAAAAAAATCTCGGTAGATATTTCTGTTATCGATGAGATCTTACCCGAGCTTTTAAAGTTATACAAAGAATCTGAAGAATTATTCAGTACCTACACTTTAAATAACCTGCTAAAAAAAGGACTTACTCCTTTGGCGGTTTTAAATCAGTTGAACAGATCCTTAAACGGATTAAAGGAAGAGAATAACAAAAAGTTTATCGCCGAATTCAATAAGATCATCAGTAAACATTTAAAAGAACAGCCTGCTGCCTATATTTATGAAAGGATTGGCGAAAAGTATCAATATTACTTTATTGATGAAATGCAGGATACTTCGGTTATGCAGTGGCAAAATCTGATTCCGTTGGTTGAAAATGCATTATCCCAGGAAAATGCCGGTTTACTTTTGGTTGGAGATGGTAAACAATCCATTTACCGCTGGCGGGGAGGAAATCCCGAGCAGTTTATTTGCCTTTCGAAAGAAGAAAATAAGGAAATGGAAGTTTGTTCACCTCGGGATACAAATCCTTTTCATATTCAAAAACAGGTAAAGAATTTAGATACAAATTATCGCAGCTTTTCTAATATTATCGATTTTAACAATCAGTTTTTCACCCATGTTTCCAATCTTTTTATCAAGGATTCTCATACGGAACTTTATAAAACCGGAAATAAACAAAAATTCAATAAAAAAACCGGAGGCTATGTAAATATAGAATATGTGGAAGAAAAACTTACTGATGAAAACAGGTATGAAGTAATTCCGGAAAAGATTGAAAAGATAATCAGGAATTTAGAAGGTAAGATCGATCTGAGCGAAATTTGCATTCTGGTAAGAAAGACTAAGGAAAGTATTGCTGTGGCAAATTACTTAACACAGGCAGGAATCCAGGTAATAAGTTCGGATAGTTTGTTATTAAAGAATGATAAAAAGGTTGATTTTATTATCAATCTATTTTACTTTTTGATTGAAAACGAGGATAAAAATGCAAAATTCAATTTGTTATATTTCTTGCATGAACATTTAAGCATCAAGGAAAATGTTCATGAATTTATTGCTGAATTCATCAATCTTGAAGTAAAAGATCTTTTTAAGAAATTAGAGGTTTACAATATTTTTTATAATGTTGCTTCTTTCGCTTATACATCTCTTTATGAGAGTGTTGAGCAAATAATAAGAAGTTTCGATTTGGCTGAAGCAGTCGATGCATATTTGCAGTATTTTTTAGATGAGGTATTACAGTTCTCTCAGCAAAAATCACAAAGTACAAGAGAGTTTTTAGAGTACTGGGAGCTTAAAAAAGAGGAGCTTAGTATTTCTGCCTCCGAAAATAAAGAAGCTGTAAATATTTTAACAGTTCACAAATCCAAAGGGTTAGAATTTAGAGTGGTAATCTTTCCTTTCGATATTAATATTTTTAGTACTATAGATCCTAAGGCATGGTACCATCTGGGCAATTATAAAAACAATCATGGTTTTGATGAATTTTATGTAAGCTCTTCTGCCAATATAAAAAATTGCGGGGTGCAGGGTGAGTCCATCTATAAAATCCAAAATGAACATTTAGAACTCGATAATTTTAATATACTTTATGTGGCGCTGACCCGTGCAGTGGAACAATTGTATATAATTTCTGAGAATGTAGTAAAAGCAAGAGATATTAAATATTTTTCTCAGTATTTAAAAGACTTTTTACAAAAAACCGGTAAATGGGAGGAAGATAAGTTTGTGTATGAATACGGTGAAAACAAATTTATTCAAACAGTAGAAAAAGGACTGGAAAGGCAAAGTATTTATCAGGAGAAATTCATTTCAACACCATGGCAGGAACACGAAATTTCTATTGTGACAAATTCCGCATTAATGTGGGATACAGAAAGAGGAGATGCCATTGAATATGGAAATGTGATTCATAAAATTATGGAAAATGTATTTATTGAAAGCGATGTTGATAAATCTGTAGATCAGTTTATTACAGATGGTATTCTTAAACCGGAAGAAGGTAAAAATATTGGTTTTTTGTTACAGGAGTTGGTCAATCACCCTGAATTACGCGATTATTATCGTCAGGGTTTACGAGTTTATAATGAAAGAGAAATTATTAATGAAGACAGCCATGTTTTAATTCCCGATAGGTTGGTCTTTGATGGAAGTAAAGTTACAATCATAGATTATAAAACAGGAAAGCAGGAGAAAAAACATAAGCTTCAAATTGATTCCTATGCAAATGTTCTGCAAGAAATGGATTATGAAATAAATAAGAAGATCTTGGTCTATATCAATCAGGAAATTAGTATAATTGAAAGTTAAAAATTTAAAGAGATGAACTATTTCGACATCATTTTGGCAATAATTTTAGGAATAGGATTGTTTAAAGGATTAAAAAACGGATTTATCGTTGAAGTAACTTCCTTTGCAGGATTGATTTTAGGAATATATGCTGCGATGAATTTTTCTTATTTTTTATCAAACATCTTAAAATCCAGAGTAGGTTGGGATCCCTCCGTAATACAGGTTGTTTCTTTTGCCGGAACATTTATTATTGTATTGATTTTAATATCCTTAGCGGGAAAAATACTTACAAAAATAGCTGAAACTATAGCTTTGGGAATTGTAAATAAATTTTTTGGCGCTATGTTCGGATTATTGAAAGTTGGATTAATTGTAAGCGTTGTTTTAATAATTTTTGATCATTTAAATAAGTCAATTCCTTTTGTGGAAAAAGAAAAGGTGGAAAGCTCCATCTTATACCAGCCGGTTAGAGATTTTGCTCCTGCAGTTTTTCCAAAATTAGTGAAAGAGGTAGAAAAAAGGGCAGAATAATTTACGGAAGCAGATTAATATTCAGAAAACATGCAACCCATCTGGCAGGACCAACACATCTAAAAATAAATATTATCATCCTGTCTAGTCAAATAAATAAGGTAATTATCTTAATAACAATTATATAAATCATTAGCTCTTCAGGTCTTTCAGACTCTGAAAGGTTTTGACCTTCAGGAGTTGAAAACCCGGAAGAGTCAGGTATAATATAAGAACTGATTTATAGCTACTAAATATTTTGAAAGATGTGTTTTCCCTGACTCCTCCGAGGCAGTATGTTTTTATTTATGATTTAAAATTAGAATCTTCAAATTATAATATTTCTTCATCCCCTCCATTATCAAAACCATCTTGTCTTTGGCGTTTTTTCTTTTGCTTAAATCTGTAGGTAAATGCTAAGCGGAATTGACGTTTACGCCATTGAAATTCGCTTTCCTGATAGAAATCTTCGGTAAAGGTTTCTCTTTGATGCTTTCTGGTATTAAAAAGGTCATTCACATTCAATGAAATGGTTCCGTTGCCTTTTAAAATATCTTTACTAAAGGCCATATTTGCCATAAACATACCGTCTCTTTTACTTTGTGCACTTTCAAATGGTCCGCGATACATCATTGTAGTTTGCCAGTCAATCTTTGCAGGAAGTACCACTTTTGAGCTAAACCTTGTAAACCACCCTAAACTTTCCGAATCATAGTTAACTCCATTATATTCTCCTTCAGTAATTGAATTATACAGGTTGAAACTGGCATTCATTCTCCATTTTCTTACAGGAGTGTAGTTTAAAGAAAACTCGTATCCAATTCGATCATTACTGCTTAAATTTATTGGAGTTCTTCGAATAATTGGAATTCCATCACCGGTTGTTTCTCCGGTATCTTCACTGATAAATTGAAAAATATCAGTTGCATGGTTATAATAAACAGATGTATTAAAGGTTACCTTTTCCCAACGCTTATAATATCCTAAATCAAAACCATTTGAAATGGATGGGTCAATGTAGGGATTACCCTGAAAAATATTACTTTCACTACTTCTTGATGGGAAAGGGTTGATAAATCTTGAACGAGGACGTCTTATTCTTCGGTTATAACCTAAAGTAATATTATGATCGTCGTCTATCTCGTAAGACAGGTGAAGTGTAGGAAAGAAGTCGGTATAATTTTTATGAGCATCCAGATCTTCTCCTTCAATTTCAACATCAATATTGGTGTATTCCATTCTTAAACCAAAAAGGGCAGAAACCTTTCCAAATCTATTTCCGTACTGCGTATAAAGAGCATGAATCTTTTCATCGTAATTAAATATATTTGAAAGATCATCATTGATGATCAAATCATCATTTTCTTCTTCCAGAACAGTATAATCAGTACTTTCATCTTTAATACTACTTCTAAATCCAGCTTCAAATTGTTGATCTTCTCCAATAGGCAGAACATAATCTCCCTTTAGTAAATATTCTTTCTCTGTTTCAAAAGTAATTTCCTTTTCATCGGAATTTTCTATAGGATGATTAATGATTTCTTCTTCTGATATATAATTTAAATTATCACTGTCATCATTCTGATATTGGAAGTCAACAGTTAATTTATGCCCGTCTTTTTTAAATTCTTTATCGTAGATCAATGAATATTGCCAATTGGTGAAATCCCTTTCATTATCACTGTTTCTATAATATGCTTCTCTCTCATTATGGTTGCTGTCAGAGAATGTGTTCAGGTTTTCTGATAAAGTATTTCTTTTTGATCTTCTGTAAAGGATACTTCCGGTAATGGAAGAGTTTTCGCTGAGGTAATATTCTATTCCGAAATTAGTATTGAAGTTACTCCTTTCCCGGTCGTAATCCCTTATTTCATCCATAAAAGGATTTCTTGCATTAGGATTATAGTATTCTGTATTGAATTCTGCATCACCGGGAGTATCACTATAGCTGAAACCTGTATTATTAAATAGGTTGTACTTTTCTTCCCGGTAATTTAAGTTTGCAGAAACTCCTGAGGCAGTTGGTACACCTGCATTTACAGTAGCTGATCCGTTAAATCCTAAGGCTTTGCCTTTTCGCAGAATGATATTTAAAATTCCTGCAGTACCTTCTGCTTCATAGCGGGCAGACGGACTTGTAATAACCTCTACTTTTTTGATCATATCGGCCGGAAATTGTTTTAATGCCTCTGTGTCATTTAAACCGACAATGCTACTTGGTTTTCCGTTTACCAGGATCTTCACATTTTCATTTCCGCGTAAGCTGACCACGCCTTCTGCATCCACAGTAACCGAAGGAACATTATCCAGAACATCGCTTGCAGTACCACCTTTTACGGTCATATCTTTACCAACATTGTAGATCTTTTTGTCAAGCCTTATTTCAACTGTACTTCTTTCAGCAATTATTTCAACTTCCCCCAAAGCCTGAGCATCTTCTTCTAAAGGAAGAATTCCTAGATTCCTGTTGCTTTCAATTTTTTGATTTGCCAGTGCTCTGGTTTTGAATGACATAAATTCAATATTGATATTGTAAGTGTCTTTAGGAACTTCAATATTAAATTTTCCATCTTTATCGGTTAAACCGCCAAAAACACGTTTACCTTTTAAAGGCTTGAATATGATCGTAGCAAATTCTAATGCTTGTTTAGTGCTTTTATCGATAACTTTTCCTGTAATTTCATACTTAGGAAGGTCTTTTTTCTGTTGTAAACTCTTTTTTTGTTGAGCAAAAATATTTACGGTAAGTAAAACAAAAAATATAGGTGGTAAAAAGTATTTCATTGATTAAAAATTGAGGAAATTCATATTGTTTTTTAGACCGCCGAAAGGTATTTTAGTTTAAATCTAAAATTGTTAATTGTATGTTAATATTTAAATTGTAAAAATAATCTAGATTTTTGCCCAGACCACCAAGAGTCGTTAGACTTGGGAGAGTCAGAGTTTGTATGTCTAAATCAGTTTTTAATATCAGATCAAACCCTGATTTTCTGTAAAATAATCCTTAATTTTGTTTTTTCATAAAATCAAACTTATGTCAGCTGCAAAAAACGATTACAAAAAGATTACAACCCATACAGTACTTGAGATGAAAGCGAAAGGTGAAAAAATTGCCATGCTTACAGCTTATGATTATACCATGGCTAAAATAGTAGACCATGCCGGGATTGATATTATCCTGGTTGGGGATTCTGCATCAAATGTGATGGCCGGCCATGAAACAACTTTACCAATTACTTTAGATCAAATGATTTATCATGCGTCTTCTGTTGTAAGAGCAACTGATCGTTGTTTGGTTGTAGTTGATCTTCCTTTTGGAACTTATCAGGGAAATTCAAGAAAAGCCCTTTCTTCTGCGATAAGGATAATGAAAGAATCCGGAGGGCATTCTGTGAAAATGGAAGGTGGAGCTGAAATAGCCGAATCTGTTTCAAGGGTTTTGTCTGCCGGAATTCCTGTAATGGGGCATTTAGGGTTGACCCCCCAATCTATCTATAAATTTGGTACCTATACGGTTAGAGCTAAAGAAGAAGAAGAAGCAAAGAAATTAAAAGAAGACGCCAAATTATTGGAAGAATTAGGTTGTTTTGCCCTGGTTTTAGAAAAAGTACCTGCAAAGTTAGCTAAAGAAGTAGCAGAAAGTTTAACGATTCCTGTAATTGGAATTGGTGCAGGTGACGGGGTGGATGGCCAGGTTTTGGTAATGCATGATATGTTGGGTATGACCCACGAATTCAGTCCGAGATTTTTACGTCGTTACTTAAATTTATATGAGGAAATGAACAATGCTTTTAAGAAATATATCGACGATGTAAAGAGCAAAGATTTCCCTAATGAAAGTGAGCAGTATTAAATATATTTAGTGAGTCTCACTAATTCAGAGCTTTTCACTTTAAATTTCCACTCATCAGATGACTATCTTCATAGCGGTTATTAGTCATCGGATGAGTTTACTTAAGTTGTATATTCTTTACAAACACAATAAGAATAGTTACCCCATGATTTACACTACGAATATTAAGGGTTTCACTCAAAGTGAACCCCCCACTTATTAAGTATTAAAAATCAACATATTCTTTTGCAACATTTTTATTAATTAACTTTCCATTTCTCAACCTTGCATAATCTTTTGCTGAAGAAAACTCCCAATCAATATTTTTCTTAACCAAATTTGCTTTAACAGGATTTTGATGAATATAATCAAAACAAGCTTGAGGATATTGTTTTTCTGGTAACAGATTGTTTATTAATATGTTTGATTGTATAAAGCTTGGTTTTGTTCCTCTAAAACAGTTAATACATTCGGCTTTGGTATGAGCTTTAAAAAGAGATCCTGTTTTATTTTCCTGTATATTAATTGCTCTAGTGTATGTTCGTAATAAAATAGCAATGGAATTGTTTAATGTTTTATATTTAACTCTTTCATTTCCACTCATCAGATGACTATCTTCATAGCGGTTATTAGTCATCAGATGAGTTTCCTTAAGTTGTATTCTCTTTACTAACACCATCATATGAAAATGATTTGGCATTAAACACCATGCCAGAATATCACCGTAAGGCAAAATATAATTATTTATCTTTTTAAGAAAAAACAAATAGTTGTCCCTATTGTAAAATATCTTTTGTTTATTATTTCCTTGGTTGTAAATGTGGTAAAGGTATCCTTTTTCGAAAATCATGTTCTTGATCTTTTATTATTAATAAAAGAAATATAAAAAGGTTAACATTGTTTTAAATAGAGTGAGGGTTTCACTTTGGGTGAAGCCTAATTTACCCAACTCATCTGATGACTAAAATCCACAGAGAAAATAGTCATCTGATGAGTGGATTGACTCATTCTCGTTATGAGAATAGTCAAGTCCTCACTGTTATTTATGAGTGAGGGTTTCACTTTGAGTGAAGCCCTCACTGCTCAAAGAATTAGTAAGGGTTTGACTATATCCGTTATACAAATAGTCAGGTCCTCACTTATTTATACCCGTTTTTTGGGTTAATGCCCGAAAGTATCAATTATTATCAATATTTTTAACCAATTTTTAACAAGAAAAAAGCAATCTAACCATTAGATTTGTCACCATAGTTGTTAAATACGATTTTATATTTTAATGGATACACAAAATACAAATGTTGATATAAGAGCAATCAACGAAAAAATTGAAAAGGAGAGTGCCTTTGTAGATTTACTGCAATTAGAAATGAACAAAGTAATTGTAGGCCAAAAGCAAATGCTGGAAAGATTGTTGATCGGATTGTTGGGGAATGGTCATATTTTACTGGAAGGCGTTCCCGGGTTGGCAAAAACCTTGGCTATTAACACTTTATCAAAAGCTGTTCATGGCTCTTTCAGTAGAATACAATTTACACCCGATCTGCTTCCTGCCGATGTTATCGGAACAATGATCTACAACATAAAAGAAAACGATTTCTCTATAAAAAAAGGTCCGATTTTCGCCAATTTTGTTTTGGCAGATGAGATTAACCGTGCGCCCGCAAAAGTACAATCTGCTTTATTAGAAGCGATGCAGGAGCACCAGGTTACAATCGGCGATGAAACGTTTAAACTTCCCGAACCATTTTTGGTAATGGCAACACAAAACCCTATTGAGCAGGAAGGAACTTATCCTTTGCCTGAAGCCCAGGTAGATAGGTTTATGTTAAAAACCGTTATTGATTATCCGAAATTGAATGATGAGCAAATGATCATGAGAAACAACTTAAAAGGTTCTTTTGAAAAAGTAAACCCGGTAGTTTCTGTTGAGCAGATCATTAGTGCCCGTGAATCGGTAAAAGAAGTTTACATGGATGAGAAGATTGAAAAATATATTTTAGATATCATTTTCGCTACCCGTTATCCTGAAGACTACCGTTTACCCGAATTAAAACAATTAATAAGTTTTGGAGCATCACCAAGGGGAAGTATCAATCTGGCAATGGCATCAAAATGTTATGCTTTTATCAAGCGCCGTGGTTATGTGATCCCTGAGGATGTACGCGCTGTTGTTCATGATGTTTTAAGGCATAGAATAGGTATTACTTATGAGGCTGAAGCCGAAAATATCACTTCAGAAGATATTATCAATAAGATTGTAAACGAAATTGAAGTTCCGTAGGAATGTTTAATCGTTGATTTGTTTAACTGTTTATTTGTAGAATGATGATTACAATTAAACGATTAAACAAATAAACAAATCCACAGCATTTGGAGACTAAAGAATTACTCAAGAAAGTTCGAAAAATTGAGATCAAGACACGCAGATTGTCCGATCATATATTTTCAGGCGAATATCACAGTTCGTTTAAAGGGAGAGGTATGACATTTTCGGAAGTGCGCCAGTATCAGTTTGGAGATGATATTCGTTCGATAGACTGGAATGTTACTGCACGCTATAACGAACCTTTTGTAAAAGTTTTTGAAGAAGAGCGTGAGCTTACCATGATGTTGATGGTGGATATAAGCGCTTCGGAATTTTTTGGTACTTCCGGTAATTTTAAAAGAGACATTATTACCGAAATAAGTGCAACCTTAGCATTTTCGGCAATTCAAAATAACGACAAAGTTGGTTTGTTGCTTTTTTCTGATGAGATTGAACTTTTTATTCCACCAAAAAAAGGAAAAACACATGTTTTGCGTATCATTAGAGAATTGATAGAGTTTCATCCCAAAAGTAAGAAAACCGATATTTCACATGCACTTCGATATTTATCAAATGTGATGAAAAAGAGAGCAATTGTATTTATTCTTTCTGATTTTATGGATGATGATTATGATAATCCATTAAAGATAGTCGCTAAGAAACACGATGTAACCGGAATAAGGGTTTTTGATAAATATGAGGCCGAAATGCCAAAATTAGGTATGGTTCCCATGCAGGACGCCGAAAGCGGTGAAGTTGTTTTGGTCAATACCAATGCTAAAAGTGTTAGAACGAAATACAAGGCGAACTATTTACAGTACGTAGATTACTATCAAAATACTTTTAGCAGAAGTGGTGCCGGAACCATCAGTTCCAGGGTGGATGAAAGTTATGTTAAAAAATTATTGAGCTATTTTAAAAGAAGAAATTAGGAGATGCAAAAGATTGATTTTCAAAACTTTTTTAATAATAAATCTCAATTACACAGTAAGTTGCTTGTTGTGTTGTCATTGTTTTTGCTTTTTGGTTTAAGTGTAAGTGCACAGGTTTCGGTAAAAGTCGATACTACAAAAATCAGGATCGGTGAGCAGATACAATACGAGTTATCTATCGAAAAAGAAGGGGTCGATGAAGTGTTCTTTCCAAAATTAAACATGGATAGTTTAAAAAAATTAGAAGTTGTAAGAACAGCAGAGATCGATTCTGTTAAGAATAGAATTTTTAGAAAATACACATTAACTGCCTGGGATAGTGGTAGGTATATGTTGCCGAAACAATCGGTATTGATCAATAAAAAACAATATTTCAGCGATTCAATTTTTATTGATGTCGCAACCGTAGCTGTAGATACCACCAAGCAAAAGATGTATCCAATCAAAGATATCCAAAAAGAGCCCTATACATTTGATGATTTTAAATCATATTTGTGGTGGTTGCTTGCCATATTGATTGTGTTAGCTGTAATTTTATATTTCGTATTAAGAAAAAAACCAACCGAAGAAGAAATAATTGCAAGGATTCCACCTTATGACCTGGCAAAACAAAGGTTGAAAGAATTGGATGATAAGCACCTGATCCAACAAAACAGAATAAAAAGATATTATGTGGAATTAACCGATATCGTAAGAACTTTTATTGAAAGAGAATTACATATACCTGCATTGGAATCAACAACAGGTGAGTTGATAGAAACAATCACCGATTTTAACAGCAGTAGTAAATTAGGTATTCCAAAAGAGACAATCCATAAATTACAGGAATTGTTAAAAGAAGCTGATCTTGTAAAATTTGCGAAATCCAAGCCTTTTTTGAACGAGATCGATATGCATCGTAAAGATGCAGAGAAAATTGTAAATGATCTGCACCCTGAAGAAAAGACAGAAGAAAAATCTGAGGATGATCAGCTAAAAAAAGAAGAGAAAAATGGGCAGTAATTTGGAATTTTTAAACCCGGAGTTTTTTTGGCTGTTTTTATTTTTGCCAATTCTTGCAGCATGGTACTTTTTTACCCGTAAAAAAGATAGTGCTGTATTATCGGTTTCAGGAACAAAAGGATTTGCTGAACAAAATATACTGGCAAAATTAAAACCGCTACTTTACTTATTACGTCTTTTAGCAATATCCTCTTTGATCATTGCTTTGGCGAGGCCAAGAAATGTGGAGGTAAGTAAAAAGACTAAAACTACGAGGGGTATCGATATTGTAATGGCAATTGATGTTTCGGCGAGTATGCTGGCAAAAGATCTGAAACCAAACAGATTAGAGGCACTAAAAGCAGTTGCCTCAAAATTTGTGAATCAACGGCCGAATGACAGAATTGGAATTGTGGTTTATGCAGGCGAAAGTTTTACAAAAACTCCAATTACAAGCGATAAACGAATCGTTTTAAACACTATAAGAAAGATTCACTGGGGTGAAATTAATGACGGTACTGCCATTGGTATGGGATTGGGGTCTGCTGTAAACAGGTTAAAAGACAGCAAAGCCAAAAGTAAAGTGATAATTTTACTTACCGATGGGGTAAATAATACCGGGTTTGTAGATCCGAAAACAGCTACAGAGTTAGCAAAAGAGTTGGAAATAAAAGTTTATACTATCGGGTTAGGAACTAATGGAACAGCGCTTTTTCCGGTAGCGAAAGATGCAAGTGGAAAATTGATCTTTAGAAATGCCCCGGTTGAAATTGATGAAAAATTATTGAAATATATCGCCAAAGAAACCGATGGAAAATATTTCAGGGCAACTAATAATAAAAAGCTTGAATCAATTTATGATGAGATTAATAAATTAGAAAAAACCAAAATTGAAGAACTGAAATATTACAATTATGATGAAAAATTCAGAGTCTTTGTGTTTTTGGCAGGATTTTTAGTTTTTATCGAAATGATTTTGAGATATACGGTTTTTAGAAGTTTTGTTTAAACAATTACACATTTACACAGATAGAAAGTAATGTACCAGATAGAGGAACCAAAATATATAATTTACTTTGCATTTATTGCGGTGTTGATCGTGATGTATATTCTTTATGTTTTTTGGAAACAGAAAAAGCAAAAAGAATTTGCAGAATATGATCTGTTTAAAAAATTGAGCCCTGAAAGTTCCGGTTTTAAATCCTTTTTAAAACTATTTATGGTTGTTATAGGCTTATCTTTCCTGATCTTCGGTTTGATGAATCCAAAAGTTGGCACGCAATTAAAAACTGTAAAAAGACAAGGAGTTGATATAGTTTTTGCATTAGATGTTTCCAAAAGTATGCTTGCCGAAGATATTGCGCCAAACAGGCTGGATAAAGCAAAGCAGATTATCTCTAAAATTATTGATAAGTTAGGTGGTGACCGGGTTGGTATCATTGTTTATGCAGGTAATGCCTATCCACTATTGCCAATCACAACCGATCATGCTGCTGCCAGAATGTTTTTGCAAAATGCGAATCCGAATATGGTTTCTTCGCAAGGAACTGCCATTAATGAGGCATTGCAATTATCAAAAACATTTTTTGATGATGAGTCACAGACAAATAGATTTTTATTTATAGTTTCTGATGGAGAGGATCATCAAAAGAACTCGGGAGAAATTGCTAAAGAAGCTTTGGATGCTGGCATAAAAACATATACAATTGGTATAGGAACCGAAAGAGGAGGGCCAATACCGATAAAGAGCAATGGGAAGTTTCTCGGTAATAAAAAAGATAACAAAGGCGAAGTTGTTATCACGCAATTACACGAAGAGACTCTAAAAGAAATTGCTAATAAAGGAGATGGTAAATTTATTAATGGAAATAATACTGCAAAAACGGTAAGTTTTGTTGAAGATCTATTAATAAAAGCTGAAAAGAAAGAATTTGAAACCAAACAATTTTCCGATTATAAAGATCAATTTCAATGGTTTATAGGGATTGGTTTGTTGTTTCTGATTATTGATGTATTTTTATTTAATAAAAAAACAGAATGGATACAGAGACTGAACTTATTTAATGAAAACAAATCTAAATAATGTTTATTGATACGATGAAAATGTTTTTATACATAGTTTTATTAGTTCCTTTTGTTTTATTTGGCCAGAAAAAACAAGAGAAAGAAGTTGCACCTACGGTGGAAGAAAAGAAAATACTAAGAGAAGGTAACGACTTATATAACAAGCAAAAATTTGTAGATGCAGAAGTAAAATATAAAAAAACTTTGGAAACCAATCCAACTTACGCAAGGGCAAATTACAATTTAGGGAATGCAATTTATGAACAAAACAGGTTTAAAGAGTCGGTTGCCTCTTATGAATTAGCTGCAAAAACATCAAAAGAACCAAAAGCAAAAGCTGAAGCTTTTCATAATTTGGGTAATGCCCTAATGCTTGAAAAAAAATATCCGAATGCAATTGAAGCATATAAAAATTCGTTAAGGAATAATCCAACAGATGAAGAGACAAGGTATAATTTAGCTTTAGCGCAAAAAATGTTGGAACAACAACAAAATCAGGACGATAAAAAAGATAAGAACAAGGATAATAAAGATCAGAAAGATAATAAGGATCAAAACAAAGATAACAAGCAGGATAAGAACGAAAAAGATAAGGATAAAGACAAAGATCAGAACCAGGATAAAAAGAAAGACGAGCAGGATAAAAAAGACGATAAAGATCAGGATAAAAATCAGGATAAAGAAGATAAACAACAGCCAAAACCAAAACCTAATGAGCTGTCAAAACAACAAATGGAGCAGTTGTTGGAAGCGATGAATAATGAAGAGAATAAAACTCAGAAAAAGGTAAACGCCAAAAAGGCGAGAGGAAGAAAAGTAAAACAAGAAAAGGATTGGTAAAGGGAATTGAAAGATCAAAAGATCTAAAATTTCTTTTTGAGAATATTGGGATAAAATGAAACGACAATATTTAAATATAATATTTTTATTGATCACTTCGGGAATTTTTGCCCAGGTGACATTTAAATCTACGGTAAGTAAAAACCAGTTAGGTTTAAATGAACGTTTGCGAATAGAATTTTCTATCGATAAGCAGGGTGGTGATGATTTTTCACCGCCAAGTTTTAATAATTTTAAGGTACTTGCAGGTCCGAGCCAAGCTACCAGTTTTTCCTATATAAATGGGAAAAAATCCTTTAAGCTGACTTATACCTATATTATCCAACCAACCCAAAAGGGAGTGTTTAAAATTGGTTCGGCAAGTATTACTTATAAGGGAGAAGTGATTAAGACAAATACGGTTAAAGTAAAAGTGACCGATGCAGTAGAAATTCCTAAAGATCCGAATGATCCGCGATATTTAGCTTCTCAAAATGTACATCTGATTGCCGAAGTTTCCAATGGAAATCCCTATGTTGGAGAAAGCATTTCGATAATTTACAAGATGTATGTAAATAATATAAATGTCAATAATTTTAGAGAAACCTCTAGTCCGTCATTCAGTGGGTTTTGGAATCAGAATATCGAAGTAAAGAGCTGGGATGTAAAAGATGGAACTTACCAGGGAGAACCATATCGCTATGTAGTGGTTAAGAGAGCAGTTTTAGTTCCAAATAAATCCGGAAAGATTACAATTGAACCTTTAGAGAGTGAAATAACAGCCGGAG
Source organism: Bacteroidota bacterium (assembly GCA_039715085.1). Lineage (GTDB taxonomy): Bacteria > Bacteroidota > Bacteroidia > Flavobacteriales > Flavobacteriaceae > Namhaeicola. The sequence continues at coordinate 20,640 of JBDLIB010000004.1, read as the reverse complement.
TTCCGATGGGTAGAAGAGACTTTTTTGGAAATATGATGCTTCAGGATATCAATTTTACTGCTACCACCGGTAAAAAGATAATAAATGTTAAACCTTTGCCGGAGACTAATAAACCTCTTAATTTTAAAGGAGCTGTAGGGGACTTTCAATTTGATGTGAAAACCAGTAAAAACATTTTAAAAGCAAATGAATCGGCAAACATCAAAGTGAAAATTACCGGTAAAGGAAATTTAAAATTAATTGAATTACCAGAGATTCTTGCACCTCAGGGGTTAGAGGTGTATGATCCTGAGCATAAAGAAAATATCAAAACCCGATTATCGGGTATGCAGGGGGAGATTTATGATGAATATGCTATAGTTCCACAATTTAAAGGAAAATTTAAGATCCCTGAGGTTTCATTTTCATATTTCAATCCCAAAGAAGAACAATACCATACTATTGTTTCAGAACCAATTTTTATCAATGTTCCGGAGGGAACTGCCCCTGTTGCAGGAACCGGATCTGATAAAGGTACTTTTACCAAGCAGCATGTAGTAGGCAAAGAAAGCGATATAAGATTTATTAAAATTCAGGCAGATTTTATTGAAAAGGAAGATAGTGAAGACTTTTACGGCTCGACTTTATTCTACTTATTATTGTTGTTGCCTTTACTTTCCATTCCGTTTGGAATATTTATCGGTAAGAAAAAGCAAGAAAGAGATAGTGATATTTTAGGGAATAAGCGGAGGAAAGCAGATAAGCTGGCAAGAAAATATCTATCGGAAGCAAAAAAACAATTGGGTAAAAAAGAAGCTTTTTATGAGTCATTAGAAAGGGCTTTACACAATTATTTAAAAGCGAAATTACAGGTGGAGACCAGTGATATAAGTATGGATAGAATCTCTAAGTTATTGCAAGACAAGAATGTAAACGAACAAGTTAACAGAGAATTTATAGAGATCTTAGACAATTGTAATTTTGCAAGATATGCTCCATCCACCAACCTTACGATGAAACAGGATTTTGAAAAAGCAAAGGATTCAATCACAAAATTGGATAAACAATTATAGGGATAACAATAGACTGAAGTCGGAGGGAATTGAGGAAAATAATGATGAAAAATATATTTTTATACATATTATTAAATATTGGCCTGTTTGCAAATGCACAGGATATCGATAGCCTGTTTATAAAGGCGAATAAATTATATCAGAGTGATAAGTATTCTCAGGCTTTAGAATTATATAATCAGGTTGAGAAACAAGGTGCTAAATCTGCAGCTTTGTATTATAATATGGCAAATACATTTTTTAAGACCAACCAGGTTGCTCCTTCTATCTATTATTATGAAAAAGCACTTGCTTTACAGCCAAATGATAAAGATATTCTGTTCAATTTAGATTATGCAAATCGTATGACCATAGATCATATTGAACCGTTGCCAAAGAGTCTTGGACAAAAATTCAGGGAAAATGTAGTTTTAAGATTTACTTATAATACATGGGCTATTATTGCCGCCAGCCTTGCTTTCTTATTTGCGATTCTATTTTTATTATATCATTTTTCTTACGATACTTCTAAAAAACGTATTTATTTTATTACCTCCATCATTAGTGCGATCCTGGTATTTGTAAGCGTTACTTTTGCTTTTCAAAATGAGAATCTGATGAGCAAAGAAAATTATGCAATTATTTTTGCTTCTAAAACCAATGCAAAAAGTGCCCCCACACAAACAGGAGAGATCAACTTCGAATTACACGAAGGCACCAAAGTACAAATTCTGGAAACCTTAGGAAACTGGAAAAAGATCAAAATTGCCGACGGTAATATGGGATGGATAAAAGCAGAGGATATAAAAGAGTTATAAAATGGAATCAGTTCATTCTAAAAGTCTTTAAAATAGCTTCCATCTCAAAAACAAAATCACGTTTATTGGTGGCAGGTGAGTAGCTAAAACCTTCGAGAATTATCATTCTGTCGTTAGCTTCATCGTGTATTGCATAATTCACAAAAGGTCCGCCCATATAGTCGTTTTTCACAATCCAGAGTCCGCGTGTTTCAATAGCATCCTTACCGTCTAAAGTTATCATTTTGGTTGCGGGTTCGTATTGAGGCTCTGTGATCATATGGGTGTTTTCGAATTGTCCGGGAATATGTTTTTTACCAATAGAATCTCTAATTTTAATAATATTTTCAACATTAAAATCTACATCAGAGTCAAGAGGAACCGTATAAGTAAGAATATTCAACTGTCCTTTTGTAAATCGATATCGGAACCATAAAAAATCACCATCATCCTCTACTTTCGAATAGGTCATAGGGATCTTTAAAGAGAAGCCGGAATTATTAAATGTCTCTAAATTTTTATTTTTCCAGGTTTTAGCAGTAATTTTCTGTTGATAGAGTGCTAAATCCCTGGTTTTAAAAGTATTTATTATTTCTTCTTTATGATCATTGATATTCCTGATCAATTCTTCTTTATCTTTTCCGAGAATGGTTAAAGTAACCTGAGGTGAGGCATATACATCTTTATTGGAGTAAAAATTCTTTTTTTCATCAAATCCTACAAAAAGGATATTTCTGGTTGGTTTAAATAAGGTTGTAAAAGCTTTTGGTGTTACCTGATTTACAGAAAACTGGGCTTCTTCTTGTGGTAATCCTTCCAATGGTTCGGCAATAATATTTCTTAAAGCATCCCCAATTTCACCCTGCCACTCATTATTATTCATTACAATGAGTAAATGATTGATTCTGCCTGTTGATCCAACCATGGTCATTTTTTCTTTATTTGTGCAGGAAATCAAACTAAGGAAAATAATTGCGGTAAACAGTATTCTATTAGCCATTTTGGTGAGATTTAAGATTTAAAGTAACAAGTTTTTAATATATTTTTAACCTGGTACCGGGTTTTAAATATTTACTCCCCCAAATATTGTTCCAATCTTTAATTTGTTTGACAGAAACATTTGGAAATTTTTGAGAAATCAACCATAACGAATCTCCTTTTTTAACCACATAGGTTGCATATTTGCCTTTTGGAGTTGACTTTTTACCCGAAGTTTTTGATGAACTCTTATTAACTTTTTTTGGCACGCTGGCATACGCTCTTCGTGGATATATAGTCAATCTTTGCCCAACTCTTAAATTATTACTTCTTAAGCCATTCCATCTTTTAATGCTACTTACCGAGACCCCGTATCTTCTTGCAATTTTACCCAAATAATCTCCGCTCCTTACCCTGTATCTTATTCTGTCATTTGCTTCAAAATACTTTGGCATAGGTTTTTCTCGTTTCGCATCATCTGCAGAAGCATAAGCATAGATCAACTCTTCATTAGCAACAAATGTTCCCACCATATATTTAGGTAATCGCAATGTGTAATCTCTATCCTTTATTTTTGGAATGATATTTAATTTGTATTGAGGATTTAAAAACTCCAATAACTCATCATCGGTTTGCATAACACGATTGATCTGATCAAATGTCAGCTGCCTCTTTAAAGTGATGGTGTCTGTTTCAAAAAGATGGGTCAACTCATTTTTAGGACTCAAATTATGCGCATCGGCATATTCGAATAAGTAATAGGTTGCGTAAAAAGCCGGTAAATATCCTGCAGTTTCCCGTGGTAAGAATTGACGAATATTCCAGTAATTCTTTCTGCCTCCCGATCGCCTTATCGCTTTTGAAACATTTCCAGGGCCTGAATTATAAGCTGCTAAAGCCAGATCCCAATCATCAAAAATATCATATAATTTTGTGAGATATTGGCAGGCTGCTTCGGTAGATTTTATCGGGTCACAACGTTCATCTACATATGAACTGACTTTAAGGTCATACATCTTTCCTGTACCATACATAAATTGCCAGAGTCCTTTGGCTCCAACTCTGGATTTTGCATTTGGTTTTAAAGCAGATTCAACAATAGCCAGATATTTAATCTCAACAGGCATATCATACTTGTCTAAGTGCTCTTCAAAAAGAGGGAAATAATACTTAGCCTTCCCCATTAAATTTGCCAGAGTTTTTTTACGATTCTTTAAATAATGCTTGATAATTCTTTCCAATGATGGATTATATTCCACATTAAAAGGTGATTGACTATTTAAATATGCCAAACGAAGTTTTAAAGTATCGGTTGGAAGATCTTCTATGACAATTTCTTGGATAGTATCGTTTTCAATTAACGAATTAATAGTGTCGTTTAAAACGGAACTATTCCAGGATTCCATCCATTTTTTGTCAATTTCTGAAGCCAGAGAATAGTCGATAACCGCAATTTTTTTCTCTAAGACATTTAGTGAGTCGGTTCTTAAAGTGTCAATTTTTGAAATAGCTACTTTTTTGTTGGCCTTTACGGAATCAGAATTTTGTAAAACAGAGTCTCTTGAAGCACTATTTTCTTGGGAAAAGCTTGTAAAATATACGAATATTATAAGTAAAGCTGAAATTCTATACATAATCTAAAATTATTTTTCATCGGTCATCGATCATTTTTCAACGCTGCAAAAATACTATAAATATTTTTTTATAGTAGAACATTTGTAACATAAAAAATTTTAATTTAAATGTAGTGTTGCTTTATATATTTGTTAACTTTTATATATTTTTAAAATAGTTCCCGGTTTCAAATAACTTTTCCCCCATATGTTGTTCCATTTTCTCAATTGATTGATGGTAACATATGGGAAATATCTGGAAATTTTAAAGAGAGAATCCCCTTGTTTTACCTTATATGTTTTAAATTCCTTATTGCTTGCAGTGATACTCTTTTTTACTTCCTTTTGTGGAGTATTTTCTTCTTTTATTTGAATATTTTTATCGAATTTTTTATCTGTAATCACCAAACGTTGTCCTTTTATCAGATATTCTGTTTGTAAACCATTCCATGTTTTTAATTGCGCTAAGCTAATGTTGAATTTTTGAGCAATTCTGAAGAGATTATCCCCTTGTTTTACTTCATAACTGTTTTTTGGATGTACAGGAATTGTTTTGGAACTTATAACTTTTTCAGGTTTATATATTTCATTCTCTTTTTCAATAAAACTATCTATCAATCCTTTAGGCAGGGTCAAAGCTTGTTTGTCGGAACTTGAATAGGGAATTACTTCACGTTTATATTGTGGGTTCAATTGAACCAACAGGCTGTTTTCAACTTGAAGATGTTTTGAGATATCGGTAAAAGAGATTTGTTTTTTAATATGAACGGTGTCAATTTCCATATAAGTCAATCCGTTATTCTTAGGATAGATCTTATGAAATTTTGCATATTCAAAAATATAATAAGTAGCATAAAATGCTGGTAAGTATCCTCGTGTTTCCTGGGGTAAATACTGTCTTATCTCCCAATAATTCCTCTTCCCGCCTGAGCGGCGAATTGCTTTACTTACATTTCCGGGTCCTGAATTATAAGCTGCCAGGGCCAAATCCCAATCGTGAAAAGTATTGTATAATCTCTCTATATATTTGCAGGCAGCTTCTGTAGATTTTATAGGATCATACCGTTCATCTACATAAGAATTTACTTCTAAGCCATACATTTTTCCGGTAGAATACATAAATTGCCATAAGCCTTTTGCTCCGGCAGATGAAGTAGATTTAGGTTTTAAAGCCGATTCTACAACTGCCAGGTATTTAATTTCCAGTGGTAAGTCATATTTGTCAAGATGTTTTTCAAATAAAGGGAAATAATATTTAGCCCTGTCGAGTAAATTTGCCAAAGATTCTCTTCGATCTTTTAAAAACACCCGAATATATCTTTCTAAAGTTGGATTATGACTTAGATTAAAAGGAGTTTTATGATCTAGCTTATTTAATTGTTCAATTAATACAAATGACGAAAAATCATTTTCATCAATATTGATTTTGTAAATATCATTAAACAGGAACGTATTCCCTGTTTGTTTAAGATTTGTGTTATCATAATTTCGATCGATTACCGATAACTTCGGATTGGTGATATCAAAATCCTTTAATTTTTCGAGTAGTGGAAACGTTTTCCCTTCATCAAAGTTAACATCCTGACTTTTTTGGGCAAATGTTACTTTTGTTAGAAGTAAAAAACAGAGGAGTAGTAATGTTTTTTTCATAGATTTTTGTTTAATTTTTTAATTGAGTATTTATCCAATTTGTCATCTCATCTACTACTTCATTTTTTATAATATCATTGTGTAATTCATGATAACCGCCTTCCCATAATTTCAAGTCCACGTTCTTACCTGCATTTTTGGCAAATTCTTCAGAACCTTTATAGTTTGTTAATCTATCGGCTGTTCCATGCATTAGCAACATTGGGATATCCAATTTTGCCGCGTTCTGTATTGCCCATTCGGCTGTATCCATAAATAGGATCGAAAAATTCAGACTCACTTTATCATGGTTTAAAGGGTCATTTATATAGGCTTTTACAACATTTTTATCACGTGATATTCCTTCTGTGTCCAACTCGTTATTTACAGTTATTGAAGGTGCTATCTTTAGCATAGCTTTACCCATTGCCATCTTCCATTTAGGAGGTTTAAAACCAAGTTTTAAAAAAGGGCTGGTCGAGATCACTCCTGTTAAATCATTTTTTCTACGTAAAACATAATTCATTACAACATTTCCCCCCATGCTATGGCCATATAAAAAGGTTGGTTTATCACCAAAGATTTCTTTTGACTTTTTGATAGTTTCTTCAACGCTGTCTAGCACTGCTTCAAAACCCGGGTTATGACCTCGTTTACCTTCGGTTTTTCCATGGCCGAAATGATCATATGTAATTACAGCAGAGTTGTTTGTTAAAAAATGAGGAATCACAAAATTAGAATATCTGGAAGAATGTTCACCCATACCATGCACCAAAACAATTACGTTATTTACGGTTTTTGGAGTAAAATACTGCCCGTAAAATTTCGTATTGTAAATGTTAAAACTAAATTCCTGGTGTTGCATCATGAACCTATTTACAATCAAATTTATAAAATGAGCATTTTTATATTGCAATTTTGTTAAAAAGTACTAATAACTTTAGATCAGTTGCGGTAAAATGATCAATATCTACTTGATTTTGATGCTTTTTTAGTTTGCTTGTTAAAATACTCAGGTCTGACAATCGAACAGGCCATAATTTTTAAATAAGCGATCGTACAAATAAAGAGAAGGAGCTACCATAAAACTCATATCAATAGTCTTATTGAAATTATCAATTTATTTTGTAAATTTATAAGGAATATTTAAACATGTTGGATATGAAAAATTATGAAGATAATAATGGGAAAAGAATTAAAAACCTCGATCAGAAAACACTTTCTGTTGCTCATCAGTTACACCCATATGTGAAAAACAGGATAAGAGTGGCCGAGGTTATGGGAATTTTTCCAAAAAACATGTATAAAACCATCGAATTGATCGATGATGTTGTTTTAAATATTTATGAAAACAATAATGTGGATAACGATATTGATATCAATCATTTGAGAATGTTGATGTTCTCAAAAGCCAACAGTAAATTTTTTGAATTATTAGAATCTGAAAAATGGCATACAAAAGCCATAAGCACGAAGAAGATTTTGGAAGAAGAATTAGCTCTTTTAGAAGAGAAATTTACGGTAGATGGAGGGTTTGACCTGATAATGGATGAAGAATTAGATGATATTTCATACCACCAGAATGATGGTGAATCTAACTTACTTCAATCCGACCAAGTGCAACAAGATGTTGTTGATTTCTTAGATTTAAAAGACAGAGCATTTTTAAAGGACCAGCAAAAACAGGATGTTTTGCGAAAAATGTATAGAAAACTTCCTCTGCAAACTTCTAATGTGGTGGATTTGTATATTTTAGGAAAATTAGATCTGCAGGACATTGCCATTATTTTGGATACGGAAATTGTAGAAGTTAAAAGAATAATCGGATTTGTTAAAGATAACTTTAAAAAACACCTTATTTAAGTTCGTTATTGTTAAATAATAGTAAAACATTTTGCAAAATATTAATATTTCCTTTTGCTGTTTAGATTTTTATTATAGCTTTGCACCTCAAAATAAATGAAGCGATAGATAAATTAAAAATTCACTATCAGTTTTTTATTATGCAAACACAAACAAACATACTTAAATCAGATTTGAAATCAGCTACTGATTCAAATAGTATCGTTGTTTTTCCTCGCCGCCGCCGTCGCCCGTAAGGGTATTAATTATTTTTTGAGATCAGGTGTGTCCGTCTCAGCTTTTAAGATCAAATTCCGAAATTTTTACAAATCAGAACTTAGTTAAAAACTATACAATGGAAATTGTTATAGCAACAAATAAACATATAAAATACTCCGGTATTATTTGCGAGACCATTGCTAAATCTGCAGAAGACAGAGGTACCGGTATTGCAAAAAGAACCCCCGAATATATAGAGACCAAAATTAAAAATCGTAATGCTGTTATTGCTCTTGACGGGAAAAATTTTGCCGGTTTTTGTTATATCGAAACTTTTAGTAATAAAAGTTATGTGGTACACTCAGGATTAATCGTTCATTTTGATTACAGAAAACAAGGCCTGGCAAAAAAGATAAAAGAGAAAGTTTTTAATTATTCAAAAGAACGGTATCCCAATGCTAAGGTTTTTGGTATAACTACCGGATTGGCTGTAATGAAAATTAATTATAGTTTAGGATACAAACCTGTTACTTTTTCTGAACTTACCGATGATCCTGATTTTTGGAAAGGTTGCCAGACTTGTAAAAATTACGATGTTTTAAAACGTACCGATCAAAAAATGTGTTTGTGTACAGGAATGCTTTATGATCCAAAACATGAAGATGAGATCAAAGATCATCCTTACAATAGAAAGACATTAAGCAGATTAAAAAGAATTAAGCAAAGCTTGTTTTTAAAGAGGAACGAGAAAAAAGAAAACAATAAAAACACCTTACTTCCATTATTTTTTTGGAAGAAGAAATAAAATATATTCAAGATGAAAAAATTAGTTTTAGCATACAGTGGAGGATTGGATACCTCATATTGCGCAAAATACCTTTCAAAAGACCAGGAATTTGAAGTACATGCCGTTAGTGTAAATACAGGAGGATTTAGTGAAGAAGAAATTAAGGAGATTAACGAAAAAGCTTTACAATTAGGAGCTGCAACCTACACTTCGATAGATGCCGTACAATCATTTTACAAAAAAGTGGTTAAATATCTGATCTTCGGAAATGTATTGAAAAATAATTCTTATCCGTTATCTGTGAGTGCCGAAAGGATCGTCCAGGCTATTGAAATTGTAAACTATGCAAAGAAAATAGGTGCGAAATATATTGCTCACGGCAGTACCGGGGCAGGAAACGATCAGGTGAGATTTGATATGATCTTTCAAACGATGGCTCCTGAAATTGAAATAATCACGCCAATCAGAGATATGAAACTGGCTAGGCAGGAAGAGATAGATTATTTACAGGCAAACGGGGTAGACTATTCATGGGAAAAAGCAAAATATTCAATAAATCGCGGACTTTGGGGAACAAGTATTGGAGGAGAAGAAACTTTAACCTCTCATAAATCTTTGCCCGATTCTGCTTACCCAAGCCAGTTACAGGAAGAAAAACCTCAGGATATCAAACTTACTTTTGAGAAAGGAGAATTGGTTGCAATTGATGGTAATAAAGATAGCTCAGTAAACAATATCGAAAAATTAAATTCTTTGGCTTCACAATATGCTATCGGGAGGGATATTCATGTTGGAGATACCATCATCGGAATAAAAGGAAGAGTTGGTTTTGAAGCTTCGGCACCTTTAATTATCATCAAAGCACATCATTTATTAGAAAAACACACCTTAACAAAATGGCAGTTGATGCATAAAGATCAGTTGTCAAATTGGTACGGAATGATGTTGCACGAAGGGCAATATTTAGACGAAGTAATGCGGAATTTTGAAGCCTTTTTGCAGGACTCTCAGAAAAATGTTAGCGGAGATGTTTTTGTAACGCTACAGCCTTACAGATTCTTCTTGAACGGAATTGAATCAAAACACGATCTGATGAGCAATTCCTTTGCTCAATACGGTGAAACGAACAAAGGTTGGACAGCTGATGATGCTAAAGGATTTATCAAGATCACGGCAAATCAGGGTAAAATTTATAACCACGTAAATTCTTAAAAAATGATTAAGGCAGGAATCATAGGAGGAGCAGGTTATACTGCGGGAGAGTTGATAAGAATTTTGCTCAATCACCCAAAAACCGAACTCGACTTCGTTTACAGTACTTCGAATGCAGGCAACAAGATCTCTGATATTCACCAGGATATGGAAGGTGAATTAGATCAGAAATTTACCGATAAGATCAACCCGGATGTTGATGTGTTGTTTTTGTGTCTGGGACACGGTAATTCGAGTAAGTTTTTACATGAAAACGAATTTTCTGATAAAACGAAGATCATTGATCTGAGTAATGATTTCCGATTGGAAAATGATAAGGTTTTTGAAGGTAAGGAATTTGTTTACGGTCTTCCTGAATTAAATAAAAATACAACTGAAAAAGCGGATTATTTAGCCAACCCGGGATGTTTTGCTACAGCAATTCAACTGGCGATTTTACCATTGGCCAAAGCCGGATTAATTAAAGAAGATATCCATATTAATGCAACAACCGGGGCTACCGGAGCAGGTACAAGTTTATCAAAAACAACGCATTTTACCTGGCGTGACAATAATTTTTCTTCGTATAAAGTATTTACACATCAGCATTTAGGAGAGATAAATCAAAGTATCGGCCGGTTGCAAAATGGTTTTGAAAATGAAGTGATATTTGTCCCAAACAGGGGAAATTTCAGCAGGGGAATTTATGCAACCGCTTATACCAAATTTGATGGAGAGTTTGAAGAAGTAAAAGAGCTTTATAACGATTTTTATAAAGATGCTGCTTTTACATTTGTTTCCGATAAGGAAATACATTTAAAACAAGTAGTAAACACCAACAAATGTTTGCTTCATTTACATAAGCACGGTAACAAAATTTTAATAACTAGTGTAATTGACAATTTATTGAAAGGGGCTTCGGGTCAGGCGGTACAAAACATGAATTTGATGTTTGGTTTTGAAGAAAGTTCAGGTCTGAATTTAAAAGCAAATTATTTTTAAAATCTTTTTGAACAGAGTTAAATAACTTAGCGAACATAGCGAAAGACCTTTGCGAACTTTGCGGTTAAATTTATTAAAATCTTAAAGCAAAAAGTTTATAGTCAAAAGCAATTTATCATGAAAATAGCAATCTTAGGAGTAGGTAATTTAGGATACTCTATCGCAGTTGGAATTTTAGATAAAAAGAGAGATATTAAATGTCAGGCTTTATATCTAACCAAAAGAAATACTTCTTCCTTAGAACATTTGGGAAAATTATCGGCTGTAAGATTAACAAGCGATAATATAAAAGCTGTAAGATCTTCAGATGTGGTCATTGTTGCGGTATTACCAACACAATTAAAAAAGGTTTTAGAGGAAATCAAAGAGGTGGTAAATCCAAACAGGCATACAATTATTTCGGTTGCAACCGGAAGAAAGATCGTGGAAATTGAAGAAGTGTTAGGTAATGAAGTTCCTGTTATTCGTGCCATGCCAAATACTGCAATTGCCGTTGGAGAATCGATGACCTGTCTTAGTGCAAATGAAAATGGAGATAAGAATATTGATAAGGCAAAGATTATTTTTAAGACTTTAGGACAAACCCTTTGTATTGATGAAAAACATATGCAGGCAGCTACGGTAATTTGTGCAAGTGGAATTGCTTTTTGGATGCGGTTGATAAGAGCTACAACACAAGGGGCTGTTCAGTTAGGTTTTCACAGTGATGAAGCACAACAATTGTCAATGCAAACTTGTTTGGGAGCAGCAAAGTTATTGATCGATTCACAGAATCATCCCGAGCAGGAAATAGATAAAGTTACTACTCCGAGTGGTTGTACCATAGAAGGGTTAAATGAAATGGAACACCAGGGATTAAGTTCATCTTTGATCCGGGGATTAGTAGCTTCGTATGAAAAAATCAGTGAAATATAGCTGTCATTCCCGCGAAAGCGAGAAACTTATAAGTCTTAGAAATTAGTAAAATCAAAAAAGATTCCCGCCTACGCGGGAAAGACAAATTATGAACCTATTCAACGTTTACCCACTTTACAATGTAACCCCTGTAAAAGCCGAAGGTTGTTATGTTTGGGATGATAAAAACACAAAATATCTTGACCTCTATGGAGGACATGGCGTAATTTCAATAGGCCATACGCATCCTGAATATATTGCAAAAATGAAATCGCAACTTGATAATATTGGGTTTTATTCAAACTCGATTCAAAATCCTTTACAGGTTGAGTTGGCTGAAAAACTTGGAAAAATTTCAGGATGTGAAAATTACGATCTGTTTTTGTGCAATTCGGGAGCAGAAGCAAATGAAAATGCTTTAAAATTAGCATCTTTTAAAACCGGGAATAAGAGAGTGATCTCATTTGAAAAGGCTTTTCATGGCAGAACATCTGCGGCAGTTGCAGTTACTGATAATCTTAATATTAACGCACCTATAAACCTGCAACAGGAAGTGACTTTTTTGCCTTTGAATAAAATAGATTTGGTTGAAAAAGAGATTGAAAAAGGTGATGTATGTGCAGTGATTATTGAAGGAATTCAGGGCGTAGGAGGTTTGGATGAAGGAACAACCGGATTCTTTCAGGATTTACAAGAAGTATGTAATAAAAATGAAGTAATATTTATACTTGACGAAATTCAATCCGGTTATGGAAGAAGCGGGAAATTCTTCGCTTTTCAATACCATAACATACAGCCTGATATTATCACAACAGCCAAAGGAATGGGTAACGGTTTCCCTGTCGGAGGCGTTTTAATCTCTGATAAAATTGAAGCAAAATTTGGTATGTTAGGCACCACATTTGGCGGGAATCATTTGGCCTGTGCAGCAGCAATTTCCGTGTTGGATGTGATGGAAAGGGAAAGTTTGATTGAAAATGTTAACGAAGTTTCAGCGTATTTTTCAGAAAAAATAAAAGAAATTCCACAGGTTAAAAAAGTTAAGGGTAGAGGTATGATGTTAGGTATTGAATTTGATTTTGAAGTAGCCGATATCCGCAAGAAATTAATTTTCGATAAACACATATTCACCGGAGGAGCAAGTAATAAAAAGCTATTGCGAATTCTTCCGCCTTTGAGCGTAACAAAATCTCAAATTGATGAGTTTGTGGATGCATTAAAGGAAGTAGTGAGTAGTTAATTGTGTAGTGAGTTGAAAAAATGTCACTCCTGCGAAAGCGGAAAACTTAAAAATTCTATAAGTATTAAAAATTAGATAAGAACTTTGTGCACTTTGCGTAAACCATCGCGCACTTTGCGGTTAAAACCAAATAAAATGAATTCCATTCTAACCATAAAACAACGAAACGACGTTCTTAAGAGCATGGCAAAGTTGGTGGAGCAAGAAAAGCAAACCATTTTGGATGCTAATAAGATTGATGTCGAGACTTTTGCAGAAAACGATAAAGCTATGTATGACCGCTTGATTGTTAATAATGCAAAAATTGATGGCATGATCGAGTCTTTGGAACAACTGGCATCTCAGGAAGACCCTGTTGGGAAAGAAATTTTTAATTTCACCCACGAAAATGGTTTAAAGATCACAAACAAAACAGCTTCTTTTGGTACGGTGATGATCATTTACGAATCTCGTCCCGATGTTACGGTTGAGGCAGGTGGAATAGCTTTTAAATCAGGTAATAAGATATTGTTAAAAGGAGGCAAAGAGGCCATTAATTCTAATTTGGCAATTGTTAATCTCTGGCATCTTGCTTTGGAAGAGAATGATATTTCCAAAGATTGGGTTGAGTATTTGAATTATAGCCGGGAAGAAACACAGAATTTCCTTAAAAATCCAACACAAAACGTAGATTTGATTGTACCTAGAGGAGGTGAAAGATTGATCGCTTTTGTAAAAGAAAATGCTACTTGTCCGGTAATCGTAAGCGGTAGAGGTAATAATTTTATGTATGTGCATCCGGATGCAGACCTGGATAAAGCATTGAAGATTATCATCAATGCAAAAACGGCAAAAATTTCGGCTTGCAATGCATTGGATAAAGTTTTGATCGATTCTAATTTACAGGGTTTTGATGCTTTTATGGCTAAATTATTAGCAAAATTAAAAGAGTATAATGTAGAGATCTTAGGTGATGAGATCGTTACTGAATTTGAAGGGGTTTCACCAATACCAAATGAAGATACTTGGTATGAGGAATATTTGGATTATAAGATTGTTGTTGCCATGGTTTCATCGATAGAAAAAGCTGTTGAGAAGATCAATAAATACAGCGGAGGGCACTCAGCCGGAATTATTACCGAGAATGATCAGGTAGCCGATCAGTTTTTGCAATCGGTTGATTCTGCAGCAGTTTACCGCAATGCCTCTACCAGATTTTCTGATGGATTTCAGTTTGGCCTTGGAGGTGAACTGGCAATAAGTACAGATAAATTGCACCACAGAGGCCCTATGGGAATGCAACATTTAGTAACCAATAAATGGTATATTTTAGGAGATGGGCAAATCAGATAAAAAAAGAATTTTATTAAAAATTGGCAGCAATACGCTTACCAAAGAAACCAACCATATTTCGAGGGGAAAGATCGAGGATATTGGAAGGCAGATTTCTGAGTTGAGCCATGAATACGAATTTATTATTGTCAGTTCAGGGGCAATTGCTGTGGCTAAGCAATTCGTAAATCTTGAAAGTAACGGAAAAGACATCAATGTAAAGCAAGCCCTGGCAGCAATCGGTCAGCCTCATTTGATGCGTATTTTTCAGGAGAACTTTAGAGAACTTGGCTTATTGACCTCACAATGTTTGTTGTCTTACGCCGATTTTGAAAGAAGGAAATCAAGACAAAACATAGTAAACACTATAAATGTTTTGGTTGCTAATGGCTATATTCCGATAATCAATGAAAATGATACCGTTGCCACGGATGAAATTCAGTTTGGGGATAATGATAAACTGGCTGCATTAACAGCAAGTTTGTTAGATGTGGATCTGGTTATCTTTGCATCGAATACAAATGGGATTTATACAAAGGGTTCTATTGAAAACAAGGTAAAACAAACAATAAAAGAGGTAAAAGATATTTCTAAACTTCAACAAGAGGTTTCCGATGTAAAATCATCACACGGTTCAGGTGGAATGCAATCGAAAATTAATGCTGCTACAATTTTGCAGAAAAATAATATAGAAACCTGGATGGTAAATGGTTTGGAGGATAATTTTATTTTGAATGCGATGGCAAAAAGAACAGCATTTACAAAAATTTGTAAAGGATAATTGTCATTCCCATGAAAATGGGAATCTTTAAATCTTATATTAAATGTTTAAAAAATGAATTACTTATCAATTAAAGACATCGACAACCTAAAAGAATGGGTAAATGAAGCAATTGAGCTTAAAAAGGATCCTTTACAGCATCAGGATTTAGGAAAAAACAAAACTATCGGTTTATTGTTTTTTAATAACAGTTTGCGAACCCGTTTGAGTACACAAAAAGCTGCATTGAACCTTGGTATGGAGCCAATTGTAATGAATTTTGGCAGTGAAGGCTGGGCTTTGGAATTTGAGGATGGAACGGTTATGGATCAGGGAAAATCGGAGCATGTTAAGGAAGCTGCTAAGGTGATCTCACAATTTTGTGATGTAATCGCTATCAGAGCTTTTGCTTCCTTAACCGATAAAGAGAAAGATCTTGCCGAAGAAGTTTTAACTGCTTTTGAAAAATATGCAACTGTGCCAGTTGTTAATATGGAGAGTTCGGTTGGACATCCGCTGCAGGCTTTAGCTGATGCGATTACTTTGGAAGAAAACAAAGTAGATCACAAACCAAAAGTCGTGTTGAGTTGGGCACCACATCCAAAAGCTTTGCCTCATGCTGTTGCAAATAGTTTTGTTCAAATGATGCAAAAACAAGATGCTGATTTCGTGATCACTCACCCAAAAGGATATGAGCTGGATCCTGAAATTGTAAAAGAATCAAAAGTAGAATACGACCAGGAAAAAGCTTTTGAAGATGCAGATTTTGTTTACACAAAGAACTGGAGTTCTTTTAGCAATTATGGAAAAGTGGTTTCTCAAGATAAGAACTGGATGATCACAGGAGAAAAAATGAAAAAAACCAATAAAGCTAAGTTCATGCATTGTCTTCCGGTAAGAAGAAATGTTGTTGTTGCAGATGAGGTTATTGATAGTGAAAATTCATTGGTAATTGAGCAGGCAAATAACCGGACTTATTCGGTGCAAATCGTGTTGAAGAAGATTCTTGAAAAGTAGTGAGAATTGAAAATCATGTCATTCCCGCGAAGGCGGGAAACTCGTTATTCTTTTAATCTAAAAAGTAAAAAACTGAAAAGATTCCCATTTTCATGGGAATGACAAATAAAATGAAACAAAAACTAAAAATAATTAAAATTGGAGGTAATGTAATCAACAATAAAGAAGCGTTATCTTCCTTTTTAGCTGATTTTTCAAAGATAGAAGGATCAAAGATCCTGGTTCATGGTGGTGGAAAAAGAGCTACCGAAATGGCTAAGGAATTGGGTTTAAAACCAAAAATGATTAGCGGAAGACGCGTTACAGATGAAAAAACTTTGGAAATTGTTACCATGGTTTACGCTGGGCTTTTAAATAAAAATATCACAGCTGAACTCCAAAAAAATAATTGTAATGCAATTGGTTTATCCGGTGCAGATGCCAATACAATTATGGCTCATAAGCGTATTGTTAAGGACATTGATTACGGTTTTGCCGGAGATGTGGATGGAGTAAATTTTAAGGTTATAAAAGTGCTGGTTGAAAACAATTTAACTCCTGTTTTTTGTGCGATCACACACGATAAGAACGGTCAGCTTTTAAATACAAATGCCGATACAATTGCAGCTGAAGTTGCCAAGGCAATGAGTGCAGATTTTGAAGTGGAATTGATCTACTGTTTTGAAAAATCAGGTGTTTTAGTTGATGTTGATAATGAGGATTCTGTGATTGAGGAGATCAATTCAAATAAATACCCAAAATTAAAAGAGGAAGGAATTATCGCTGATGGAATGCTTCCAAAAATTGATAATTGTTTTAATGCTTTAGAGAATGGAGTGGCAAAGGTTATCATCGGGAAACCGGAAGTAATAAAGGATAAAAATTTAAAATATACAACCTTGGTTTTATGATCTCAAAACTTACAGAAGAGGCAATAGAATTGCTAAAGAAACTGATTGAAACCCAATCTTTTTCAGGGGAAGAAGATAAAACTGCTTTGTTGCTTCAAAGTTGGTTTAAGCAGAATGATATTCCTTTTGAAAGAGATAATAACAATGTCTGGGCAAAGAACAAATTCTTTGACGAAAGTAAACCAACAATTTTATTGAACTCTCATCACGACACCGTTAAACCTAATAAAGCCTATACCAAAGATCCTCTTAAAGCGGAAGTGATAGAGGATAGATTATACGGTTTGGGCAGCAATGATGCAGGAGGAAGTTTGGTCTCTTTACTCGCAACTTTTACTCATTTTTATAAGAAGGAGGATTTAAAATACAATCTGATTATTCTCGCTTCTGCAGAAGAAGAAAACTCCGGGCCAAAAGGGATTAGAACGGTTTTATCTTTATTGCCTGAAATCGATTTTGCCATTGTTGGCGAACCAACTTTAATGGAATTGGCTATAGCCGAAAAAGGACTTTTGGTACTGGATTGTTACGCGCACGGAGAAGCAGGCCATGCCGCTCATGGCACGGGAGATAATGCACTTTACAAAGCTGTAGAAGCAATTAATTGGTTTAAAGATTTTAAGTTTTCTGAAATTTCTGATACTCTGGGCGAAATTAAAATGACTGTTACGCAGATTGAAGCAGGGAAACAGCATAATGTCGTTCCGGCTGAATGTCATTTTGTGGTAGATATAAGAACTACCGATCAATACAGTAACAAAGAAGTGTTGGAAATCATAAAAGAAAGTGTGAATGTTGAGGTAAAAGAGAGATCTTTGCGTCATAATTCATCATCGATCTCTATAGATCACCCGATTGTGGTTGCAGGGAAAAAATTTGGTAGAAAAACCTATGGATCACCAACCATGTCTGACCAGACAGCACTTACCTGCCCGTCTTTAAAATTAGGCCCTGGTGACTCATTCAGATCACACACCGCCGATGAATTTATTTATATAAATGAAGTGGAGGAAGGAATAAAAATTTATATTGAAATATTAGAAGAAATAATATAGTCTAATGTCAAAAGTCTTAAAGCCCAAAGTCGAAAGTCGACTTTGGACATTTGGACTTTCGACTTAAAAAATAAAAACATGAAACTCTGGGATAAAGGATTTAGTACAGATAAAAAAATTGACATTTTTACCGTTGGAAATGATAGAGAACTAGACTTGGTATTGGCAAAATACGATGTGATCGGTTCTTTGGCTCATGCCAAAATGTTGCATAAAATAGGTTTGTTGAGCAAGGAAGAAATTACAGCAGTAGAACAAGAAATTAATCAAATTTTAGTAGACATAAAAGAAGGAAATTTTACAATAGAAGATTCCTTTGAGGATGTTCATTCAAAAGTGGAGTTTTTACTTACTGAAAAATTAGGTGACACCGGTAAAAAAATCCATACTGCGAGATCCAGAAACGATCAGGTTTTGGTGGATGTACATTTGTATTTAAAAGAAGAACTCACCGAGATTAAAAACCAAACCAAAGAATTATTTAATCTTTTAATCGAATTATCCGATAAGTATAAAGAGGTGTTGTTACCCGGCTATACCCACTTGCAAGTTGCCATGCCTTCCTCTTTCGGGATGTGGTTTTCGGCTTATGCTGAGAGCTTGATAGATGATGTTTATTTTATCAATGCCGCATATAAAGTTGTAGATCAAAATCCGTTGGGTTCGGCTGCCGGTTATGGAAGTTCTTTTCCAATTGACAGAGAAGATACTACCAAGACATTAGGATTTGAAACATTAAAATACAACTCGGTTGCAGCGCAAATGAGTAGAGGAAAAACCGAAAAATCGGTTGCATTTGCCATGAGTTCAGTTGCCGGAACTTTATCAAAATTTGCTTATGATATTTGTTTGTATATGAGTCAGAATTTCGGTTTTGTTTCCTTTCCGGATGAGTTGACCACAGGTTCGAGTATCATGCCGCATAAAAAAAATCCGGATGTCTTTGAATTAATCAGGGGAAAGTGTAATAAAATTCAGGCTTTACCTTATGAGTTAACCATGATCTCCAACAATCTGCCAAGTGGTTATCACAGGGATCTGCAGTTATTAAAAGAGGGCTTGATCCCTGCAATTCAAACTTTAAAATCCTGTTTAGAAATGTTTACATATTCCTTACATAATATTAAGGTAAATAAAGATATTTTAGACGATAAAAAATACGATTATCTATTTAGTGTAGAGGAAGTTAACGAATTGGTTCAAAACGGAACACCTTTTAGAGATGCCTATAAAATTGTTGGCGGAAACATAGAAAAAGGAGAATTTAAACCAAATAAAAATGTGAGTCACACCCATTTGGGAAGTGTTGGAAATTTGGCTTTGGAGGAGATCCAAGCGAAAATGGAGAAGGTATTTTAGGATTAGATGTTCAAGTTTTAAAATTTAAAATTAATCTGCAAGGATATAAAATCTTTGCAGTTTTTTTTGATTAAATAATCCAGCTAAAATTTTAACATAAATTTTAACTTGTATAAACAATTTACAACTCGTATTTTCGTTAAAATTTTATCACACTTTTAATATTAAAATATGTCTTTACAAATGCAGCAAGAAACCGGTGTAGATCCTCAGGTTCTGGAAGAAGTAGTTTCCGAAGAAAAAACCTTATCCATTTATAATTTGATTATGGAGGGAGGAGTAGGCGGACAAATAATCATTGCCCTGCTCTTTGTGTTACTTTTAGTGGCACTTTATATTTATTTCGAAAGGTTTTTTGCCATCAAAGCTGCTTCTAAAATTGATAAGAATTTTATGAATCAGATAAAGGATAATATCCTTAACGGAAATATTGAAGCTGCAAAAGTTTTAAGTACCGGAAATAATTCACCTGCCTCAAGAATGATCGAAAAAGGAATTACCCGAATTGGTAAACCCCTGGAAGATATCAATACGGCAATTGAAAATACGGGCAAACTCGAAATTTATAAACTCGAAAAAAATGTAAGTATTTTGGCAACCATTGCAGGAGCAGCACCGATGATAGGATTCTTAGGAACCGTAATCGGTATGATCGTTGCTATTCATGAAATAGCAAATGCAGGCGGTCAGATAGATATTAAAATGTTGAGTGACGGACTCTATACAGCAATGACAACAACCGTTGCCGGTTTAATTGTTGGTATAATTTCGTATATTGCTTACAATCATCTGGTAGCAAGAACTAATAAAGTGGTTTATCAAATGGAAGCAAAAGCAGTAGAGTTTTTGGATTTATTGAATGAGCCGGTTTAGGGAAGAGTAAGAAGTAAGAAGTAAGGAGAAAGGAGTAAAGTGTTGAAAGTAAGAACATCAACAATCATCAATCTTTGATCTCTGATCGTCACTCAAAGAAATGATCAATGATTAAAGATTAATGATTTCAGATCAAAGATTTTAAATTATGG
>JBDLIB010000003.1:0-54730 GCA_039715085.1 Bacteroidota bacterium | reverse complement strand
ACTCTGGTAATTCCTACATCAATAATTGTGGCCCCCTCTTTTACCATATCTCCGGTTAAGAATTCAGCTTTGCCAAGTGCAGCAACAATAATATCAGCTTCTTTGGTAATTTCTTCCAGGTTCTTTGTTCTGCTGTGAACTAAAGTTACTGTCGCGTTTCCAACATCTCTTTTCTGACTCAAAAGAATACTCATTGGGCGGCCAACAATATGACTACGCCCAATAACAACTACATTCTTTCCGGAGGTTTCAACCTTATAACGCTTTAATAATTCCATAATTCCAAATGGAGTTGCAGGTAAGAAAGTTGGTAGATCTAAAGCCATTTTACCCACATTAACGGGATGAAAACCATCCACATCTTTGTTTGGGTCTACTGCCATTAGAACTTTTTGTTCATTTATATGTTTTGGTAATGGTAACTGTACGATAAAACCATCAATATCTTTGTCTTTGTTAAGATCGGAAATTTCGTGAAGCAGTTGCTCTTCCGTAGTATCTTCAGGCAGGTCGATCAAGGTTGAATTAAAACCAACTTTTTCACAAGCTTTCACTTTGCTGTTAACATAGGTCATACTGGCCCCATCAGTACCGACTAGTATCGCTGCCAGATGAGGGGTTTTCTTCCCTTTCTCTCTTCTTTTTGCTACTTCAATTGCAATTTCTTCTTTTAAGTCGTTGGATGTTTTTTTTCCGTCCAGTATTACCATGGTATTTAGTTTTGAGTTTTTATGTTTGCTTACTGCTTACTGCTTACTGCTTACTGCTTACTGCTTACTGCTTACTGCTTATTGCATTCCCTTCATCATTGACATCATTTTTTTAGCGCCACCACCCTGCATCATTTTCATCATTTTACTCATTTGGGTAAATTGTTTCAGCAGTTGATTTACTTCTTGTACAGAAGTTCCTGAACCTTTTGCAATACGCTTCTTCCTGCTGGCATTAATAATTGCAGGTTTTGTTCTCTCACCAGGTGTCATTGAATGGATAATTGACTCGATACCTTTAAAGGCATCATCGTCAATATCAACATCTTTCATCATTTTTCCGGCTCCGGGAATCATACCAACCAGATCTTTCATGTTACCCATTTTTTTGATCTGTTGGATCTGTTTTAAGAAATCGTCAAACCCAAACTGATCTTTAGCAATCTTCTTTTGGATTTTTCTGGCTTCTTCCTCATCGTATTGTTCCTGGGCTTTTTCTACTAAAGAAACTACATCTCCCATTCCCAGAATTCGTTCCGCCATACGATCGGGGTGGAAAATATCAATGGCTTCCATTTTCTCACCGGTACCAATAAATTTAATTGGTTTGTTTACAACCGATTTGATCGATAATGCTGCACCACCACGAGTATCCCCATCTAATTTTGTAAGTATAACTCCGTCAAAATTAAGAACATCATTAAAGGCTTTGGCAGTATTTACAGCATCCTGACCCGTCATGGAATCAACAATAAATAATGTTTCCTGAGGCTGAACTGCTTTATGAATATTGGAGATCTCATTCATCATTTGTTCATCCACAGCCAAACGACCTGCAGTATCTATGATCACAAGATTTTTTCCGGTACTTTTTGCATGTTTAATAGCATCCTGAGCGATCTTTACTGGGTCTTGATTTCCTTCATCGGAATAAACCTCAACTCCAATTTGCTCACCAACTACTTTTAACTGATTTATCGCCGCCGGACGATAAACATCACAGGCAACCAATAAAGGTTGCTTCGTTTTTTTATTTTTAAGGAATTGGGCTAGTTTACCCGAAAAAGTTGTTTTACCCGATCCTTGTAAACCCGACATTAAGATAACCGTTGGATTTCCTGACAGGTTAATTCCAACAGTATCACCACCCATTAACTCGGTAAGCTCGTCTTTTACGATCTTTACCATTAACTGCCCGGGATTAAGACTTTTTAATACGTCTTGGCCAAGTGCTTTATCTTTTACATTTTTGGTGAAATTTTTCGCAATTTTATAGTTAACATCGGCATCTAAAAGTGCTCTTCGAACTTCTTTTAAGGTTTCAGCTACATTGATCTCTGTAATACTCCCATGCCCTTTTAATACATGAAGTGCCTTGTCTAGTTTATCACTTAAATTATTAAACATATTATCTCTCTTCGTTTTTTAGTGCTGCAAAGATATAAAATCCCATCTTAAATTCTAATTGATAAGATGGACTTTTTGAGATATTATATGGAGGTAGAAAATGCAGAAAAATAGCCCATTGTACATTATTCAAGACTTTGCGAAAACTTTGCGATTTACTTAGCGATCTTTGTGAGAAATTTTTTAGTTCTTTTTTCAATATAATTTAAAATAGAGTTATACAGGGCTTATCTTAATACTCTAAGAAAATTATTGTTTTCTCTGTGCTTTTTGAAAAAAAATGTATGCAGAATTAATTAATCTCAACCTGTTTTTTAAACTTAATAGAAGTGCTATTTACACAATATCGTTTACCGGTGGTATCTTTGGGCCCGTCATCAAAAATATGGCCGAGGTGACCATTGCAATTACTACATAAAATTTCGGTTCTTATCATTCCGTGGCTATTATCAACTTTGTAATCAACTGTACCATCAATGGCATCATCAAAACTTGGCCAGCCACAATGAGAGTTGTATTTGGAATCTGATTCAAAAAGCTGTGTGTCACATGCAGCGCAGTGATAGGTTCCTTTTTCGAAATGATTTGTATAGCCGTAGTTTCCGGGAGCATCTGTGCCTTTTTCCCTTAAAATATGATATTGTTGAGGAGTTAAAATTACTTTCCACTCTTTATTTGTCTTTTCTTCTTTTTTATCCATTTTGTTTTGACTTTTTTCTTGTGCAATTCCGTTAAAGGGAGACAGGGTAAATAAAATACAAATTATGAATAAGTTCTTCATTTATTATTGTTCTAAGAATTTTATGATACGATTGATTATTTTTTTGTCTTTAAATATTTTGTGGTGACCTAACCCGTTTGTAATGAGTAATTCCCCGTTCTTTAAATTTTGTCGAATAATAATAGCACTGCTTACAGGAACAAATTTATCTTGTGAATCGTGTATTACAAGTGTGGGAATTATTACTTTTTTTGCGGCGATATTTGAGGAAAAGTCATCAATATTGAACTTGAATTTCTTATGATAATATTTCATCATATTGCTTACAAACTGGGGTTTGAGTTCCATTTTTTTTACAAAAGACTTTAATACTCCTGAGATAGTATCATCAGCACCGATGATCACTATTTTTTTTAAATTCAGCTTATTGGCAACAGAATTTAAGAGAGTCATACCTCCCCAGGAATGACCAATAGCAAAATCAAATGGACCGAATTTCTTTTCAATAGCAGATAGAGTTTGCATATATTCAAGCATATTGGTAGTTTTTCCTTCAGACAGGCCATGTGCAGGAGCATCGGGGCTGATAACCATCATTTTGTTTTCCAGTAATTTGTCGGCAATATGATGTAATTGTGTTCCTCTACCGGACCAGCCATGCAGTAATAGAACTTTCTTTTTGGAAAAACCATAACTGTAGACCATTATATTTTTTTGAATCTCAGGAACAAAAAGAAGTTCATTTTTAGCACTTTCCCGCATCATTTTTTCTCTCTTAGGAGTTTTAAATTTTGGAGGGGTTTCAAATATTCTGGCAAGGAACTTTACAGTAAGACTCTTAGAGAAAGATTGTAAAAATTTACCTGTATTTAAAATCGGTTTGGGAATTTGAAATGTATTGTTTTTTATTTTGGGTCTATTGATTTCTTTCATAGTTTTTTAAAGTGTTGAAAACAATTGTATAAGAATGTTAAAAAATTTATGAAAACAAAAAATAAATTTTAAAAAATTAGTACATTGTAGCGGTAAAAATATTCAATTTTTCGATGTTAGAAAAAGGTAATAAGAAATTAATTAACAGTTGGGCATTTTACGACTGGGCAAACTCGGTATATTCTTTAGTTATAAGTACAGCTGTTTTTCCAATATATTACGAAACCGTAACACAAACGGATAGTGGATTGGTTACTTTTTTAGGGAAACAATTCATTAATACCTCATTGTATTCTTACGCCTTATCTTTTTCATTTTTAGTTGTTGCATTTATATCACCATTGCTTTCAGGAATAGCTGATTATGTTGGGAATAAGAAAACCTACATGAAGATTTTCTGTTATTTAGGAGCAACCTCTGTAATGATGTTGTTTTTCTTTAAAGGAATAGAAACATTATGGATAGGAATAACATTTTCTGTATTAGCCAGTATTGGTTTTTGGGGTAGTTTGGTATTCTATAACGCTTACTTGCCTGAGGTTGCATATTACGATCAGCAGGATAAAGTAAGTGCCAGAGGGTTTATATTCGGATATACCGGATCGGTTATTTTATTGATCTTTAATTTAAGTATGGTGTTAAAACCAGAATTTTATGGTATATCTGATAGTACTTTGCCTGCCAGAATTTCCTTTTTAACAGTTGGTGTTTGGTGGATGTCTTTCGCACAATATACCTTCAAAAATCTACCATATAATGTTTTCAATAAAAAGCCCCAAAAGAGCTATTTATTTAAGGGATATCAGGAGCTTAAAAAAGTTTTAAGAGAATTTCAGGATCAACCTGTTCTATTAAATTTTTTAATCTCTTTTTTCTTGTATAGCGTTGGTGTCCAGACTATAATTTTAACAGCTACTATTTTTGGTAAATCAGAGTTAGGTCTTCCAACATCCTGTTTGATAGTCACTATTATCCTGATTCAACTGGTGGGGATTGTAGGCGCTTATCTTTTTGCAAAATTATCTGATAGAATTGGAAATATTACCACACTAAAAATTACAATAATAATTTGGGGAGTTGCTAGTGCCTTAGCTTATACATTAGAAAAAGAAGATCCAGATGTTAATATTAAATATCAAGCTTTGGGCATGCTTATCGGATTGGTTTTAGGTGCAATTCAAACTCTGTCCCGATCAACCTATTCAAAGCTTTTACCTGAAGAAACTCAAGATCACACTACCTATTTTAGCTTTTTTGATGTAACCGAAAAACTGGCTATTGTGTGGGGTACTTTTATCTTTGGGATTGTAATTGCAATTACAGAATCGATGAAAATGTCAATTTTGTTATTGTCTCTTTTCTTTTTTATTAGTTTTATTGTTTTGAGCTTTATTAAGAAATCAAGTTTTAATGACAATAGAATAAGGCTTAAGTAAATTCATTATTGGATATATAAAAAGTGTTATGGATAAAAAAAATACCTTTGATTTTATCATTGTTGGAGCAGGTATTGTTGGTCTGGCAACTGCATATAAATTACAGTTGAAATATCCTAAAAAAACTATTGCTGTTTTAGAAAAAGAATTTAAAATTGGGATGCATCAAACAGGTAGGAATTCGGGTGTTATACATTCGGGAATTTATTATAAACCAGGTTCATTTAAAGCAGAAAATTGTAATAACGGAAGAAAACAATTGGTTGAGTTTTCCAAAAAGCATCATGTAAATCATGATGTTTGTGGAAAAATAATCGTTGCTGTAAATGAAGATGAGTTACCCGTATTAGAGCAGATCTATCAAAATGGTATTCAAAATAAAACAGAAGGGATCAGTTATTTAAATGAAGAGGAAATCAAAGAAAAGGAACCTTTTATTGATGGGATTAAAGCTATATGGGTACCAACGGCAGGAATTATTGATTACGTGGAAGTTTCAAATAAATTTGCAGATCTCCTTTCAGAGATCAATACAGAAAGTAAATTAATATTGTCTTGTGAATTTCAAAACATTTCTTCAAGAGCGAATATAAAATCTTTAAAAACTTCAAAAGGAATATTTGAAGCAGAAAGAGTGATTTTCTGTACAGGTTTATTTTCCGACAGAACAGCTAAAAAAGATGAAATAGATCTCGATATGCAAATTGTTGGATTTAGAGGGGATTATTATGAGTTTAGAAAAGAAGCTGAGCACAAGATAAACAACTTGGTTTATCCGGTTCCCGATCCAAAATTCCCATTCTTGGGGGTTCATTTTACGAGAATGATCAATGGAGGGATAGAATGCGGGCCCAATGCTGTTTTTACTTTTAAACGAGAAGGGTATTCAAAAACTGATTTTAATCTGAAAGATACTTCACAAGCGCTTACTTTTACCGGAACATGGAAACTCTTTTTTAAATTTTGGAGAAAAGGACTAGATGAATATAAAAGGGCATTCTCTAAGAAATTATTTGTAAAAGAACTAAAAAAACTAATGCCTGGTATTGATAAAGATGAGATTCTTACTTGTCGTTCGGGTGTTAGGGCACAGGCAATTAATAAGTCTGGCAATATGGTAGATGATTTTAAAATAGTTAACCATGAAGGAAGCATTCACGTAATTAATGCTCCCTCTCCGGCAGCTACAGCTTGTTTAGCAATAGCCGATGAGATTATTTCCGGAATATAATAACCTGAGTTTGATCTAAGATTTATCTCACAGAAAGCAAATAGTACATCAGATTTGATGCTAAAAATCACGAAGTTATAACGGGTTATATCAAGTGATTTTTGTTTCGAAGATGGTGTGCAATTGGCTTTTCTGCTAGCAGATTTCGACAATTAGCCCATATACTACCTCAAATTTCTTCGAATTATCCCAATAGTACTTCATAAATTTGTGTTGCCTATGGGCTAATTGTCTGAAACTGTGAGTAAAGCTTAGATCAAACTCAGGTTAATAAAGTGTTATTCGTTTAGTTGTTGATTTGTTTAACGGTAACAAAATTATTAATCCAACCCCATATCGTATCATAGCTTAAAGCTTTAAGCTAATTGTCTACAACATTTAAACTAAAAAATCTAATCTTGTTTGTGTAAGTGCACATCCATTTGTGGGAATGGAATATTGAGTCCGGCATTGTTAAATTCATTGTAAACATTTTCGTTCATGTCAAAGAATACATCCCAATAATCATCAGATTTTGCCCAAACTCTTACAACTAAATTCACCGAGCTGTCACCAAGTTCAGTAACAGCAACAAATGCCTCAGGGTCTTTTAAAATCCTTTTATCAGCTGTAATCAATTTATTCAATACTTCCTTAGCCAGATCAACACTGTCACCATAACCAATACCAAATGTAAAATCAACTCTTCGTAAAGGTTCTGTTGAGTAGTTCACCATGGAACCTGTTGATAATCCACCATTAGGAATGATTACAGTTTTATTATCTAAGGTAGTAAGAATTGTGTTGAATATCTGTATTTCTTTTACTATACCCAAATATCCTTGGGCTTCCAATAAATCGCCTACCTTAAATGGTTTGAATAACAGGATAATTATACCTCCTGCAAAATTCTGGAGCGTTCCTGATAAAGCCAGCCCTACAGCCAAACCTGCAGCACCTAAAATGGCTATGAATGAGGTCATCTCTACACCTAATGTTCCTAACACACTTATTACTAAAAGAATTTTCAATAATATGTTTACCATACTTTTTAAGAAAGGCTTTAATGAATCATCTGTATTTTTTTTGTCGAGATAACCGTTAAACCATTTAATAATAGCTTTGATAATAATGGAACCTATGATCCATATAATAATTGCACCTATCAATTTTGGTCCATAATCAAATATGATTTTGTTTGCATAAGTTGTCAGATCTTCAATACTCATAAATCAATAATTAGTTAAAAGTTAATATTAGTGTCTTCTATAAGATCCTCTTGGCATAGTAGACCTGGAATAGGTTGGCCTGCTATAACTTGATCTTGTGTTAGGCCTCGAGGCCGGTCTTTTACTTGGCCTTGTGCTCGGTCTGGTACTAGGTCTTTTATTGGCAGGCTTTGTGCTTGGTCTAGTGGCAGGTTTAGTTGTAGGTCTTACAGCAGGTTTAGTGCTTGGTCTGGTACTAGGTTTTGTAACAGGCTTACCTGTAGATTTGTAGCCTCTGTCAGTATTGATACCTCTCTTATCAGCTGCTCTTTTTAAATCAGACTTATTATTAATACCCCTGTCTTTAGCAGCTTTAGTGACAGTAGCTTTTCTGTTTTTGTTTAATTCAGTCCTGTTTGAAACACCCGGATTTCTTTTGTTAAAAGTTTTATTGGGGTGGTTATTAAAATAAGCATTATTCCTGTTGTTAATATTAATATTGTTGTTATTAATTCTAACATTTGAACGATGGTATGAATTATTTACATTGATGTGCACATGAATATTGTTTCTGTAGTAGTATGGAGGATATGGGTTCCATGGGTGCCAATAAGGAGGATGATAGCCCCAATACCACGGTGAATACCATGGCCGGTAAGTTGCCATCCAAAAGAATGTAAAGAATACAGGAATAACAGGATAAACGGGGTTAATGCAATAATTTGGACCATACATATCCACATTTCCTACAACCTGCACCTGAGTTTTATTACTTTTATCTTTTTGTACATCTATTGTTGCAACTTCCTGGTAAAGATCTTTACCAACGATTGATTGAATTGAAATTGTGTGAAGGTTACTTTTTGAAGTCGTTTCTACAACTCTTAAATAATCTACTTCGCCGTCATTATTCAGATCTAAGTTTGAAATTTGTGTTTTAGGGTCATTTAATCTCCTTTCAAAATCTTCCAGGTCTTTTGATTCGCCAAAGATAGATGCAACAGCTTCCAGATCAAGGTTATCGCTAATATCACCATCTGCGGCTTTAACAGTAGTAACATCTTGAGCAAGAACCGGAGGACCTATGAGAATAACTAAAAACAGAAATAATTTAACTGATAGAATTTTCATAATAAATAAGATAAGGTTAATTAAACCAAATATAGTGAATTTAATATATTTGTTAAATTATTATAGGCTTTTTTTAAGATAATAGATTCAATTATTTAAAGGCTTTTAATAGGCTAAATACGTAGTATAATTGAAATTAGAAAGATATACATCCGAATTTAAATATAATTTCAAGTTGGCTTATCCTGTAATGATAGGTCAGTTGGGACATGTTTTGGTTGGTTTTGCCGATAATATTATGGTTGGGAGGCTTGGGGCAGCGCCTCTGGCTGCTGTTTCCTTAGGGAATAGTTTTTTTTATGTGGCTTTATCATTAGGAATAGGATTTTCTTTGGCGCTTACACCATTAATTGCTGAATCGGATGGTGAAAATGATATTGAAAAAGGTAGAAACATTTTTCAACACGGACTTATTCTGTGCACAATTATGGGAATAGTTATGTTTTTAATGTTGCTGTTTTCAACTCCTTTATTGAAATTAATGAATCAACCTTCTGAAGTGGTGGAATTAGCAATTCCATACCTGGAAATTGTAGCTTTTTCCATGATACCTTTAATGATATTTCAGGCCTTTAAACAATTTACTGATGGCTTGTCAAATACCCATTATGGTATGCAGGCAACCATAATTTCTAATATTGTAAATGTTGTTTTAAATTTCTTACTTATTTATGGTTTTTGGATTTTTCCTCGTTTAGAAATTAAAGGTGCAGCCATAGGTACATTCGTTTCACGTATAGTAATGGTAGTTTTTGTTTATCTTATTCTAAAATCAAAAAATAAATTTAAGCCGTTTTTCCATCGTTTGCGGAAGAGTGAAATACATAAAAAAGTTTTCTATAAGATAGTAAATTTAGGGTTTCCAACCGCAATGCAGATGTTGTTTGAAGTAGGTATTTTTACGGCTTCTGTTTGGTTGGCCGGGACTCTAGGTACTGTAGATCAGGCGGCAAACCAGATTGCTTTAAATTTGGCCTCTATGACTTTTATGATTGCTCTTGGTTTAGGCGTGGCCGCAACCATTCGTGTTGGAAATCAAAAAGGATTACAGAATTTTTTAGAATTGCGACGTATAAGTTTCTCGATTTTCTTACAAATATTTATGATCATGTTTGTTTTTGCAATTTTATTCTTTGCATTTAGAAAGTTTCTGCCAATGATCTATATAGACAATGCTGAGGTAATCGCAACTGCGGCTTCTTTATTGTTTATTGCCGGATTATTTCAATTATCAGATGGCCTTCAGGTCGTTGTTTTAGGGGCATTAAGAGGAATTCAGGATGTAAAAATACCTACTTATTTAACGTTTATTGCATACTGGATCATAGGATTTCCGACTAGTTACTTTTTAGGGATAAAATTTGGTTATGGCT
This sequence comes from Bacteroidota bacterium, assembly GCA_039715085.1. Classification (GTDB taxonomy): domain Bacteria; phylum Bacteroidota; class Bacteroidia; order Flavobacteriales; family Flavobacteriaceae; genus Namhaeicola. The sequence continues at coordinate 44,601 of JBDLIB010000003.1, read as the reverse complement.
CACTGGGAATTTGGATCGGGTTGCTGGCCGGATTAACTGCTTCGTCGGTTTTTCTTTTTATCAGATTCAACTATTTAACAAATAAACTAATTCATAAAGACAATCATTAATGGGAATTGTACTCAATCAGACTTATAAAAATACCCTCATCATATTTCTTGGCTTTGCCATTGGCGGAATTAATGTTTTGTTCTTGTACACCCATTTTCTTCAGGAAGATTACTATGGTTTGATAACTTTTTTACTCTCCACGGCCAATATACTTATGCCTTTACTGGTTTTTGGTATGCAGCACACGGTAGTGAAATTTTTCTCGTCATATGAGGATAGGATCCATCGCGATAATTTCCTGATCACAACAATTTTTTTACCCTTATTGATCATTATTCCTTTGGCTTTATTTGGCGCTTTTATTTATGATAAAATTGCAGGTATCTTATCACAGGAAAATGAAATCATTAAAAAATATACATATCTCATTTTTCTGATTGCTGTTTTTATGGGGTATTTTGAAGTATTCTATGCCTGGAGCAGGGTACAGCTTAAATCGGTTTTTGGAAATTTCGTGAGAGAGGTTTTTGCAAGAGTTTCGGTATCTGTATTATTGATAATGGTTTTTTTTAAATGGATAACAAACGAAGAGTTTATTTATGCAATCACCATTGTCTATTTTTTAAGATTGCTGATTATTGTTCTATACGCTTTACTTCTCTATACACCAAAGACAAAACATTATCAACTTCCTGATAATATAAAAGAAATTTTGTCCTTTTCATTTTATATTATTTTAGCTGGTTCAGCTGGTACTATTTTATTGGAAATAGACAAATTTATGATTCCCCAATTAGAACAAATTGCAAAGGTGGCATATTACGCGGTAGGTGTTTATATTGCATCGGTAATTGCAATTCCCAACAGGGCAATGCAACAGATAATCAATCCGATAACAGCTAAAGAGATTAATAACAATAATCTGCCTGAGGTTGAAAAATTATACAAGCAGAGTTCGATTAACCTGTTGATTGCGGGTGGATTATTATTTTTACTCATCAATTTAAATGTGACAGAACTTTATGAGCTGATCAATAAACCGGAATATGCAATTGGAATTCCTGTTGTAATGATCATCTCTTTTTCTGAGTTAATTAAACTGGCAACAGGTACAAACGGAGCAATTTTAACTAATTCAAAGTACTATAAAATATTTTTCTATTTTTCAATTGCTATGGCACTTAGTGTGATTGTTTTAAACAGGTATTTGATAGAATTAATGGGAATTGAGGGTGCTGCCCTGGCAACATTGATCGTGGTTTTTGTATTTAGTTTAATTAAGATTGCTTACGTACAGAAAAAATTGAATATGCAACCATTTTCAACTAAAACATTGGTGATTCTGGCAATCATCCTGGTTTTATTTTTGATTTTTTTTAAAATTGATTTTACTGATAACAGTATCTTAAATATAATTATAAAATCTGTATTGATCAGCTTGATCTATATTACAATGATTTTGAAATTTAAAATTTCTGAGGACCTTAATCAGATGATAAAAAAGTATGTAGATGGTAAGAAATAAGAAATAAGAAGTGAGAAGTAAGAAGTAAGAAGAAAATGTTTATTTGTTGAATCGTTTCCTCGTGTATTACAAATAAACAATTACACAATTTAACGATTATACGAAAGAATTGATTTGAAAATGTCTGATTTTTAACTAAAAACTCAGCACTTAACACTCAAAACTCAAACCATCATACTTTATTCAACTTTTTTAACTTTTTTGTATAAGAACTGAGCCAAAGGATATTTTTTAAATAAGGAAATACTTTTGGATATTCTACACCGAACTCCCGATGATTTTTAATAGCGATCTTATCCATAATTCCCCAGTGTTTTTTTATTGCTTTAAGGGCGTTCCAGTAGGAGGAGCCATTATCTGTGGTGTCATAGATATGTGTTGGTTCAGAAATTATTCCGTTTATCTCCAGGATTGTAAAATTTTCACCTTGAAGGAAGCTTTCAAGGTTTGCAAATTTAATATCCAATCTTCCGTAAAACCAACCTTCAATCTGGTTGCTCAGATTGTCGAATAGATTCCCCATATCTTTGGTAATTAGGTTGTTACCGTTAATAAATTGAGTTCCTTTACAGTGGTTTCCAATTTCTGAAACAGTTATTTTTTCTCCTTCTTTAAGAATATTATTTATTCGTTCTTTATGGATATTCTTAAATACATCATGATATAAAAATGCTTCTTTATGATTCAGGATTAATTCCGACAGGGTGGAGGTACCATCACCTGTCAAAGTTTGATATTTCTTGATCGTAATGGAAGTAATTTTTCCTTGTTCACTATCGGGCATTCGATGATAGAAAATACCCATTTCGTTTGGATGATCAATAAATTCCTGTAAAATTATAGGAATATCCATTTTGTTAAAATAGGATCTTAAATGTGTTTCCGATTCTATTTTTTTAACCAGATAACCTCTAAAGCCAATGTCGGGTTTGGCAATGATCGGATAGTTGATGTTTTTAGATTCTAATTGATTAATTATTAATTCTAATTTTTCATTCTTTTGGATCAATATACTTTTTGGACGATATTTTTCAGGTACCAACATCAATGATTTGTATTTGGATTCAGTACCATTCCCCGAATAAAGAATGCCCGGATTCGTTGCGAGATAATGCACCGGATATTTTGCTTTAATTGCATTTAGCATTAAATAGGGAATCAAAGGAATATAGAACATAAATGCCGGCCAATGTTCCCATTGTGTCGCTTTTGTAAAAAAAACTTTACTTTTCATCCAAATAAAATTTTTAACTGTTAAGTAAAATAACTTAAAAATTTGAGAACGGATGCAACTGCTCCACTCTCACATAAACTTTTTTTATCAAATTTGTTTGTGAATTTTTGATTAAAAAAGTTCATGTTCGTTTTATCTTAAAAAGCGCTTTTAAAATTATCCGAATACCTTGCACAACTATTGCAATTGCAATTATGGCCAATAAAATACCAAGGAGCAATATCCAATAAGAGCTGTCTTGACTTAGAGCTTTTAAGCCTGTAGTAATTATAATTGGAGATATGAATAACAACGGCAGGGAAATCCAAAGATATTTAATACCATTTTTTAGTAATGGATTTGTTTTTCTTTGTTCCAATTTTTGATTTTTTTTAGCTGAATAATATTTTAGTTAAAGAACTTTTTACAAAGTTTTTCAAAGAAATACAGAGTGCAACAAAATACTCTGTTAATCTCAGTGCTGCTTTGTATATCTCTGTTTATTCGTCAGTCAAATTTATTATTATTTAAAATCCACTTTAACTGATCTAATAACTCTATGTACTATTCAAGTTGTACAAACGAATTTAATTAAAATGAATTACATATTGTCAAGTTTCCATAAAAAAAAGCTTCAACCAAAATAGGGTTGAAGCTTTAATAAGAATTTTATAAAAATAATGTAAGCTATAACTTTGTTGTATAAAAAAGCTTTATAAAGATTTCGAAATGATGCTGTTGAGTGTATTACTTGGCCTCATCGCTTTATCGGTTAAATTATCATCAAAATAATAATAACCTCCGATATCGATCTTAGCTCCCTGAGCATTATTCAATTCATTAACAATAGTTTCTTCATTGGCTTCGAGTTTTGAAGCAATATTTGAAAACTGCTCTTTTAATGCTGGATCTTTATCCTGAGCTGCTAATGCTTGTGCCCAATATGTCGTTAGATAATAATGGCTACCTCTGTTATCTAATTCGTTAACCTTACGGGAAGGAGATTTTCTGTTGTCAAGAAACTTATCTGTAGCCTCATCTAAAGTCTCAGCTAATACCAAAGCACTTGGAATATTATAGTTTCTACCTAAATGTTCTAAGGATACAGCTAATGCTAAAAATTCACCTAAGGAATCCCATCTTAAGTGTCCTTCTTCAACAAATTGTTGAACGTGTTTCGGAGCAGACCCGCCGGCACCTGTTTCAAATAAACCACCACCGTTCATTAGAGGAACAATTGACAACATTTTAGCACTGGTTCCTAATTCTATAATTGGAAACAAGTCAGTTAAATAATCACGTAATACATTTCCGGTAACAGAAATTGTATCCAAACCATCTTTAGCTCTTTTTAAAGTGTATAATGTTGCCTCTTTAGGAGACTTAATTTGTATATCTAAACCTGTTGTATCGTGATCAGGCAGGTAGGTATTTATCTTTTCAATTATTTGAGCATCGTGAGCTCTGTTCTTGTCTAACCAGAAGATAGCGGGTGAACCCGTAGCTCTTGCTCTGTCTACTGCAAGTTTGATCCAATTCTGAATAGGAGCATCTTTAGCCTGGCACATTCTCCATATATCTCCTTCTTCTACAGAATGTTCAAAAATTATCTCTCCTGAATCATCGGTAACCCTTACTGTTCCGTTTCCTTGTATTTCAAAAGTTTTATCGTGAGAACCATACTCTTCAGCTTTTTGAGCCATCAAACCTACATTAGAAGTAGTTCCCATTGTTGAAGGATCAAAAGCACCGTGTTGTTTACAAAAATCGATGGTTGCTTCATAAACTCCGGCATAGCTACTATCAGGAATCACAGCTTTTGTGTCTTCTAAATTACCTTGTGCATTCCACATTTGCCCTGATGTACGAATCATTGCAGGCATAGAAGCATCAATAATTACGTCACTTGGAACATGGAGGTTAGTAATGCCTTTGTCTGAATTTACCATTGCAATCGAAGGCCCTTTTTCAAAACAAGATTTAATATCTGCTTCAATAGCTGATTTTTGAGCATCTGGTAAGGCCTGTATTTTGTTAATTAAATCACCAAGACCATTATTAACATCAACACCTAATTCTTTAATAATTGTGCTGTGTTTTTCAAAAACCTCTTTAAAATATACACTTACTGCATGTCCAAAAATAATTGGGTCAGAAACCTTCATCATAGTGGCTTTCATATGCAATGAGAACAATATGTTTCTGTCTTTAGCGTCTTTAATCTGTTCGTTAAGGAAACTTAAAAGAGCTTTTTTGTTCATAACGGTAGCATCGATAACTTCACCTTCCAATAAAGCTGTTTTTTCTTTTAAAGTTGTAACTGTACCATTGTTGTTGACAAATTCAACTTTGATGTTACCTGCCTTAGAAACAGTTGTTGATTTTTCATTGGAAAAAAAGTCACCTTCTTCCATAGACGATACATGGGTTTTAGAATCTGTAGACCATGCACCCATTGAATGTGGATTCTTTTTGGCGTAATTTTTTACAGCTTTAGGAGCTCTTCTGTCTGAGTTCCCCTCTCTTAGAACCGGATTTACTGCAGAACCTTTTACAGTATTGTATTTATTTAGTATTTCTTTTTCTTCATCTGTTGTGGGATTTTCCAAATAGTCGGGAATTGCATAACCTGAGGATTGTAATTCTTTAATCGCGGCGATCAATTGAGGTACTGAAGCAGAAATGTTAGGTAATTTTATAATATTTGCTTCTGGTTTTTTTACCAATTCACCAAGCTCAGCCAAAGCATCTGTTACTCTTTGATCAGCTGTTAATTTTTCAGGAAATAAAGCCAATATTCTACCGGCTAAAGAAATGTCTTTAATTTCAATTTCTATACCTGAAGATTTTGTAAATGCTTCTACAATTGGCAAAAATGAATAGGTGGCCAATGCCGGTGCCTCATCCGTTTTAGTGTAAATAATTTTAGGTGTTGTATTCATATATTTTTAATTTGAAGTCATGCAAATATATAAAACGTTTGGAAAGACCGGTGTGATAAAATTCATAAAAAATAATATTTGAGAATACCCAAAAAATCACCATGCAGATTTGTTTATTTGATAAAAAAAGCCACGTAAAATTTGATATTTACATGGCTTTGTAAAAAGCTTACACAACATTTTATTAGAATATTGTCAATGCCTTACTTAGAAGTTTTTTTGTAATCTACAAAAAATACTTCAAATTGTTTCTTAATCGTGTTATTCCTTTGATGTGCTAAACATATGGTTGAAATAATAGATAAAAAACAGGAGGTTAGATAAACCTCTATGTGGATTAAAGATAAGGAAACATGATTTTCATAAACAATAACTTGGGTTATGCTTCTAAATATCTTTAATAGAACTGTTTACAAATTTAATGTTTGGCAATGTAATAAAGTGTACTCTTGTGATTTTATTTCTCAACAGGATATAAACAAAGGTTATTAACAATTGTTAATAAGTGACTGTAATTTAAAACAATAGCCATAACAAAGATAGCTCTCTATTATGGCTAATTGCCTGAAACATTTTTGTGGGTATCACTTGTTAATTTCTTAACTGTAATCATTGCTTTTGCAATGTTTCACTTCATGTTTCTATGTTCTGATAAACTATTGAAAATTACTCTTAACAAAGTTAAATCTAACTTTAAATAATTTTTCTGAACATCCCACAAATTAACTTTAAATTTTATTTCAAAAATTTCTCTTCCACACATATAGTGATAGTCAAGCTTTGATTCAAATTCAGATAAAATTAATTCAAACTGGTGTAATCATTAATTTTACCAAACTTTTTTAATCAAATTAATTTCAGAAGATCGTTTTAAATTTAATCTGTGTTTCGTTTTGAGCCCTCTCAAATTTTTCCATTTATTTATGCTAAATACCTGGTTTATTCTTCTTCAGGGTTTCAAAACTTTTAAAGTTCGAACTTTAATTTTAGAACCTTAAATAAACTTCTTTTTTCTATTAAAGTTTTCCGGTTTTCACCGAATCAGAAAATAAAAACAAGAGCGTTTATTTCTTAATTCTGATTCAAATGTATGTTATTGAATATTTTTCACCAAAATTTTTAGAGTTTTGTTTTTAACAAGTTATAAAAGGTAGTTATAAACAATTGTTAATAAAAAAAGTCCCGATGATTTTTCATCGGGACTTGCGTTATTGTCAAAGTGGGGAGAAAGGAATTAAACTCTTCTTTCTTTTATTTGAGCTTTTTTACCTGTAAGGTTTCTGTAATAGAATATTCTGGCTCTTCTTACTTTACCACGTTTGTTAACTTCAATTTTATTAATAGCCGGTAAATTGATAGGGAAGATACGTTCTACGCCAAAAGTACCTGACATTTTTCTGATTGTAAATGTTTCAGAACTTCCGCTTCCTTTTCGTTGAATAACAACCCCTTTAAAAAACTGGGTTCTGGTTTTCTTACCTTCTTTAATATCGTAATAAACCGTAATTGTATCACCGGCAGCAAATTCCGGCAATTCTTTTTTTGATACAAATTCGTCTTGAACAAATTTTACTAAATTTTCCATTTTTATTGTTTAAAAAATTTAATCAAAGATCAACATTCACGATTTTCGTCAGAGGTTAATTTTGAGTTTGCAAATTTAATAAAAAGTTTTTAATATAAATTCATAAAAAATCAAAATATTTTACATGTAAATATCTTGTGTAAATTACTTTAAAACCTAAGGTTAGCATATATTCCGTATTGTTGGTTGTTAAAAGAAGGGCTCATAAAAACCTGCGTTTTTTTATTCTTAAAAGGATTCCAGTTTTTTAATGGCTCGAATCTGTAAACCAGATCGGTTACAATTATCCCCAATCCGGCACCAACCAATACATCCGAAACCCAATGTTTGTTGTTTAAAACTCTTAAAACCCCGGTGGTGGTAGCAAAAAAATATCCGCTATACGCAATGACCGGATTAGTTTCTGCAAATTCATGATGTAAAACTGTGGCCATTACAAAGGCATTGGATGTATGTTGTGATGGAAAGCTAAAGTCCTCGCCATTTGGCCTTTGTTCGTCGGTAATCCTTTTTATTCCATATGTTAAGATATTGTTTGCTAAACCGGCTATTGTCAAATATTTGGTTTGTGTAAACGCATCATTTTTGCTTTCAATTTTCATAAGGTCTGCAGAATACATTATAATTGCAGGGGCAAACCATGTTAAATTGTCAATATTTGTATGAAAATCTTCAAAGTTATTCTGAATTTTTTCCTGCAAGTTTTCTTTGCCAAAGCTTCCGTTTGAATAGTTGATAAGCAACCCGCTTCCAATCAGAGATAAAGGGATAATTGATTTTTTTAAAAAAGTTTTTTCTTTTAGATCTTTTTGTACTGATAAAGTATCGGTTTGTGAAAAGATTGGCGATAAGCTAATTAAAAGTAAAAAAACAAAGTTTGTAAATTGTTTCATTGCAATTATTCTTCATTTTTTAACAGATCTGGTCTGATCTTTTGAGTTCTTTCCAAAGCTTTTTCATGACGCCATTCATCAATTTTATTAAAATCTCCCGATAAGAGAACATCCGGAACTTTCATTCCTTTATATTCTGATGGCCTTGTGTAAACCGGGGGAGCCAGAAGGTTGTCTTGAAATGAATCGGTAAGTGCAGAAGTTTCATCACCCAAAACTCCCGGAATTAATCTGATTACCGCATCGCATAAAACTGCTGCTGCTAATTCGCCACCCGATAAAACATAGTCGCCAATGGATATTTCTTTGGTGATGAACTTATCTCTTATTCGCTGGTCAACACCTTTATAATGTCCGGTTAGAATAATGATATTTTCAATTGTAGAAAGTGAATTTGCTGTTTGTTGGTTTAAGGTTTTGGCATCAGGAGTCATATAGATAATTTCGTCATAATCCCGTTCTTTTGTTAAATCAGAGATGCATTTATCAACCGGCTCGACCATCAAAACCATACCGGCACCGCCTCCAAATTGATAGTCATCAATTTTGCCGTATTTGTTTAATGCATATTTGCGGAGATCATGAAAATGAACTTCAACAAATCCTTTGTCAATTGCTCTTTTAATGATTGAAAACTCAAACGGACTTTTGATCAATTCCGGGTGAACGGTAATAATATCTATTCTCATATGGCAAAAATAAAGAAAAAGTATGAACACCGACTATCATAGGCTAAAGTCAGTGGAAATTAATAATTTTTGAATCCTTTTATCAACAAGTTAACGATTGAACTTTTATACGATTAAACAAATAAACAGTTACACTAATACACCCATTATCATCCTGTCTACACCAAAAATATCTTTTCTTAACTCAATATCTTTAAATCCTTTTTCTTTTAATAATTCTATAGTCTCTTCGCCAAATTCCTGGTTGATTTCAAAAAATAGTTTTCCTCCGGTATTTAAATTTTTTAATGCTAGATCGGCTATTTTATTATAAAAATGTAGCGGATCATCATCTTCAACAAATAAGGCTAAGTGAGGTTCGTGTTTTAAAACGTTGCCTTGCATTTGTTTTTTTTCGAATTTTCTTACATAGGGTGGGTTGGATACAATGATGTCAAATTTTGTGTATAGATCAGGTGTTTTTAAAATATCTTTTTCAATATAATTAATATTAACCTGATTCAATTTTGCATTATCTTTTGCAATATTTAAAGCTTTTTTGGAAATATCAATTGCATTAACTTCTGCGTTTGGTATATTTCTGGCGAGTGAAATTGCAATACATCCGCTACCTGTGCCAATATCCAGAATTTTGAGTTTTGAGTTTTGAGTTTTGAGTTTTGAGTCCGGACTTTCGACTTTTGACTTTCGACTTATATCTCTTTCTTCTTTCTTCTTTCTTCTTACTTCTGTAATTATCCATTCAACCATTTCCTCAGTTTCCGGCCTGGGAATTAAAACATTTTCATCAACCATAAATTTTAATCCGTAGAATTCTGTTTCTCCTATTATATATTGTATCGGAATTTCTTTTTTTAGTTTCGCTATAGCGGAAATATAAATTTCTTCGATTTTTTTGCTGATCTCTTTATCCGGGTCTAATGCAATATCAATCCTTTTTAAATTCAGAAAGTTTTCTGTGAGCAGATAGAAAAAACTATCGATTTCTTTTTTTTGGTAGAAACCGAAAAGTTCTTTTTGAAATATTTTTTTAAAATCGTTAAGGGTCATTTTGATTCTTTAAATAATTTATCTTAGCAGATTCTGCAAGCTGACACTGCTACCTGAATATTACTCACCGGGTGACTTGGAGTCACCCGGTGAGTAATAGCTGATTATAATTCCTTCAGCATCCAAACATCACAAGAAAAATGAGATGTGTTGCCAAGAGGTTTGTCTATAGTCCTAAAACCATTTGTTTTATACAATTTGATTGCAGCTGTCATATTTGGAAATGTTTCTAAATAGCATTTTTTATATCCTGAAACTTTTGCAAATTCCAAACTTTTTAAAATGAGTTGTTTTCCTATTTTCTTACCTCTGGCTTCTGGTGAAATATACATTTTTTGTAATTCACAAATATCAGGTGAAGCTCCTTCTAATCGGTTTATTCCACAGCCACCAACAATATCGTCATTAAATAAGGCAATATAATAGCATGATTTATCATCCGCGTAAGCGCTAAACATTTTGTCTGTTTCTTTGTCATAATATGCAGTGCCTTCGAGATTTGAGCTAAATTTCTCAAGAGTTGCTCTGATAATTTTAGCAATAGCAAGGTCGTCATTTTTCTTGATAGGCCTTATTATTATACTTTCGCTCATGTTATTATCTGTAATTTCATGATTTTTTTCAAAATTAAACATAATCTTTTTTTAAATTCGTAGAAATCTTAGTTATTAGTCTATATGTCTCAGCAGACACATGAATTTTACATGCAACGTTGTTTGCAATTGGCTTCAAATGGGTTGGGAAAAACTTATCCAAATCCTATTGTAGGTTGCGTTATTGTTTATAATCAAAAAATAATTGGGGAAGGTTGGCATCAAAAAGCAGGAGAAGCACATGCTGAGGTAAACGCAATAAACTCGGTTAAAGATAAGAGTTTATTAAAAGAATCTACTATTTATGTTAGTTTAGAACCTTGTTCACATTATGGGAAAACCCCGCCGTGTTCAGATCTTATTGTAAGGATGAAGATTAAAAACGTGGTCGTTGGTACCATTGATTTTAATAGTGAGGTACATGGTAAGGGTATAGTACATATGAGAAAAAATGGTTGTAATGTGATAGTTGGTATTTTAGAAAAAGAATGTAGAGATATCAATAAGCGCTTCTTTACTTTTCATCAAAAAAAACGGCCTTATATTATTTTAAAATGGGCACAAACAAAAGATGGTTTTATCTATCCTGAAAATAAAAGTAGAGAAAACAGCAAACCAATTTGGATTTCAAACATCTATTCATTACTATTAGTACACAAATGGCGAACAGAAGAGCAAAGTATATTGGTGGGAACTACAACAGCAATTGTTGATAACCCTCAATTGAATGCCCGGGACTATTTTGGAAAACATCCATTGCGGTTGGTCCTTGATAAGGATTTAAAGATCGATAAAAGTTTCTCTTTATTGGATGGAAGTGTGAAGACTATAATTTTTACCCAAAAAGAAAAAGAGGATCTTGAAAATATTGTTTATAAAACAATTGATTTTGATGGAGATTTACCTGGTCAGATATGTGATTTTTTATATCATGAAGGTATACAATCTTTGATCCTAGAAGGTGGAAGTAAGACTTTGCAAAGTTTTATAAATGTTAATTTATGGGATGAGGCGAGAGTTTTTGAAAGTAATTCTTATTTTTATAATGGAATTAAAGCTCCTGAATTCAAAAAAGAACAAACAACCGTCTATCAGTCAGGCGAGACACAAATAAAAGATAACAAACTAATAATTCTCTCAAAATGATTAAAAATATAATATTCGATCTCGGGGATATTTTTATTAATGTTGATGAAAAAATTACTGATACTGAATTAAAAAAGAATGGTTTAGATAAATATTCCAACGGGATGTTAGAAATGAATGAGAAATTTGAGAAAGGCTTGATTTCTGTAGAAGAGTTTAAGAAATTTTACAAAAAGCTGTTCAATGATAAGACAGATGATGAACTGATCAAACTCTGGAACTCAATTTTGATAGACTTTCCAATTCACCGTCTTTCTTTTTTAGAAAATATTCCCGATAAATACAATCTCTTTCTATTGAGTAATACAAATGAGCTTCATGTAGAGTATTTTAAAGAGCAGATGGGGTATGATTTTTATTGTAGATTTAAGAACTGTTTTGATAAGGTTTATTATTCTTATGAGATTAATTTAAGGAAACCGGAACCTGAGATTTTTCAATATATTTTAAAAGAAAATAATCTTAATAAAGAAGAAACTTTATTTGTTGATGACAAGGCTGAAAACACAGATGTTGCAAAGAAGCTTGGTATTCATGTGTGGAATTTAGATCCTGCAAATGAAGAGGTAGTTGAATTATTTGAAAAGATTAACCTGTTTTAGGGTAAAAATTAATTTTAGGAATTGGCTGAAAGTACAGATACTTTTAAAACTATTGACTCACCGGCAAATGATGCAATTTTTAAAGACAGGGGGAGTAAATTTCTTGGATATGCATTTCCTGTCTCTGCCGAAGAAGAGATTCAATATTTTATCGATCAATTAAAATCCGAACATCATAAAGCTCGTCATTGGTGTTATGCATGGCGTATTGGTAAAGAGATAAAACGATTCAGGGCCAATGATGATGGCGAACCAAATAATAGTGCCGGACAACCAATTTATGGCCAGATACTTTCCTATGATCTAACCAATGTGCTTGTTGTAGTTGTGAGATATTTTGGCGGCACAAAATTGGGGGTAGGAGGTTTGATCAATGCATATAAAACATCTGCAAAATTAGTTTTAGAGAATGCTAAAATTGTTAAAAAAACTATTGATACTTCATTTTCAATTCAATTTGAATATAAAGATATGAATAAGGTGATGCGATTGATAAAAGAAAAAAATATTCATTTGATCGATCAGAAAATGGAAATGCAGTGTGATTTTTTAATCTCTGTTAGAAAAAAAGATGCTCTGCAAGTGAAAAATGCTTTTGAAGATTTAAGGTGTGTTAAAATAAAGGAGGTAGTATAGTTATTTGTTGGACCGTTTAATCGTTTATTTGGGAAATTTTTTGGTTAAGGTGTTTTAAATTGAGCAATAAATTTTGTCTAATAAAATTTTTGGGGCTTTTGTAGGTTTATTTTTCTTCATGTCGATAAAGACCAAAGTAGTTTCAGCTGTTGTTAACAGCTCTTTTTGCTCGTTTAAAACTTTAAATTCAAATTTAATTTTAACCATTGGTTTGTTAACAACTTCTGTGACGATAGTTAGTAAATCATCGTATTTGGCAGGTTTTAAATAGTTTATGTTCATATTAAGGACAGGGAGCATAATTCCCGACTCCTCCAGGCTTTTGTAGCTGACTCCCAGGTTTCGTAACCACTCAACTCTCCCAACCTCAAAGTATTGTGCGTAATTTCCGTAGTAAACGTAGCCCATTTGATCGGTTTCTCCATATCTTACACGGATATTAATTTCATTTTTGAACATTTTTTTGTATTTTATCAGGAGTATAGTTTACGCAAAAAAAAATTAAAAACCAATAGCAATTTTATTTTTTTTTAACAAAGTTTATTCACAAATTTGTAATCGTTAAGGGGAGAATCTTCTTCTGGGGAAAAGGGAAAAAAAAGTATAATTCAAAAATCATTTTATTAGATGACTCAAACAGCTAACTCTGTATGGAATAACTGCCTGCTTTTTATTAAGGATAACATAAAGCCACAAGCATATCGTACTTGGTTTGAGCCAATTAAGCCAATCAAGATGTCTGGAGAGGTGTTAACAGTACAGGTTCCAAGTAAATTCTTTTTTGAATGGTTAGAAGAGCATTATATCAAATTAATCAGAGTAGCATTAGTTAAAGAGTTAGGTGAAAGAGCCAAATTGGTATATGACGTAAAAATGGAAAATTCTTATAGCAGTAAAAAACCACATACCGTAAAGTTTCCGAGTTCAAATAGAAAACCGTTTAATTCTCAGGGGGTTTCTATTCCTTTGGAAATTGATAAACGCGAATTAAAAAATCCTTTTGTAATTCCGGGAATACAAAAAGTTAAAATTGAGTCTCAGCTAAACCCTAATTACAATTTTGATAATTTTGTTGAGGGTGATTCAAATAGACTGGCGCGATCTGCAGGGATGGCAGTTTCAAATAAACCGGGAGGAACTTCTTTTAATCCTTTATTGATATATGGTGGTGTAGGTTTAGGAAAAACCCATATAGCGCAAGCAATAGGAGTAAGAATAAAAGATAAATACCCGGAAAAGACAGTTTTATATATTTCTGCCGAAAAATTTACACAGCAGTTTATTGATTCTGTAAAAGGAAATACCCGTAATGATTTTATACATTTCTATCAAATGATAGATGTATTAATTGTAGATGATGTTCAGTTTTTATCAGGAAAATCAGGAACGCAGGATGTATTCTTCCATATTTTTAATCATTTACACCAAAACGGAAAACAAGTTATCCTAACTTCTGATAAAGCTCCTGTTGATATGCAGGATATTGAACAAAGGTTGTTATCCAGATTTAAATGGGGATTGTCTGCAGAATTAATTCCGCCTGATTACGAAACCAGAATCTCTATTTTAGAAAATAAAATGTTTAGAGATGGTGTTGAAATTCCCAATGACATTGTGGAGTATATTGCCAAAAACATCAAAACAAATGTTAGAGAACTGGAGGGAGTATTGATCTCATTGATTGCACAAGCTTCTTTTAACAGGAAAGAATTTACACTGGCACTTACCAAACAAATTGTTGACAAATTTGTAAAAAACACTAAAAAAGAGGTTTCTATAAATTATATCCAAAAAGTTGTTTCCAAGTACTTTGAAATGGATGTAACGACTTTACAATCAAAAACAAGAAAGCGACATATTGTTCAGGCTCGTCAATTGGCAATGTATTTTGCGAAGAGAATGACTAAAGCTTCACTGGCAAGCATAGGTTCGCAAATAGGAAGCCGTGACCACGCCACAGTTTTACATGCTTGTAAAACCGTTGATAACCTCACAGAAACAGATAAACAATTCCGTAAGCACGTTGAGGAGTTGACAAAAAAATTAACATTTTAATTATACACAATGGTTAAAATTTTGATGGTTTGCCTTGGGAATATCTGTAGGTCTCCATTAGCAGAAGGAATTTTAAAGTCGAAAGTTAATAATAATGAGATTCTTGTAGATTCTGCCGGTACTGCAAGTTACCATGTTGGTGAATTACCTGATGAAAGATCTATTCAAGTTGCCCAAATAAACAATATAGATTTAACAAATCAACGTTGCAGGCAGATAACTATTTCTGATTTCGATGAGTTTGACCATATCTATGTGATGGATTCTTCTAATTTTAATGATGTTTTATCCTTGGCACGAAATGAACAGGATAAGCAAAAAGTAAGAAGGATCTTAGATTTAATTCATCCGGATAAAAATTTAGATGTTCCGGATCCATATTACGGTGGAGAAAGAGGATTCGATCGAGTGTTTAATCTTTTAGATAAAGCTTGCGACGAGATCGTTAAAAATCTTTAACCTATGTCAAACGAAAGAGGAAAATTATTTTTGATCCCTACAACTTTAGGTGATAATGAACCTTTGGAAGTGTTACCTCTTTCTGTAAAAAAAGTGGTTGAGCAATTGGATTATTTTATTGTTGAAAATGAAAAATCAGCGAGAAGATTCATAAAAAAAATAACTCCCCGAAAATCACAACCCCATTTAAAAATATTTGTTTTAGATAAATATACAACCGAAGTAGAATCAAAACAGTATCTCGATGTTTGCATACAAGGAATAGATATCGGCTTATTATCTGAAGCGGGGGTTCCTGCCGTAGCAGATCCGGGTTCAAATATAGTAATCGAGGCACATCATAAGAATATAAGAGTTATTCCGCTTGTAGGCCCTTCTTCCATTACAATGGCAATGATGAGTTCGGGTTTAAATGGCCAGAATTTTGCCTTTAATGGATATTTGCCAATTGATAATGTTGAAAGAAAAAAGGTTATAAAAGAGCTTGAAAAACTATCAAAAGCAAAGAACCAATCACAATTATTTATTGAAACTCCTTATAGAAATGAAAAAATGTTCTCTGAATTAAAACGAGTTTTGACACCAACAACGTTACTGTGTATCGCTACAGATATTACTTTGCCATCTGAAAGTATTAAGACAATGACAATTAAAGAATGGAAAAAACAATCTCCTGATCTACAAAAAAGACCTACAATTTTTATTATTCACAAGTTTTAAGGTATGTAGTTGAAAATCTGAAATTTACAACTTAAGAAACTGTTGAATTTTTAATAGGTTGAATAAACGAAGTATCATACCCGGAAAACTTTTTCATATAATAACTCACTTTACTTCCAAAAGCATCTCCAAAATTATTTGCTCCGTTACTTCTCAGGTATTTCTTTACATTACCTGCACCGGCAAGATGGGCAGCAGCCAAGATTCCGGATTCGGTTATTTCTACACCATTAATTTTTTTTCCAATACTTCTCTCGATATCTCTTTTTAATATCCATTTGTTTACTTCAAGTAAAGTAATGAATGCCTTTTCTTGTAACTCAGGATCGTTTAAAAATTCTTTACTGTTATAAATTTTTAATCTGTGAAGTGTTGATTCTCCAAATTGGTATTTACCTAAATAACCAAATGAGTTTACTCTGTTGTATTTCCCTTGAGATTCTTTAAATGCAACAGCCTCTTTAAATCCGATAAATGATTTTCCGATTATAGGCGAATAAAAAATGTCAAATGGTTTAATGTCTTTTGTAACTGTATAAATAGTATTAACTTCCGCTAAAGTATGCTTTTCAGTATCAGGTTTAACAATAAAAGAGAAACCAATAAAAGACAGGGCGAGGATTGATAAGGTTTTTGTTCCGATAATAAATTATTTCCAAAACATAGTTTCAATTGGTTAGTTTATCACTACGTTTTTGTTTTGCCGTGCAAATGTACTGCTAACATTCTTTTCAACAAAATTATTAACAAATATTTAAGATAGTGTTATTCAAGATTTTAAAAGTGTAATGCATGAAACTTAATATCACCATTACCTCTGTATTCTATGGCTGGAGCAGGAATTTTAACAAAATTAAAGACATTAAATACTGTTTTTAAAAAAGGTGAGTTGGTTTTGATTTTTGTTAAATCAACATCAATGCTTGTTAAGAATTGTTTGTAAGTATCATTAGTTTTGGGTGGAATATTTGAGTCAGGAGTACCATTTAGTAATCCATCTGCTCCGTAACCAACAGCAATGTTCAACCATTTTGGAAAATTACTTTCTTTAAAAAATGACCAAATGTTAAATGAGAACCAGTAGGTTTGGCCATTATAGTCTTTAAAGATCTGTTGGATCGTATTCTCTCCTAATTTACCGGGGTTTAGCTCTGCGTATTCTGAAGTTTGAAAAGAAAATTTCAATTGTATTCGCTGTTCATCCCATAATAATTCCTGACCAATCAATAAACCGGTGCCTAAAGTATTTGCCAAAATATCTCCGGTTGAAAAACCCCATTTTTCAGAATGACCGTCCAATATTTCAACAGCTGTTAGAAATACCCATCCGGTAGTTGCTCCATAAAGAAGTTGATTTTTTTTTGATTCCCCTGCCCAGTCCAGGGCATCCATCCCCATTTTCCCGATATAATAGGAACTGAAAACATGACCGAATTTATCCATTTGCATCCACGAGGAATTGTCGTTTATAAAATGAAAATTCGATCTGTCATAATCGGCATACCACAATTGGTTTAAAGCTGTCAATGCAATGCTCGCACCAACAGCTTCAGAAATATAAACAGCGTTCCTTCTTATTTTATTTAAAGTATCTGATTTTTGAAAGAAAGATGTTGTATCCTGACTGAAAATTGTGGTTGGGATTATTAGTAATAAATAAAAGATAAATAATCTTCGAAAGAATGAATTGCTGAAATAGAAGCGGTTACAATGCTGCATCTTATCTGTTGATACCTTGTTTATTTATCCAATCTTGATATTTTCGAGCATTGATATTATGTTGTGCCAGAGTTTTGGCAAATTCGTGCTGCCCAAAATTTTCAACACTTGCACACATATATAAATAATTATGAATTTTTGGATTTAATACTGCATCTATTGAACTAATATCAGGCATTCCTATAGGGCCCGGAGGTAAACCAAAATTTGTGTAAGTATTATATGGTGAATCAATTGTAAGATCCTTAGTAAGTACTCTTTTGATGTCTATTGAATCTCCATTTTTTTGTTTAATGGCATATATTATTGTAGGATCAGCCTGTAAAGGCATGAATATATTTAAGCGGTTCAGGTAGAGTCCGGCAACTTTTGGCCGTTCAGAAATAGTCGAGGTTTCTTTTTGTACAATGGAAGCCAAAGTGCTGGCTTGTATTGGTGTTAAATTTTGCTTTTTTGCTTTTGCAATTCTATCGTTATTCCAAAAGCGTTTATATTCCTTAAGCATTTTTGTTCTATACTCTTTTGCGGAAGTATTCCAGTAAAATTCATAAGAATTTGGGATGTACATTGCTAAGCCTGTCCTCTTCTCAAAATTATTATCCGATAAGAATTTTGAATCGGTAATGGTGTTTAAAATTGAAATAGAATCCGCTTCAATCTGTTCGGCAATTCTTCCTGCCAGTTTTTCAAAAGAATCCTGGTTGTTGAATGATAATTTTACAGTTTCGGGTTTACCACCCCGTAAATGATCTACCAGTTCTTCATTACTCATTCCTTTACTGATCTTATATTTACCGGCTCTTATTTTATTGGGGAAATTTTTCTTTTCAGCTACCCAGATAAAACTCTCTTTATCTTTAATATATGGATCAACTATTTTAAGAATATCCTCAAAATTTGAATTTGTAGAAATATACAAATAAGTGTCCTGAGTAACATTCTTCCCTTTAATGATCTTATAGTATTTGAGAGCTACAAAACCTCCTGTTATCAATAAGATGGCGATAATTATAAGTATTATTTTTTTAAGATTCATGTGTCTGATTAATAAGTTGATAGAATGCAACATCTTTAAATTTTCCTTCGCTAAAGATCCAATTTTTCTTGATACCTGATTGTGTAAAATTCAATTTAGAAAACAGTGAAATACTTTTATGATTATCAACAGGTATATTTGCGAAAACTTGTTTCAGTTGGATAAGCTCAAAAGCATATTTCAGAAATAATTCTATTGCCTGGAAAGCATAACCCTTATTCTGGAATTTTTCTAAAACCAGAATTCCAATTCCTGCTCTCCTATGTTGAGGATTGAAATCAAACAGATCTATAAATCCAATATTTTCATTTGACCCTTTTTCCACAATTACCATGCGTAACTGTTTTGCTTCATATATATCTTGATGCGCGTTTTCTAAATATTGTTTTAATATATATTTTGAAAAAGGTTTTTGCGTACTGCTCACTTCCCAAAAATTGTAATTGTTTTCTGTTTCAAACAAAAAATTTAAGTCTTCCGGTTCTAGAGCTCTTAGTTTAATATGGTCGTTTTCTAGTATTTGCATATTTAAATTCCAATGGTTCCTGAGAAAACAAAAGTTGCAGGACCTTTTAAAATTACATTTTCAAAATTGTCGTTCACTTTGTCAAAGCTTACTTCTAAGTCACCCCCAAGAGTTTTTAGTTTTATAAGCTCATTAGCTGTTTTGTTTAAAAAAAAACTTGCAATGGCTACAGCAGTTACACCTGTACCACAGCTTAAAGTTTCATTTTCTACCCCCCTTTCATAGGTTCGTACTTTAAATGTGTTCGGGCTTACCTGTTGCACAAAGTTAACATTGGTTCCTGCTTCAAAATACGGACTACCATATCTTATTTCTTTCCCTTTTTTAAAGACATCAAGTTTTGAAATATCTTCGTGAAACTCAACGTGATGTGGTGATCCCGTATCTAAAAAAATATGATCCTTATACTCTTTAAGTTCATTTACATCCAGCATTTGTAAACTAACAACATTTTCTTCGATCTTTGCATGATGGATTCCGTCAATAGCTTCAAAAGTCGTTTTCTGATCAAAAATACCTAGCTTTTTTGCAAATGCCACTAAACATCTTCCGCCGTTCCCACACATGGTGCCTTCTTCACCGTCAGCATTGAAATACACCATTTTAAAATCGTATTCTTCCGAATTTTCCAATAACATAAAACCATCGGCACCTATACCAAATTTTCGATGGCATAGATTTTGAACTAATTCAGTGTTACTTTTAGGGAAATTTTCTTTACGATTGTCAATGATAATAAAATCATTTCCGGTTCCCTGGTATTTACAGAAATCTATTTTCACAAAATAAATATTATAGATGTTTTAATAAATGACAAAAATAGTGTTTTACGACTAAAAAATCACTTGTTAAATAATAGTTAAACAAAAAAAAGTTTAAATATTTTCAATTAATTTTGGAATAAATATAAAAATATTATGAAGAAAATTTTTGGTTTAATCGTAGTATCAGTACTTGGAGGTGCTTTAACATTAGGTTCCTATTTATTGTTTTTTGATAATTCTGATATTGATAAAATGGAAAATAAGAATGATTCGATTGGAGTTTTTCAAACAGCTAATTACACAAAGGCTGCAATGCCTGCCGAAGAGACTGATTTTACCAAAATAGCAGAATCGTCGGTAAATGCAGTTGTTCATGTGAAGAACTTATCAACTGCTCCATCCGATCCTTTGGCTGAATTCTTTTATGGTTATACACCTCAAAGAGGACCAAGAGTTGTAGGTGCCGGCTCAGGTGTTATAGTTTCACCTGATGGATATATTATTACTAATAATCATGTAATTAAAGGTGCTAAGAAAGTTGAAGTTACACTAAACAATAAATCGACATATGAGGCGAATATAGTTGGTGTTGACGAAAGCACAGATATCGCTTTATTAAAGATAGATGGTGGAAATTTACCAAGTTTGCCTTTTGGTGATTCCGATAATTTAAAAGTAGGAGAATGGGTGCTGGCAGTTGGTAATCCATATAATTTAACATCAACGGTTACTGCCGGAATTGTAAGTGCAAAGGCAAGAAATATTAACATTTCAAATAAAGCAAATAAAATTGAGTCATTTATCCAAACAGATGCTGCTGTAAACCCGGGAAATAGTGGTGGAGCTTTAGTTAGCGTACGTGGAGAGTTAATAGGTATTAATACTGCAATATCTTCTCAAACAGGGAGTTATATTGGTTATTCTTTTGCTGTCCCATCTAATATTGCTAAGAAAGTTATTGAAGATATTTTAGAATTCGGGAATGTTCAAAGAGCTTATTTAGGAATAAATGTTGATGATCTGGATAGTAAAAAAGCCGAACATTATGGCGTATCGACTTCAAAGGGTGTAATTGTTACTAGAATTATTGATCAGGGAGCAGCACAGGAAGCAGGCTTAAAAGAAAATGATGTGATCATTAAAATGGATAATGTTGAAATTGAAAAGTTTTCTGATCTACAAGGTTATTTAGGTTCAAAACGGCCCGGTGATCAAATAGGAGTAACTGTTTTAAGAGATAATTCCGAACAGGAGTTAACAGTAAAGTTAAAAAATCAATTTGGTAAATTAAATTATGGGAAAAGTGATTATACCCAGTTTTACTTTGGTGAATTAAAACCTATACCAAGCAGAGATGCAAATAATTTAGGAATTGATTACGGTGTGAAGATTGTAAATCTAACGAATAGTAAGTTGGCTAATAAGTATGGAATTGGAAATGGGGATTATATTTTGGCAATAGAAGATCAAAAAGTGAAATCGGTTGAAGATGTGGAAGAGTTGCTAAGAGTAAGTCAGAATAAAAATTATATAAATGTAATGATCTTGAAGAAAAATGGTGATTATGGTTATATTCGTCTTGAGTAAAACTAATTAAATAATAATTATAAGAGCCACTATATTAGTGGCTTTTTTCTTGTGAAGAATGAAAAATATTACTTTATTTTGCTTTCATTTTTTAAACTCAATAAAAATATAAATGTCACCAAAAAAACAATTTGAAACAGAACTCTCATTACAAGTAGAACAAAGAAGGGCTACTGTAGAACTTATCAAGATCATTAGTGATCTTTGGTACGACAAAACCATAGAATTGGTTTTATTCAGGAATCGATTAATCGATAGAAATGTAAGTGAAATTTTAGGCATTGTTAATTATGCGAAGAAATTCGTCAAAAAGCCTATTTCAATTTTCGATGCTGTTGAAATTGCCAGAGCAATTTCTCAGATGGATCTACCTCCTTCCAAATTAGATGTAGGGAAACTGGCCTATGAATTATATCTGAAAGAAACAGATGATTATCTCGAGTTTGTTAAAAGTAAATTAGCAGATGCAAGCAAATCCGGTAATATTCAACCAAAAGATGTGGTTCTTTATGGTTTTGGAAGAATAGGTAGGTTATTAGCTCGCGAATTAACTTCACGAACAGGTAAAGGTAAACAGTTACGTTTAAGAGCAATAGTAACAAGGGGAGAGATCTCAAAATCAGTATTAGACAAAAGAACAGCTTTATTACAAAACGATTCAGTACATGGAGTTTTTTCGGGTTCTGTTCAGCCTGATTATGAAAAAGAAGCCCTTATAATCAACGGATCTACAGTTAATATAATTTCTGCAAATAATCCTGAAGATATTGATTATACAAAATACGGTATCCATGATGCCCTGGTAATTGACAACACAGGTGCTTTTAGAACTAAAACAGAGTTAAGTCGTCATTTAAATGCTGAAGGTGTGAGTAAAGTCTTATTTACAGCTCCGGGTAAAGAAGGCGTACCAAACATTGTTCACGGAGTAAACCAATTTGATTTTAATCCTGATGAAATAGATGTTTTCTCTGCAGCATCTTGTACAACAAATGCAATTACTCCCGTACTTAAAGTAATTGAAGATGAATTTGGAATTGAAAACGGACATCTGGAAACCATTCATGCATATACAAACGACCAGAATTTGGTTGATAATATGCATAAAAAATACCGTAGAGGTAGAGCTGCTGCTCTAAACATGGTTATAACTGAAACCGGTGCTGGTTCTGCAGTAGCAAAAGCTTTGCCGAGTTTAAAAGGCAAGTTAACATCTAATGCTATTAGAGTTCCGGTTCCTAATGGTTCATTAGCTATATTGAATTTAAAAGTAAATAAGAAAACTGATAAAGAGGAAGTTAATTTTTTAATTAAAAAATATGCTTTGGAAGGTAAACTTGTTGAACAGATCAAATATTCATTAAGCACAGAGTTGGTTTCTTCTGATATTGTAGGAACATCTGCTCCTTCTATTTTTGATAGTGAAGCTACAATTGTCGATAAAAAAGGAAGAAATATTATTCTTTATGTATGGTATGATAATGAATATGGATATAGTCATCAGGTAATACGATTAGCAAGATATATTTCAAAAGTCAGAAGATTTACATATTATTAAATTTCTGTAAATCAATATCTCAAAATCGCCAATATTTCCTATTGGCGATTTTTTTTGTATTTTTATAAAGACCTAACTTACCAAACCATGAAAATAAAAATACTTCTTTTTATTGCAATTATATTATTTATAACTTCATGTAATAAAAGCGAGAAAAAAGATAAAACTCCACCACCTCAAAATGTTAAAGTTTTTCAGGTCAAAACAGAAACAGTACCAATTTATAAAGATTTTGTTGGACAAGTTTATGGCGAAAAAGATATCCCGATTAGAGCCAGAGTAGAAGGTTACCTGGAAAAAGTTTATTTTACAGAAGGTTCCTCGGTTAAAAAAGGACAATTGTTGTATTCTATTGATTCCAAATCATTTCAAGAAGCTGTAGCAGCACAGCAAAGTATGGTTTCTCAGGCTAAAACTATACTTGCACAACGTGAAAGTGATTTGATAAGGCTAAAGCCACTTGCCGAAATGAATGCTATTAGTAAGCGAGAATTGGATATTGCTCAAACAAAGAGGGAAGCAGCGATGTCATCGCTTGATGCTGCAAATGCAAATTTAAATATATCTCAGATTAACTTGGGATATTCAAAAATTTATGCACCTATCAATGGTATAATAGGAAAAACTTTGGCAAGAGAAGGAGAGTTTGTAGGTAAAAATCCGAATCCTGTGATTTTAAATACAGTTTCTAATATTAAATCTGTCAGAGTACAGTTTTTTCTATCAGAGAATGAATATCTAAAATTGATGGGAAGAGTTTTAAATACCGATAAGTTAGAAAAGTTAAAAAAGCAAGAAAATTTAGAGTTGATCTTATCAGATGAGTCAGTCCATAAGTATAAAGGGCATGTTGATTTTATCGATAGAAATGTAGATCCTTCTACAGGGGCGATTCTAATACAAGCATCTTTCCCAAATCCTGAAGGTCTAATTCGCCCGGGTCAATATACAAAAGTAAGAGCTTTGGTTGATAATAAAGATAATGCTATTATAATTCCACAACAATCTGTAAGAGAGGTTCAG
Source organism: Bacteroidota bacterium (assembly GCA_039715085.1). Lineage (GTDB taxonomy): Bacteria > Bacteroidota > Bacteroidia > Flavobacteriales > Flavobacteriaceae > Namhaeicola. The sequence goes on along the minus strand of JBDLIB010000003.1, from coordinate 20,229 downwards.
GGACAAAGTTTTGTATATATTGTTAGTGAAAATAACGTTGTTGAAAATCGACATATTGAGATTTTAGGTCCATATAAAGATTTTTTTATCATTAAAGAAGGGGTAAAATCAAGTGAGAAAATTATACTTGAAAACGTTCAGAAACTGCGTTCAAAAATGATGGTAATTCCAACTGTGGTTCCCTATCAAAGTAAAGCTGAAAAAATTAACAATTAGCCATGTCAAAAGAATCTGGAAATATTTTTGTACGAAGGCCGGTTTTGGCTATTGTTATAGCTATAATAATTGTAATCGTTGGGCTCATAACCTTATCTGGTTTACCCATTGAACAATACCCTAATCTTACTCCCGCCATAGTTAAAGTCAATGCCAGGTATACGGGTGCCAATGCAGTAAATATAGAAGAATCTGTTGCCACACCTTTAGAACAGCAGATCAATGGTGTTGACAATATGATCTATATGAAATCAACCAACTCTAATGATGGTACTATGAATATCAGGGTATCATTTAAAGTTGGAACAGATCCGGATATGAATACTGTTTTGGTTCAAAACAGAGTTTCGGCAGCTACTGCTAGATTACCCGAGAGTGTTAAAAAACTGGGTGTGACTACTAAAAAAGTCAATTCAAATATTTTGATGATTATTGGGTTGACATCTGAGGGACAGGTTTTTGATAATATTTTCCTGGGTAATTATGCTATGATGAATATCAAAGATAAACTCTCAAGAATTTCCGGTGTTGGAGATGTTGTTGCTTTAGGTTCAGCTAGTTATTCAATGCGTGTTTGGGTGAAACCCGATCAATTAACTCAAAAAAATATTACAGTTTCCGAAATAGTTTCAGCAATACAACAACAGAATGTATTAGTGCCCGGAGGTCAATTAGGTGCTGAGCCTGCACCAAAAGGAACCGAATTTACCTATACATTACAACTTCCAAAAAGATATAGTACTGCCGAAGAGTTTGAAAATATTGTTGTAAGAACCAAGCCGGATGGTTCACAAACAAAATTAAGAGATGTTGCAGATGTGAAGTTTGGTGTTGAAGCCTATAAAGGATTTGGGAGGTTAAATAAAGAAGATTGTGCTATCATTGGTATTTATCAATCTCCCGGTTCAAATGCAATTGATGTTGCTAGTAGAGTAAAAGAATCTATGAAAGAACTGGAAAAAGATTTTCCTGAATCGATGAGATATGATGTTTCATTAGATTCTACTCTTGCTATTACCGAAGGGATTAATGAAGTAATTGAAACTTTTGTTATTGCACTAATCCTTGTAGTATTTGTTGTATTCTTATTTTTGCAGGATTGGAGAGCAACCATAATTCCTTTATTGGCAATACCGGTTTCTTTAATAGGTGCATTTATATTTTTCCCTATGATAGGATTTTCGGTAAATGTACTTTCCTTATTAGGTTTAATTCTAGCAATAGGAATTGTAGTAGATGATGCAATTATTGTTGTTGAAGCTGTTCAGGTAAATATTGAAAGGGGGATGAACCCCAAAGAAGCTACCAATGATGCAATGAAAAAAGTAACGGGTCCGGTTATTGCAACAACATTGATTTTGATCGCAATTTTTATACCGGTTGCAGGTATGGTAGGTATTACAGGTAAATTATACCAGCAGTTTGCCATTACCATTGCACTATCCGTTTTTGTTTCATCAATTAATGCCTTGTCTTTATCGCCAGCCCTTTGTAGTTTGATGTTAAAAGAACCAAAACCATATAAAGGTATCTTAGGTAAATTGTTTGGAGGGTTCAATAAGGTAATGGATAAGACTACAGACTCTTATGTTAGTGTTGCTTCTGTGCTTACAGGAAAAATGAAAAGAGGAGTAATTTTTATCCTATTAATTTCTTTATCAGCAGTATTTTTGGGAAAGAAAGTTCCCGGAGGATTTATTCCTGAGGAAGATATGGGTTACTTCTTTGTAAATGTGCAATTACCTCCTGCTTCCTCACTGCAAAGAACCGATATTATTGCAAAACAAATAGAAGAGTTATTGTTGGAGCATGAAGAAGTTGAATATGTTACCAATGTAGTTGGCTATAGTTTGCTTTCCAATTCATTGATTTCTAATAATGCATTTATGTTTGTAGCCTTAAAAGATTGGGGAGACAGGGAAATCACAGTAAAAGAATTTAGTAATAATATAAATGTGGAATTAAGTCAGGTTCAAGGTGCTATAGCAATGGCTTTCAGGCCTCCACCTTTACCTGGTTTAGGAAATGGATCGGGTTTTAGTATTATGATTCAGGATAAATCAGGCAGATCACCCCAATATCTGGAGGAGCAGGCTTTTAATTTCATCCGAGCGGCTACCGAAAGGCCTGAAATAGGCAGGGCATTTACTCCTTACAGAGCTTCTGTACCACAACGGTTAATAGATATTAACAAAGAGAAAGCACTTAAATTAGGAGTGCCGTTAAATGATCTGTATTTAACCATTGGTGCTTTTATGGGGGGGGCTTATGTAAATGATTTTACAAGATTCGGTAATTTATATAAAACTTATATTCAGGCTGAACCTGAATACAGGCAGACAGAAGACCAGGTTTCTCACTTTTTTGTTAGAAATAAAGATGGAGAAATGGTACCTCTTTCAACCTTATCTGAATTTAAACATATTTCAGGGCCAGATTATACCAATAGATTTAACTTGTACCGTGCGGCAGAAGTTACAGGAGTTCCATCACCGGGATTTACATCCGATCAGGCATTAGAAGCACTTGAAGAGGTAGCAGATGAAGTACTGCCTGAAGGAATGGGTTATGCTTGGAATGCCATGTCTTATCAGGAAAAAACTGCATCAGGTACTTTGGGTCCGATTTTGACTTTATCATTAATATTTGTTTTTTTGATCCTGGCAGCTCAGTATGAAAGTTGGTCATTACCATTTAGTGTATTATTGGGAACACCTTTTGCGATCTTTGGTGCTTTATTAGCACTTTATATAGCAAGGTTCTTTAGCTTAACCTTTGAAAATAATATTTTTGCACAGGTCTCATTGATTATGTTAATTGGTATGGCAGCCAAAAATGCTATCTTGATTGTTGAGTTTGCAACCGAAGAGTTTCATAAAGGACTTTCATTGACAGAAGCAGCTACTTTGGCAGCAAAAGAAAGATTCCGACCAATTTTAATGACTGCTTTCGCTTTTATCTTTGGAATATTCCCATTGGTTGTGGCAACAGGTTCGGGTGCTGAATCAAGAAAAGTAATGGGGATGGCGCTGTTGGGAGGAATGACTGTTGCAACATTTTTAGGAGTGTTTTTATATCCTATGCTTTTTGTTCTGATTGGAAAAATTGCCGGGTATGAGAAGAAACGAGCAAAGCTAAATCAAACCATACAAGAAAATAGTGATGAGCATCATGATCAATAAATATATTTACATTTTTTTATTTACTGTTTTATTATATTCATGTGCAGTAGGGCCAGATTTTCATGAACCTGAAACAAATGTTCCTCAGGAATTCAGGTTTGCCAACAAACAAATCGATAGCCTTATTAATTTAAAATGGTGGGAAATTTTTGATGATCCAATTTTAGATACTCTAATTGTAACAGCACTTCGTGAAAATAAAGATGTTTTGATTGCAGCTAGTAGGATAGACCAGGCTAAGGCAAATGTAGGTTATTATAAAGCAGATTACGGTCCGAAAGTTGGGATGAATGCAAGTGTTGGAAAATCCAATATTTATGAGGTAGTACATGTAGATGATCCTTTAGAGTCTTACTCAGCTTTTGGAGTAGTAAATTGGGAATTGGATTTTTGGGGAAAATACAGAAGAAGTACGGAGGCAGCAAGAGCAAATCTTTTGGCAACTTATTATGGGAAAAGATCTGTTGAACTTGAATTAATAAGTGAAGTTGCAAAGAATTATTTTAGATTATTAGACTATAAAACTCGTTTACAAATTGCAGAAAATACACTTAAAATAAGGGATACAGCTCTGCAAATAATACAAAAACGTTTTGATAAGGGTTATACGAATTTATTAGAAGTAGATCAATCAGTAATTCAAAAATCAGTTGCTCAGGTATCCATTCCGAATTTCAAAAAACTAATAGCGTTTTCAGAAAATAATCTAAGTGTTTTGATGGGTAAATTCCCTGATAGTATAGTTACACCAATAAATCTGCTGGAAGTTTCCGCACCGATATCTATACCTGTTGGAATTCCATCTGATATTTTAAAAAGAAGACCTGATATTTTACAGGCATTACAGTTGTATAAAGCTCAGAATGCAAAAATAGGGGTTGCAGAAGCAATGCGATTCCCATCTATAAGTTTAACAGGTTTACTGGGTTTAACAAGTAATGATCTGTCAAATTTAGTCTCTGATGGTTTGGGGTGGAGTGCGGGTGCAGGTTTGGTTGGACCTTTATTTGAATGGGGTAAGAATGCAAGAAGAGTTGATATCGAAAGAGAAAAAGCAAAACAATCTTTATTTAAATATGAAAATGTAGTGTTGAATGCTTTTCGTGAAGTAGATAATTCACTCATAACAGTTTCGAGTTTGAAAGATATTTTAACAGCAAATAAATTAGCTTCAGAAGCAGCTTCAAACGCTGGACATTTATCACGTCAAAGGTATTATCAGGGAGTTACCAGTTATCTGGAAGTAATTGAAACTCAACGACAAGAGTTTGAAATACAATTATCTTTATCAAAAAATTATCAGGAGTTGCTTTCGGCTTATGTACAATTATATAAAACTTTAGGAGGAGGATGGATAACCGAAGAGGAATTGGATCAGTATCTTTCAGAAAGTCAGACAGATGAAACAGGATATTCAGGCCAAATAATTGATCAAAATTCTACTGAAATTGATAGTAAGACTAAAAGAAAGCAAGAAAAAGCCAGGAGAAAGGCAGAAAAGGAGCAGGGAAAGAATAAATAAATTTTCAATCAGAGTAAGATAATAAGAGGCTGTAAATCAAATTACAGCCTCTTAGTTTTGGTTAGATTGATGTGCTGATCAGGTGAAAATAATCTGTGTTCTGTCACCGTCACATAATTCATAAAAGTCACCTATTGTGATAATATCTGAAACTTCATCAGAAAGATCTTCTTTTTTCAGTTTAAACATATCAACGGCTAATTTACAGGCGTATATTTCGCCACCGCCCGCAGTGATCATTTCTAAGAATTCATCAACCGGAGGCATGTCTAGTTCTTCCATTTGTTTTCTCATCATGCCTGAAACAGCAGATTCTACACCAGGTAAACCACCAAGCATTGTAGGGAATGGTAATCCCCCCGGCATACGCATAGCCGGATTTCCTGTTGTTGCTGTATGGAGGCTTAACATTCGGTCTTTAGTAATTCCGTCAAGCCCGAAAAAAGTGAAAAATACTTTGGTTTCAATACCTTCCATAACGGCTCCGTTAGCCATTACAAGAGTAGCATAAACATCTTCTAATGATCCCTTAGCGCAGATCATACAGACCTTTTCTAAGGGTTTTTTTTCTTCTGAACTCATATTTTTAATTTTAGATAAACAAATTATTTAAAGATTATACGCAACTCGCCGGTTTTGGGATCCCGGCAATTTTTGATGAGAATTTTAAAGGCCCTTTTGGGAATAACTTATAAAGTCCTTTAATATCCACGATACCGGATTTTCCAACTTTTCTGATGGATAATGACTCGCCTGCTTCTGTTTTTTCTCTTAAATAATTAAGAACCTCAAAATGCTTATCAGTAAGTTCAATACCTATTTCACCTGCAATTTCTTTTGCTATATCTTCATTCCATTGAGACATATCTTCAAGATATCCATCATCTGAAACGTTAACTTGTACTCCTGCGATTGTTTTTTCTGCCATGATATTTATTGTTTTAATTTATTATTAGTTTATTATTTTTTGTTTACTTCCAGATCCCTTGATACATTTTTCATGAAAGTAACTCCAAAGCCAAGTGCTTTTTTCATTTCCGGGCTATTCATTTCTTTCATTACCCTCCACATAGAATAAGACGGAACACTTTCGGTTTCCATACTGTTAAATGCTTTTATAGCATTTTCCATTGTGCCAAGTACTTCAGGTTGCGTCATTTCTTTCACTATCGATAGAATTGTAACTATACTATCAGCTAATTCTCTTAAATCCTGAGGAGTGAAACCTGTAATAATATTGTCTAGTATAGGGCCAACTTCTTTGATGAATGCGAAATATCCTTTTTGTTCAAAGACAGCCAGCTGTTTTGTGAAATCAATGATAACTTCATTGGCAATTGGTCCTAATTCTTTACTAAGATCAACAGCCATTTCGAGCGTATCAAGCATTTTTTTGATGTTGTCCAGATTTCGGATAAAGGTTAATGCCAGGTCTGTTAATTCATCAGGATGTAATTCTACTTGTCTTTTGTCTAGTTCATCTACTGTTGAATCATAAATATCTTTACCAATAATGGTTAAGTCACTTACCAAATCATCAACAGAATTCGTTCTTAGCCTTTGTTGATTTACATATTCTAATAGTAAATCCATTTTTTTGTCCAGTGCATCTATACGAGCTTCTAAATTCTTTTCTTCCATTACGATTCGATATTTAGATTAAACTCTTTTTTTTCCAGCCATGGTCATATCTGCTTCAATCGGCAATTCTTTACCTTTTAGCAGAATATGCCAATAGATCCATCTAAATAATACTTTTCCGTAATGGTTCATTTTTGTATTTTTCAATAAGCCAAACGGACCAATTCCGGGAAGGGGGAAAGTACCGGGCAGAGGTTCTGTGTCATAGTTAAAGTCGATTAGAGCTCCTTTACCGTAACCAGTCTCAATATAACAGTTTGCATGTCCGTCAAATTTTGCAGGCAGATCCCTTCCTTCCATTGCAGCTAATATGTTTTCAAACAATATCTCTCCTGCAAAATGCGCCACAGAACCGGCTTTGGATGTAGGAATATCAGAAGCATCACCAATAACAAATATGTTTTCGAAATCTTCTGATTGTAAAGTATGTTTGTTCGTTCTTACATAATTCATGTCATCACCTAATCCGCTTCTTTCTATCATATCACTTCCCATATTTACAGGTACGATTGTTAAGATATCAAAGTCTACTTCGCGGTCGTCATAAGAAACGATCTTTTTATTATCATTATCAACATGACTCAAATAAAAATCAGCAACTACTTCAATATTTTTTTCTTCCAATAGATCTCCAAGCATCTTTGAAGCTACAGGTTTTGTAAAGGCTCCTGACATTAAGGTGACATATGATATTTCCACTTTGTCTTTCATGCCTCTTTCAGCAAAATAAGCCTCCGCTAAGCACACAAATTCTATTGGAGCGACAGGACATTTATACGGTAGTTCAGGTATACACATAACTAATTTACCACCTTCCCAGTCTTTAAATCTGTTGTGCAATGCAACGGCACCTTCAATAGTATAAAAATCAAAAATATCTTTATACCATAATTTATCTTTTAATCCTTCGGTTTCTGAAGGGCGTGTTTGGGTTCCTGTTGCGATGATCAGATAATCGTAATTTAGAACCTTACCTCCTTCTAAATGAACTTTATTTTCTTTACCCGCTATTTTATCAATCGGGCTGTAGATAACATTTACACCAGGTGGGAAGAAATCATGTTTAGGTTTTGAAACTCCTTTTTTATTATATATGCCAAATGGTATGAATAAAAATCCGGGTTGGTAATAATGTGTTTTATATTGATCGACAATTGTAATTTCCCATTCATCACGTTCCAGTTCATTATACAATTTATTCAGCATCATTGTGCCGGCTGTTCCAGCACCTAAAATCAGTAGTTTCTTCATAATAATTTAGAGTTTTTTTTGTTTTATTGTTTTCAAATTTAATGATGTGAAATCATTTAAAGTGTGATTTATATCATTAATAAGTGATAAATGTATCAAAAGAAAGTTTCAAAAGTGACAAAAAATTAAAAAATATATAATATAGCCTTATAAATTTACAAAAAAATAGCGATTATTTAAAAAAATAACTACTTTTAGTTCATAAATATATTTTATTTAAATGTCAGAGAATCAGTTAAGAATAGAGCAATTAAGAGAGGAATTAAGACGGCACAATTACAATTATTACGTTTTGGATAATCCTGTAATTTCTGATTATGATTTTGATGTGCTATTAAAGGAGCTTCAAGATCTGGAGGGGAGATATCCTGAGTTTTTTGATCCAAACTCACCAACTCAGAGGGTTGGTGGAGAAGTGACCAAAAGTTTTAATACGGTTTCGCATACACACAGAATGTATTCTTTGGATAATTCATATTCTAAAGAAGATATTATTGATTGGGAAAACAGAATTCAAAAAATACTTGGTGGTGTTGAAATTGAATACACCTGCGAATTAAAGTACGATGGGGCCTCTATCAATCTATATTATAAAGATGGAAAATTTGAAAAAGCCGTAACACGAGGTGACGGTTTTCAAGGAGATGATGTGACTGCAAATGTTAGGACGATTAGATCCATTCCACTGATTTTAAAGAAAGATGATATTGAAGATTTTGAAATCAGGGGAGAGATCATTCTTCCGTTGGACGGATTCAAAAAAATGAATCAGGAAAGGGTGGAAGCCGGTGAAGATGCCTATCGTAATCCCAGAAATACAGCCAGCGGAAGTTTAAAATTACAGGATAGTGCTGAGGTTGCAGACAGGCCTCTTGACTGTTTACTGTATCAGGTTGTAGCTGAAAGAACTCCGTTTAATACACATTTTAAGGCTTTGGAATTTGCAAAGGAAGCAGGTTTTAAGGTTCCACAAACTATTAAAACCTGTTCCAATACTAATGAAATTTTTGATTTTCTAAACTATTGGGATGAGAACCGACATAATTTACCCTATGAAACAGATGGGGTTGTTATCAAGGTAAACTCCTTAGATTATCAGGAAGAATTGGGTTATACCGCAAAATCACCCCGTTGGGCTTTAGCTTATAAGTTTAAGGCTGAGCAAGCTGGTACGATTCTTAATAAGATCACCTATCAGGTAGGTAGAACCGGAGCTATAACACCGGTTGCAAATCTTGAACCTGTTGAACTAGCCGGAACTATTGTAAAAAGGGCTTCCTTACATAATGCTGATCAAATTGCAAAATTGGATGTAAGAGTTGGAGATGCAGTTTATGTTGAAAAAGGAGGAGAAATCATTCCCAAAATTGTTGGAGTGGACCTTGAAAAAAGATCGCCAGATTCTATTCCTGTTGAATATATTGAGTATTGTCCCGATTGTAATACAAAATTGCTTAGAAAAGAAGGGGATGCAAAACATTATTGTCCGAATGAATTTGGATGTCCTACGCAAATAACCGGAAGGATCCAGCATTTTATCAGTAGAAAAGCCATGAATATTGATGGTTTGGGTGCTGAAACAATTGAGCTTTTATATGGTAATGGTTTAATTAAAGATTATGCTGATCTATATGATTTAAAAGAAGAGGAGATAATTCCATTAGAAAGAATGGCTAAAAAATCAGCAGCAAATATTATCAAAGGTGTTGAAGCTTCCAAACAGATTCCTTTTGAAAAAGTACTGTTTGCTTTAGGGATTAGATTTGTTGGGGAAACCGTAGCAAAAAAATTGGCAAAACACCATAAGAATATCGATAATTTAATAAATGCTTCTTATGAAGATTTGATTAATGTTGATGAAATAGGAGAGAGGATAGCAAAAAGTATCATCACATTTTTTAAAAATCCTGTTAATATTGAGATTTTAGAAAGATTAAAAACATATGGTCTGCAATTTTCTTTAGATGAATTGACGTTAAAAAATCAAACGGAGAAATTGCTTGGCAAAACTTTTGTTGTTTCAGGTGTGTTCCATGAGTTCTCCAGGGCTGAACTTAAAAAATCCATTGAAGATAACGGTGGTAAAGTAACCGGATCAATTTCTAAAAAGACCAATTATATTATTGCAGGGGATAATATGGGACCGAGTAAAAGAGAAAAAGCTGAAAAACTACAAATTCCGATAATTTCGGAAAATGATTATATTGAGATGCTGAAATAAAAAGTTTTGTGTTTTTGGTTTCGAGTTTCGTGTCTGTAAAAACAAATCAGTAATTCGAAACTATAAACCTGTAGCAGATTTCTTTAAAAATCCAGAACCTTTACTTTATTTCTGCTGGAATAAATTTTCCCTTCGTTGTGCAATTGTTTTAATAACCTGGTAATCACCACTCTGGAAGTATTTAGGTCCTGGGCGATTTGCTGGTGTGTAATCTCAAGATCTGTACTTTTATTAATTTTTGCTTTATCGGACAGGTATTTCAATAAACGTTGATTCATTTTTCTAAAAGCCAATCCATCAATAGATTCAACCATCTCGATTAACCTGAAGTGGTAACTATCAATTATAAAATAACGCCATGTTTTATATTTTGCTAACCATTCGTCTACTTTATCCACAGGGATAAAGATGGCTTCCACATCATTTTCCACTACACCCTTAAAAATACTTTTTTTTCTGTTGATACAGTTTATGAATGAAACTGCGCAGGTATCACCTTGTTCCAGGAAATATAAAACCAATTCATCACTATCACCTTCTTTACGAATAATTTTAACAGCTCCGCTTAAAATTAGCGGGATATGTGTCATATCCTCACCTATATCTATCAATATATCACCAACTTTGAATTTGTCAATATATCCGGCTTCAACTATTTCATCAATTAAATCTTCTTCAAAAATAGTTGAGTAATACTCATCTAATTTCTCTCTTATAATCTTTTCTTGTGTATTCACTTATAGAAGGGTTTGTTCCAATTTATAAAATATAAAAATTAATTTGGCAAATTAATTTTTGCAAATGTACTTTAATTATCACACAAAAAAAACTCCCAAACAGAAGTTAGGGAGTTTTCTACTCAACAATTAACATAAATTACATATTATGCATAAACAAACTTAATTAGAATCTGACTTGTATTTGAGCCAAAAACATGTCGTTATCTTTGTTGATAACAGTTTCAATATGAGATTGATAGTTTAATTGTAATCTAATTTTGTCATTAAAGAAATAATTCGCACCTATGGTCATCATTTCAGTGTATGCATTTGGTATGTCTTTATTGTCCAGATCCTGATCAAAGAATTCATATTTGAAAACGGGTTGTATATCCCATCCGGTATACCAGGCCATTATATATGCACCATCTCTTTCATTACCTAATTCCATAGGCTCAGAGCCACAACCACCACCTGAAGCACGGTTGTATTCACCTTCATCATGAATATATTCACCCTGTACATGGAAATTACTTAATTCAAATAAGACTTCACCGCCAAGAGTTGTACGATCATCGTCATCATTAGTAGGGTAACCATATCTAAAACTTCCTCCAACAGTTAAAAAGTCAAGTAGCTTGTATGAAACTCTACCCATTATATCCTTTTTCTTATTGTTGTCTTTAATTTTTAATGCGTTACCATTCATTAATGCTACGGCATAATTTAATCTGTTGTATTTGTTACCGCCTAAGACCATAATACCGTAATCTCTTTGTGGTGCAACTAGTTGGTCTGATACAATTGCTCTGTCAATAGTGATCAAACTGTGACACGCAGTATTTACTTCTCTACCAAATGGTTGTTTAAATGAACCCATTGCAATTCTTGACCAATTGTATTTTTCCCATGCAACAAAGGCATCCATAAGATATGCGTCTTCCCCACCAATAAACGGACTTGCTTCAAGCATGAAATAGTATCTGAAATCGTCAAGAACTTTACCGGTTACACCAATTCTGGCTCTTCTGAATCTGAAAGTGTTCTCATCAGCGTCATTAAAGTTATAATCGAATTCAGGTTGGATGTATCCAAAGATCTTTATTTTTGGAGCTTCACCAGAGTCTGATGGTTCATCTGTATCGCAACCCTGCGAAAACACACTGTTTACAGAAAACACAAAGAATACTGCAAACAATAAATATATTTTGTTATTCATCTTTTTAAGTTTAAGTTATTTTATTGTTTTAATGGTAAGTTCTTTGGAACTGATGAACCAATACCCCATTGGTTTGTTGACCATGCAGGATTAGAGTTATACAATCCATTCATACCAAATTTTAAACTATAAGCATCATAACCTAAAACTCTTAAACAAGCTGTCAATACTGCTGATGTTTGACCTGTGTAACAATAGGTAACCACTTTTGCGTCTGAAGCAGGGTCGTAAGCTTTGTAAGAATTATCGGCAAGTACAAAAGGTTGTATTCTGTATGCGTTAGCGATATGTCCGAATCCTGAATAATCTGTTTGACTGAAATAATTGTTAACAAAATATGCACCGGGATCACCAATTACATCTGAGCCTGAAACTCCTTTGAAACCATCGGCAACAACTTGTTCAACTCTTGATCTTAATATTTCGGCACCATCCTGAGAGATGCTTGATAAAGTTGGGTTGTCAAAAACCAAACTTGAAGGTGCTGCAGAGTAACTCCAGTTTACGTTGCCGTCTGCTATCTCTCCAACATTACTGTTCCATGATCCTGCAGTTGCAGAATTCCAACCAGACATTCCCCATTTTAAAGCTTTTGTGTGAGGTTTTCCGTATAAACGTAATAAAGCAGTTGCATAGCAAGCGGTTTGTCCTGTGTAACATACTACTAAGATGGGTTTACCACCTGCATTATCAGCTTCCGTAAGAATATCTGCGAAAGCAACATTTTTTGCTCCTTCAATATGTCCTGCAGTAAAAGCATCATTCGCTCTGATATCCATAATATAATATTTAGCAAGGAATGCAGTAAGATCAGCTTCAGCTGGAGCACCTGTTACAAATTTTTCGCCATCGGCGTTAACAAGAATTTTGTCTATATCAAGACCGCTTGAGATCATATGGTCTTTCATCAATTCAAATGCGGGTGTAGCAATGACATCGCCACCTGGTTCATCACCCCTGTCACAAGATGTTAATAATAATGAAGGGATGAATAATAATCCGATAATAAATAATGATAATTTTTTCATGATTTAATGTTTAAAATTGTTTAAAAATATGTGATAATTAAGTTAAGTCTAAGGTTTGTGTTATTCAACAACAGGATACATGTTTATTTCTTTGTTTGTAAATGGATCACAGTTGTTTTCTTTTAATATTTTGGTCATAAAACTATTTGAGCCATATGCAAGGTTGCCTGTATCATATCCTAATACATTAAGGTAAGCAACAACATGGGCAGCTTTTTGTCCTGTTGGACAATAAACCAGTACCTTTTTATCTTTAGGAAGAGTTGAAAGGTCGGTTGTTGTTAAAAGTGATGAATGATTAGGCTCGTAACGAATTGCACCAGGGATATGGCCTTTATTGTAAGTGTTTTGATCGCAATAACTAACTATATAATAATTGCTTGGATTTTCAAAAACATCTTCAGCTTTTATGATGGATTCTTTATAAGGAGTTGCAAATTCTTTTTCAAGTCTTGCACGAAGTATGTCTTCTGCTTCTGTTTTTCCTGTGTTTATTGTAGGGTATTCACCTTTTTCTGCTTTTAGGTTTCCTGTTGTTTCAACTTTGCTTGCAAGATCATTTTTAGTATTTTTTAACCAAGAATTTTCAGCAAAATCAGTTCTCCATGAGCTCATTCCCCATTTCATACTGTAAACATTTTTGTATCCTGCTATTCTAAGCAGACTGGTAAAATATGCAGCTGATTGACCTGAGTAACATACCATAACTATCTTTTCGTAGTCTTGGGGATTGATCTTGTTTTCAAAATAATCTAATAGGTCTGCGGCTTTTACATTAGCAGAATTTTTAATATGCCCGTATTCATACCAGCTTTCACTTCTGATATCAATTACTTTGTATGTAGTGTTTTTGATATTCTTCTTTACTTCATCAGCAGAGATGATGGCTGTAGAAGCATCAGTAATGATGAAATTTGAATTTGCTTCAAGATAATTTACGAGTATTTCAAATTCATCGGTTGGGTTTGTACTTATTGGTTGTACATCTTTATTCGTGAAACTGCTTAATAAAACAGTTGACGAAAATAGTAATGTTAAAAAATAAAATGATAACTTTTTCATGATTTAATTGTTTAAAATTCAAATGTTTAATGGTTATTTTCTGGGTGTAAAATTATGTTAGGGTAGGGTGTATTTATATGATTTTTATCATTTCCTTACAATATATAATCAATATAAAGAGTATCAAATGTTACATAACGGAGCAATAAAAGTTGCTTATGTGATTTTTAGTTGGGTTTATTTGTGTGTAAATATCACAAAATCATATATATAGTTTCGTTGTATTTTGAAATGTTTAATTCATTTTTGAGAAAGGTTTACCCGGAAATAATGCCTTTTATGGCCTGGATATTTTTTGATTTCATCAATTTTTATATGATTTCATCATTTTCTTTTGTGGAATTCAGATAAAATTCTGCGTAAACATATTTTAAAAATTAGGAAATGAATAATTTTTTCATCAATTATTTATCAATAATATAATATGTATAGGTTTTGGTATGTGAAATTTGCCAAGTTGTAATTATTATATCCCAATGAGATTTGTACTTTATTGGGTTATTATGAGGTAATTATGAAGAATTTTTATAGAATTCTGTTTTACTGTTTTGGTCTTTAGAATAGTAGTAAATTTAAAACTAAAGCTGATAATTATAATTTTTTGAAACCAACTATTCCTGAGGCAAAACCTCGGGGAATTCTTTTCGATTAATTTACTGATATTGATGATAGATAAATGAAATAATCTCCCGAAATTAACTCTTAATCATTGGTGCTTCTTGAGAGAAAATATAGTTGTGTCTGTTTAACTAGGAAAGAGAATTTATTTTAAAACCAATTGTTTATTTGCTATAATCCCATACGCTGCACCTTTTAGTTTTTTACCTAAAAATGCAGCATTTTTGGATCTTGAAATTATATTTTCTTCAGTAAAAGTATAATCTATTTCAGGGTTAAACAGGGTGATATTTGCATTTTCTCCTTCATTGATCTTTGGTTGTTGTAAGCCAAATACATTTCGTGGTTTTTCGGTTAGACATAAAATGGTGTCTTCCAGATCTAAAACTTTATTGATACTTCCAAAGGCACTTTCCAATCCTATTGTTCCATACATGGCATTTTCAAATTCTACTTTTTTATGCTCAATGTCTATTGGGTTATGGTCGCTTGTAATGATATCGATAGTACCATCTTTAACTCCTTTGATCAAAGCATTGACATCTTTTTTAGTGCGAAGTGGGGGTAAGACCTTAATATTTGTATTGAAATTCTTTAATTCATCATCAGTTAGACTTAAATGATGAGCCGAAACACTGCAAGTTACTTGTAATCCTTTTTTCTTGGCTTCTTTAATCAATTTAACCGATTTGGCTGAGGAAACAGTTGGAATGTGTAATTTTCCACCGGTATACTCCAATAAAAACAGATCTCTTGCAATTTGTAATTCTTCAGCCATTGACGGAATAGATTTTAGTCCCAACCTTGTACTGTTGACACCTTCATTTACATATCCTAAAGTAGAGGTAGTTTTTTCTTGCGGGAAGCTCAAGACCATTCCATCAAAATTCTGTGCGTAAAGTAATGCTACTTTCAATAGATTGGTGTTGTCAATTGCTTTGTTATAGTCACCAAAAGCAATAGCACCTGAGTTTTGCATATCAAACATTTCGGCAATTTCTTTGCCTTCCGCTTTTTTTGATAAATTGGCAATGGGGTATAATTCTACAGCGTTACCAAAAGCTTTATTTTTGATATATTCTACAGCCGATTTATTGTCGACTACAGGGTACGTATTTGGGTTTACTCCAACTGCGGTAAAACCACTTTTTGCAGCTACTTCCAATCCGTGATGAATTGTTTCCCTTTCTTCAAAACCGGGCTCACCAAATGAAACACTAGTATCAAACCAGCCGGTTGAAATATGCAAATTTTCTAAATTTACTTCTTTACAATTTTGAGGTTTGGAGATCTTATCGGCAATTTTGGTAATAATTCCTTTTTCGATTAAAAGATCTTTAATTTGTTGGTGGAATTCAGAATTTTGGTCTATTATTTTAGCCGATTTTAAAAGTATATTCACAAGTAGTGGTTTTAAAATATGGATATAACCAATTTATATTATTAGATATTTTTGTAAAAGGATTTCAATTAACATAAACATCAGAGCAAAAATAATAAATAATTGCCATAAATTATGTTTTTTGTTTTGTTCATTTATTTCAGATATTGCTTCTTTAACATCCGGATAAAAATTTACATTTTCTCTTTTTTCAAATAACTTATTCGGCGAAAAATATTCAGTATTACTTTCTTTACCGGAAAAATTAAAAGCAATTTTTTTTATAAGATCTTCATTTTTTGAAATATGATAAATACCTGCATTTAACGGTTGCTCATTTGTGTTGATTATTACCTTGTTTGTTTTATTTATTTGTAGCGGAATAAATTGATAGTCGTTTTTAGTGATCTCCAATACTTCATCTTTTTGTAAAACAGTTTTAATCTCAATGTGGTTTGTTTCACCAATTTCGTAATATAATTTTCTTCCGGTAGTGTTTTGTAAAGCAAAATTATAAAACACGGGAACTACCAATGGGGATAAGATAAAATTAGAATTTTCATTGTCTAATGCTGATGCTATCCAGTAAATTTTGCTATTGTTTTTTGTGGTTTCTGAAATGAAATCCTCTCCATTTTCCAATTTTAATATTCCGGTTGCATTTGATAAGGAGCTCGTATAGTATTGGTTGATAAACGGATATTGAAAATTATCGGTTTTTGTAGTGAAAACATCTTTAAAAAAAGGATGTTCATCATTTATTTTGGTTATCAGTTTTTTAGTTTCCTGCTTATTGAGGATTTGTCCTATTTGGAGATTGGAAAATAGTTGGTTGTAGGAATTAATATTGATTTCATTTGATGGAATGATCACCAAATTCGCTCCTTTTTCCAAATAATTTTTAATAGCATTGACCAGTGGCAACGAAATACTTTCCATTTGGTTTAAGATCACCAGATCCTGATTTAGAATAGTGCTGAATTCCACCTGGACCGGATCACTTTGTTGGAAATTAAATTTATTTTTATCGTAGATCTTGTTTAAAAAGGATGTTTCTTTTCCTATTAGCAGGACATTGGTTTTATCAGGTTTCGAAATGGCGAAGTATGTTGTATTATCAAAGAATAAATTTGCATCATTAATGGTAAATTTACCCGTAATATCAGCGGAATTTTGTGTGATGAATTCAATTTCCTTACTTTGGTTTTCCTCAATATCTATCGCTGTTTTTCCTTTTAAATCACCATTGATATAAAATGAAATACTTAAATTATCATTTGCAGAATGATAACTTTTTATCCTTAGTTTTATTTTAGTATTCTCATTATTTGCATCAGATATCCATGTGCTGTCAATAGCAATATTTTCTTCTCTTACCGGAAGTAGTTGGACAAAATTGTATTCTGATAAACTATCTGTTTTAAGGTTTGTGAAATCTGAAATATTATCTTGAAAATCAGAAATTAACACAATATTTTTATAGCTGTATTCTTTTTCTTTTGAAATGTTTTTTAGTCGTATGGATAGGTTTGTAAAATTTTGCTGAATGGGGGAGTGTTTTATATTTAAAAGTTCGTTGTTTACATTAATATTTTTAAAAGTATCCTCATTGGTGAGTAGGGTAATAGTTTTGTCTTTGTTTTGATATATTTCAAGCAGGTCTTGTATGGCACGTTGTAATAATTCGCCTTTTTCACCTTTAGCCTGCATGCTAAGTGAATTATCTAAATAGATGATCGTTTCACCAGGTTTATCAAGAGATCTTTTTACAAAATAAGGTTGCGAAAAAGCCATGATCAAGGTGGATAGAAGGAGCAAACGAGTGAGTAAGATCAGCCATTTTTTTAGTTTCGAACTTTTTCGGGTTTGTTGTTTGATTTGTTGTAAGAGTTTAACATTGGTAAATGTTACTTTTTCAAATCTTTGAAGCTGGAATAAATGAATTAGGATTGGAATAAGCAGTAAAAATAAAGCGTATAAAATTTCAGGATGTTTAAAATGCATTATTCCGTATTAGTTTATCAAAAATAGGAAATTGAAATTAAAAGGCAGGGAAAATAATTTTTAATTTTTTTAATATGGAATTGAAATGAATTAAGTTTCCGGTTCTGAGTTGTAGAGGTGTATTTTTTAATATTTGAAACTTAAATGTCTTATATGAGGTCGTCATTTTCAATAATCATAGATCAAATAAAATGGTTATTTTATTGTGCTAATGTTTATAAACTATTGTAAATATTAACAGGTTTGATATTTATAAAATAATCATTTATTATTTTTTTTTATATTTGTGAAAAAATTAACGCAATATTAACAAATTAAAAATTTATTTAAATGAAAAAAATTAATTTAATGAAAAAGATTCTCCCTCTGTTTGTAATTTCAATTTTATTATTAACCGCTAGTTGTAATACCGATAATGACGGTAATGTTGACGATCTGCAATCTGTACAAGAAGGTACTTCTATTGCCAAGTATAGTTCCATACCTATAGAGGGGCAATATATCATTATTTTAAATAATAAATATGCCGGAAAGTCTACTATGATAAAAGGTTTGGAATATAAGGATAAGTTATCTATGTTAAAATCAGAGTTGCCTGCAACTTTTTCCAAAGTAAGTTTGTCAAAAGATGATATTGTTAAAACTTTTGGTCATGCCTTTAACGGATTTGCAGCCAAATTATCTGAGGATCAAATAGCTGTATTAAAAAATGATGATCGTATAAAATACATAGAGCAAGATCAGATAATCAGTTTGTCTCCGATAACTGCTTATAAAAAGCCTGTGCCAACGCCTCCTGCAGCAGAAACTCCTTGGGGTATTACAAGAGT
The DNA here is from genome assembly GCA_039715085.1 of Bacteroidota bacterium. Taxonomy (GTDB): domain Bacteria; phylum Bacteroidota; class Bacteroidia; order Flavobacteriales; family Flavobacteriaceae; genus Namhaeicola. Next base: position 1,335 of record JBDLIB010000003.1, on the reverse strand, counting down.
AGGTGGTGTAATTAATTTTAGTGCAAGTGCAACAGCCTGGATAATTGATTCAGGGATAGATCTGGATCACCCTGATCTAAATGTTGATGCTGCAAGAAGTGCATGTTTTCTTGATAGAGGTGATGCAAATGATCAAAATGGACATGGTACTCACGTTGCGGGTACAGTAGCTGCATTAGATAATGAAATTGGTGTAGTTGGGGTTGCTCCCGGTGCTACTTTGGTTGCAGTTAGAGTTTTAGATCGCAGAGGCAGCGGATCCATATCCGGTGTAATTGCCGGTGTAGACTATGTTGCAGCTAATGGTGTCAATGGTGATGTGGCAAATATGAGTTTAGGTGGTGGTGTTTCTACTACTCTGGACGATGCTGTAATAGCTGCTGCTGCAACTGGTGTAAAATTTGCATTAGCTGCAGGTAATGAAAGTGATGATGCGAACAACCACTCACCTGCAAGAGCTAATGGTCCAAATATCTATACTGTTTCTGCAATGGATATCAATGATAATTTTGCTTATTTTTCAAATTATGGCAATCCTCCAATTGAGTTTTGTGCACCAGGTGTAAATATATATTCTACATGGAAAGACGGAGGGTATAATACAATAAGTGGTACCTCAATGGCAGCTCCGCATGTTTGTGGTTTGTTGTTAGGAAATATAAGTACTGATGGTGAAGTGAACGGTGATCCTGATGGGGATGCTGACCCAATAGCACATAACTAATTCAATAAAATATTTGAATTAGTAAAATTTAAAAATCGGGAGATCCTTTGCAGGAGATCCCGATTTTTTATTTAGTTCAAATTCAATTTTGAATTAGCAGCCTATAGAAGTTATTGAGGGTTTCATTTTAAGTGAAGCCCTCCATACTAAAAAATTACACTAATTTTTTAGCATTCTTTACTTTTTGTTTTAATAATGCGATATCGATCACTTCTTTCATTTCATTAACATAGTGAAATTTCAATCCTTTTAAATAGGTTGGTTTAATTTCCTCAATGTCTTTTTTGTTTTCCTCACAAAGAATGATCTCTTTGATATTGGCGCGTTTTGCCGCAAGGATCTTTTCTTTGATTCCGCCAACAGGCAATACTTTTCCTCTTAAAGTGATCTCACCTGTCATAGCCAGTTTAGCTTTTACTTTTCTTTGTGTAAACGATGAAACCAATGATGTAAGCATAGTAATACCTGCACTTGGTCCGTCTTTTGGTGTTGCCCCTTCTGGTACGTGAATATGGATATTGTGGTTACCTAGAACATCGGGCTTAATACCAAATTCTTCAGTATTTGCCTTGATATATTCCAATGCAATGGTTGCTGATTCTTTCATTACT
>JBDLIB010000002.1:0-55040 GCA_039715085.1 Bacteroidota bacterium | reverse complement strand
TTACAGGATGATCAAAACCGTAGGGGTTTTACTAGCAATGCAAGGGCTATAAGCCTAAATAAAAATAATTTTGGTGAGTTATTAGATCCGTTTAACGGAATTGAGGATCTTGAGAAAAAACTTATAAAAACTCCGCTTGATCCTGATATAACCTATAGCGATGACCCATTACGGATGATGCGGGCTATTCGATTTGCGGCACAATTGAACTTCACCATCGAAGAAGATTCTTTAAAAGCTATTGAAAGAAACTCCGACAGGATCAAGATTATTAGTAAAGAAAGAATTGTAGTGGAGTTGCATAAAATCCTGATGAGTGATAAACCTTCCATAGGCTTAAAACTTTTACAAGAAACAGGTTTGATGCCATATATTTTACCCGAGTTATCTGCTCTTAGTGGTGTTGAACAGGTCAAAGGTCAAAAACACAAAGATAATTTCTACCATACATTGCAAGTGGTTGACAATATCGCTAAAACAACAGATAATTTATGGCTTCGTTGGGCAGCATTATTACACGATATAGGTAAAGCACCAACCAAAAAATTTGATAAAAAAGTTGGCTGGACCTTCCATGGTCATGAGTTCGTGGGTGGGAAGATGGTAAAAAAAATATTCAAACGATTACATATGCCTTTAAATGATAAAATGAAGTATGTAGAAAAAATCGTAACGCTTAGTTCGCGCCCTGTTATTCTGGCAGAAAATGTTACAGATTCGGCAGTAAGGAGGTTGGTTTTTGATGCCGGTGAAGATATCGATGATCTAATGACGCATTGCGAGGCAGATATTACAACCAAAAATAGGCATCGAGAGTTACAGTATCTGAATAATTTTAAATTAGTACGCCAAAAGATCAGGGAAGTTGAAGAGCGCGACAGAGTTAGAAATTTTCAACCACCAGTTACAGGTGAAGTAATAATGCAAACTTTCAATCTAAAACCAGGAAGGGAGATAGGTGTTTTAAAAGAAGCTATTAAAGATGCCATTCTTGATGGTAAAATAGCCAACGATTATGATGAAGCATACAATTTTATGCTGGAAAAAGGTAATGAGATGGGGCTGAAGCATGGATAAACAGACAATAGTAAGTTGTTGGTTGTCAGTTGTTGGATGTTAGTCTGTCAATCAGCGGTCAACGCTATTTAGGGGTTGTCAAACTAGTAACTATCAACCAGTAACCATTAACTATTAACTGTCAACCATCAACCAATAAGGGCTCATTTTTTCACCTTCTTCAAATTATCAAAGTCATCAAAAACAGACTTATCTGCAAAATAAATACTTAAAAAAACACTAAAAATAGATGATGAAAAAATGGTTATCATCAACATTATTTGATATTTGATAGCTACAGCAGGATTACTACCTCCAAGAATCTGACCGGTCATCATACCAGGTAAGGAAATCAAACCAACAATAGCTGTTCCTGCGATTACAGGATTAAAAGCATTTTTTAAGGCTTCTCTTTTAAATGGAATTAATGCTTCAGATTTTTTTGCTCCGTTTGCCAAATACCACTTGTATAATTCTTTTTCCTTTTTTAGGTTTCCATAATAGGTGTTTAATGCAATTATTATGGTTTTTATGCTGTTACCCAAAAGCATTCCGGTAATAGGGATGAAATATCTGGCGTCAAAGATATTATTCAGTTTAATGATTAATCCCAAAAAATATGTATCGGTTATAGCTACGCTCAAAAATATTGCTATAAAAATTGGAATCGCAAAGTATTTTAGAGTTAATTCACTGCGTTTTATTACTGTGTAAGTTGCTAAAATTGTCATTACAAGAACCCATGTGATATTTATAAACGCATTGTTTAGATCAAATATAAATTCTAAGTAAACTCCTACCAATAATAGCTGTACTGTCATTCTTGCGAAGGCAAAAAAGGATTCTTTAACTAATCCGGTTTTATAATACCAAAGAATATAAAACGGTATTATTAAAAGGATATATCCTGACAATAAGGCAAGATAATCTATGTCATAAACATCTTTCATAAAGCAATAATTTTATCCGATTGTTCTATCCAGTAAATGTCATGCGTAACCGCTAAAACTGTTAGATTATTTTGAGACATAACAAAATCTGTGATTTGTTTTTTGTTCTCTGTATCCAAAGCTGAAGTAGGTTCGTCAATAATTAAAATATCCTTTTTTAATAATAATGAACTGGCTAAGAGTATACGTTGTTTTTGTCCGCCGGAAATCTCATCTATTTCATTTTGTAATAATTTTGATGAAATATTTAAACTATTTAGTATTTGATCAACCTCACTGTTAGAAGGAAAATTATGTTTATTTGATTTAAAAGTAAAAGGTGTATAAATTATATCATTAACATTTTGAAAGTCTAATGAAGTTTCCTGAGGTAACCAGGCAACTTTATTTCTAATTTCAAGAATATTATCAGGAACTAACTTTTTGTCTGAAATAAATATTTCTCCGTTTGAAATTGGGACAAAACCTAAAAGCGAATTTAAAATGGTTGATTTTCCTTTACCTGATTCACCGGTAATTACTGCTTTCTCTCCTTTTTTTATTTGAAAAGATAAATCTTTAATTACTTCCTCTTTTTCGTAAATAATGGAAATATTATTGACTGAAATAATTGGTGATTCCAAGATGTTAAAGTTTAAAACAGAACAATAAAGATAGGGTTTTTGAATCAAAAAAAGTTTTATTTCTAAACCCAAAGAGTCAAACCCACTCAATTCTTCATACGATCAATTTCCACTGATTTAAGCCAGCGGTCAGATCCGGTTCTAATCTTTTAAGATATTTCTTGAGATAACCAATTTCTGAATTTCGGTAGTACCTTCTCCAATAGTGCAAAGTTTTGCATCACGATAGAATTTCTCTACAGGATAATCTTTGGTATACCCATAACCGCCCAGAATTTGAACAGCTTCATTAGCAACTTTTACACTTACTTCAGAAGCGTACATTTTTGCCATTGCACCAATAGTTACTATCTTTTCTCCTTTATTCTTTTGGAAAGCAGCTTTGTGAAGTAATAATTCTGAGGCTTCGATTTCAGTTGCCATATCGGCTAACTTGAAAGATATTCCTTGAAAATGACTAATTGGTTTTCCGAATTGTTCTCTTTCTTTAGAATATTGTAATGCAGCTTCATAGGCACCTTTTGAAATTCCTAATGATAGAGCCCCGATGGAAATTCTACCTCCGTCTAATACTTTTAAAGCCTGAATAAATCCTTCGCCAATCTCGCCAAGAATATTTTCTTTAGGTACACGGCAGTTATCAAAAACCATTTCGGCAGTTTCTGAAGCTCTCATACCTAACTTATTTTCTTTTTTTCCGGAACTAAAACCAGGTGTTCCTTTTTCAATCACAAAAGCAGTCATACCGCGGGAATCTCCTTTTTCACCTGTGCGTGTCATTACAACAGCAACATTTCCACTTTTTCCGTGGGTAATAAAGTTTTTAGCCCCGTTTATTATATAATGATCGCCATCTTTAACTGCAGTTGTGCTCATACCACCTGCATCACTACCTGTATTATGCTCAGTTAAGCCCCATGCACCAATCCATTCGCCTGAAGCTAATTTAGGTAACCATTTTTTCTTTTGCTCCTCGTTACCAAACTCAAGAATATGATTTGTACAAAGTGAATTATGAGCAGCAACAGAAAGGCCTATTGATGAATCTACTTTTGATATTTCTTCTACCACAGTAATGTATTCGTGATAACCCAAACCGGAACCACCATATTCTTCGGGAACCAAAACACCCATAAAACCCATTTCACCTAGTTTGTGAAATAATTCAACCGGAAAAGTCTGCTTCTCATCCCAATCCATCATGTAAGGGCTAATATGTTGTTTTGCAAAATCACGAATTGATTCTGCTATCATTTTCTGTGTTTCAGATGTTTCGAAATTCATAAGATGTCGGATTAATATTTTAGAAATAGTATCTCATTCAGCTGTCAAATATAAAGCTATTCTGTCAAACTTATCTAATGGAAATGAGTCAATTTTTTTCAACTCTTCAACAGATCCAAAAGCACCATTTTTATCACGATAGTTTACTATTCTTTTGGTGAGTTTATAATCGATGTAGGGTAGGTGAAGTACTTCTTTAAATTTTGCATTGTTGAGGTTTAATTTTTCAATTTTTGGCAATTCAATAACAGTGAATTGTTCTAAAACTTTATCAGCTACAGCTTTATCCAGATAATAAACTTCATAAAGTTGTTCATCAAAGGAGTAGCCTTGTAATAATACTCGATAAGCAATAATTCTTTTGGCTAATTTTTCACCAATTCCGTTAATGTTTTGTAGTTCATTTTCGGTTGCTTTATTAAGATCTTTTTTTACAAAATTTTCTTTCTCAGTTTTTCTTTGAGGTTGATTTTTTACCCATTCAGGGAATTTAAAATAAGGCGAAATGACTGAAAGTAAACTGTCATTTATTCCTGTGATCTTTTGAAATTCTTTTGCTGAATTCACAAATTTTCCGCTATTTCTATAAGTAAAAAGTTTATCAATTTCTTTTACATTTAAGCCTAATTGATACGCTTTGAAGTCGGTTAGATAATTTGGGTTAAAAGGATATATCTTATAATTGGATTTTTTTTGTTGTTCGATCTTTTTTAAAGAATCGACCTGAGCTTGAAAACTTTTGATTTCAGCGGTATTTGTTTCAATTGTTTTATCATAAGAAAAATCAAAAAAGAAATAGATAAGTTGAAGAATAAGTATGATAATAGCCAAAAATAAAATCCCATTTCGTTGGCGTTTGTTATACCTGAAATGGGATTTAAAATTGTTCATTTTATTGAGTTTAACTTTTTTTCTGTTTTATTGCAGTTAAGTATTTAGTCAATTCTTCTTGTATTTTTGGTGAAAGTAATACAACACCAATCATATTAGGTACTACCATTGAAAAGATCATAGCATCGGAGAAATCGATAACAGCACCTAAACTAATACTTGCACCTATAATTACAAAGAGTAAAAATAAGATTTTATATGTTAGGTCGGCAGCTTTACTCTTACCAAATAAGAATTTCCAACCTTGCATTCCGTAATATGACCAGGAGATCATAGTTGAAAAAGCAAATAAAATTACAGCAATAGTTAAAATTATGGAGAAGTGAGGAATTACAGAGTCAAAAGCGGTTGCAGTTATTTCAACTCCCTGGGTTACTTCAACTCCATATTCAAAAAATCCTCCTTTTAGATTGGTAATAATTAATACCAAGGCAGTCATTGTACAAATTACAACAGTATCAATAAATGGTTCTAGTAGCGCAACAATTCCTTCACTTGCAGGATAGCTTGTTTTAACGGCAGAGTGCGCAATAGCGGCAGAACCTACACCGGCTTCATTTGAAAAAGTACCCCTTTTAAATCCCTGGATCAAAACTCCAATTGCCCCACCAAGGATTCCTGTACCGGTAAATGCTCCTTCAAAGATCAACCCGAATGCTTTTGGAATCATAGTAAAGTTCATAAATATAATTACTAAAGCAGCACCTACATATATTAAGGCCATAAATGGTACAATTTTTTCAGTTACAGAAGCAATTCTTTTAATTCCTCCAATAATAACAATAGCAACAATTGCAGCCATTCCAATACCAAAATAGATGCCTATGTTGTCACCTGTCAAGTTAAAGAGTTGAATAAATTGAGCTGCAGCTTGGTTTGACTGAAACATATTTCCTCCTCCAAATGAAGCACCTGTAACCATCACAGCAAAGAAGATGGCAAGAACTTTACCTAATTTTCCTAAGCCTCTTTCTTTTAACCCTTTCTTTAAATAATACATCGGCCCACCATAAACGGTTCCGTTCTCATCAACATCCCTGTATTTTACACCTAAAGTACATTCTGCAAATTTTGAGGCCATACCCAACATACCTGCAATAATCATCCAGAATGTAGCACCGGGACCACCGATGGATAGGGCAACAGCAACACCTGCAATATTACCAAGGCCTACAGTTGCTGAAAGTGCTGCTGTTAGAGCTTGGAAGTGAGAAACTTCACCTTCAGCATCTTCCTTTGCAATCGTTTCAAAAACATCTCCTCCCGGTGTTGGATCTCCATATGCTGTGTCAACTGTATGATGATCAATGTCATCGTATTTTCCCTGTACAACTTTAATTGAAGTTCCAATTAATTTAAATTGAGGAAAGCTGAATCTTATCGTAAAAAATATTGCACCTACTAATAATACAATTAATACCCATGGAATTTGAATGGTTTCAGTAAATGGAATTGCATAGAAAATGGCATCTACAAACCATCCTGTATAACTTTTGAATTTTTCGTCAATAAGTTCTGATGCACTTTGCTCCTGGGCAAATGTTAAAATCGGCATTACCATAAAAAGTAATGAAAGTAGTTTTTTATACATGAGTATGAATTAATTTTTGAATTTTAAAGCGGCTAATATCCTAAAAAATACTCCTTAGAGCAACATTTATTAGTTAAAATATTTGACTATTTATTAACCTTCTTGATTATTTACCTTTTATTTCGTAACAAATGACTGATTTTGATAATTTATTTGCTGTAATTTGTTACCTAAAACAATTTTGTATTTTTGCTCTTCTCAAAAATTAAAAGGCTTGAAAGAATATAAAGATATCTTGGTTAAATATCTTCCTCCAAATTCGGTTGATCTGGTGATAGATTTATTTGAAGAACATCCTTGTCATCTTAAGATTGTGAATAATCGTAAAACTAAGCACGGAGATTTTAAAATATTAGCTGACAGAACCTATCAAATTACTTTAAACTACGGTTTAAATCCTTACCGGTTTCTATTAACATTGGTACACGAAGTAGCACATCTGGTTACTTATAAACAATACAAGAGAGTAAAGCCTCACGGTATTGAATGGAAAAGAAATTTTCAACGTTTGATGTTACCTTTTTTTGATCCGAAAATATATCCAAATGAGTTGATGGGTATATTGGCAAATTATATGAAGAACCCAAAAGCAAGTACAGATGCTGATGTAAACTTATCGTTAGCATTAAAAAATTACGATGAGAGAAATGGTAGCAATTATATCTTTGAATTACCTTTGCACAGTAAGTTTTTACACAATAACCGTGTTTTTGTCAAAGGGGAAAAACGCAGAACCAGACATGAATGCACAGAATTACAGACAGGAAAGAGATATTTATTTCATGCTAATGCAGAAGTGAAACAGTTGAAAGATTAAAGGATTGATAGATTTAAAATTTAAGATTAAAAATTATGAATAAAAATTATTATGCCGTTATCATGGCAGGTGGGGTAGGTTCAAGATTTTGGCCGGTAAGTACTCCTGATAACCCAAAGCAATTTCACGATATGCTGGGTACCGGTAAATCTCTTATCCAAAATACTTTTGAGCGATTAGAGAAGTTAATTCCAAAACAAAATATTTTAATTGCAACAAATGAAAGATATAAAGATCTGGTTTTAGAACATTTGTCCGGAGTAGAAGAAAATCAGGTGTTATTAGAGCCTGCGATGCGAAATACAGCTCCATGTATTTTGTATAGTGCTTTAAAAATTAAAGATCAAAATCCGGATGCGGTAATGATTGTTGCACCTTCTGATCATTATATTGAAAATGAAACAGAATTTGTAAGAAATGTTGAAACTGCGTTTAAAGCTTGCGAAAAAGAGGATATTTTGATGACATTGGGGATACATCCTTCAGGGCCAAATACCGGGTATGGTTATATTCAGTTTGAAGATTCTGCTAAAGAAATTAAAAAAGTAAAGAATTTTACTGAAAAACCTAATTTGGAAAACGCCAGAAAATTTATTGATCAGGGAGATTATTTATGGAATGCCGGAATTTTTGTTTGGAGTGTAAAAAGTATCATCAAATCTTTTGAAAGCAGCCTGAACGAAATGTGCACACTTTTTAATAGAGGTAATGATCTTTGGAATACTGAAAAAGAGACTTCTTTTATAGAGGAAAACTACGAAAAGGCTGAAAATATTTCTATCGATTACGGGATAATGGAAAGGGCAGATAATGTTTTTGTTTTACCTGTAGATTTTGGTTGGAATGACTTAGGAACATGGGGTTCTTTGTACGAGAAATTACCAAAACAGAACACTAATAATGCAGTTGTAAATGCCCAAGTATTACTTAAGGACTCAAAAAACAATATTATCAGAACCCAAAAAGACAAAAAAGTGATTGTACAGGGTTTGGATGGTTTTATTATTGTTGAAACAGAAGACACCTTGTTAATTATGCCAAAATCTGTTGAACAGGAAATCAAGCATATTTCAAAAGAGGCACAGGAAAAATTAAATAATATCTAGGACTTACAGAAAAAGTCAGCAATGCATTAGATATAAATTGACAAAGTGATTTGTATATGAATACTGCGAACTGCTGCCAATAAAATAGATGATGTGCTGCCGGCTAGCAATATATTTTTGAAATAAACTCAATGGTTTTGATTGTATTAATCAAAAACCTGCCACATTAGTCAATGTCAATTAGTTAAGAATCTTTTCCTTTAATCCACCTAAAGGGGAACTTCCTTTTTGTTTATATCAAACTTAGGTTATTAAATTGCGTTTTTCAGTAAGCCCTATTTAATTTTTTATTAGATTTACTAGGGTAATTCTAATGTGTTGTTAAAAATGGAAGATAATAAAGAAGATTTAGAACAAAAGGAAAAGGAGCAAAAGGAAAAAATTCGGGATCAGATTCAGGAAGAAAAAATCGAAGAGCATAAAGAGGAGGTCAAAAAGGATTTTAAAGATTTTTCACAAAGTTTAGAAGATTTTTTTTCAGAACTTTTAAATATTAAGTCAGGTACTGATAAGGAAGCTACTGCCGAATCCATCAAAAAAAGTATCTCAATGAAAGGGCATACCGCCTGGATTCTTGTCTTCTCCATTTTTATAGCTTCAATTGGTTTAAATGTAAGTTCTACAGCTGTAGTAATTGGAGCAATGTTAATATCTCCTTTAATGGGGCCAATTGTTGGGATAGGTTTTTCAATAGGGATAAACGATGTAGATACTTTAAGATCTTCAATTATCAACTCTACAGTGATGGTGGTTTTAAGTATTGTTACATCTTTTTTATTTTTTAGTTTTCCAATTTTTCAAGAGGCAACTCCTGAAATTCTTGCACGCACAAAACCGGATGTAAGGGATGTGTTGATCGCTGTTTCAGGTGGTTTGGCATTATTTATTGCAATTAGTCGTCCAAGTCCACAATTTAATACTGTTGCCGGTGTGGCAATTGCAACAGCTTTGATGCCTCCATTGTGTACTGCCGGTTTTGGATTGGCAACAGGTCAACTTAGTTATTTTGCAGGTGCTTTGTTCCTGTTTACTATTAATTCCATTTTTATAGCTCTGGCAGCATTTGTGACAACCAAATATTTACATTTTCCTGTGGTTAAATATATAAAACAAACAAATAGGAAGAGAATTTCACAAATTGCATACACCATAGCTTTCGTTATATTACTATTTAGTATTTATTTATTTTATCAATTATATATGGAGAATCATTATAAAACTAAAGCCGGCAGATTTATTGATAATATCAAAAATGAAGGTGTAAATATCATTGGAGACGAAAAGGAAATTATTAGCTATCAAGATAAAGAAATCAAATTATTTGTTTTTGGAAATGATTATTCGGAAAATGATAGGATACGATGGGAAAAACAATTGGAAGTTCTTGGCTTAGAAGGTACTAAACTCACCGTATTACAAAGTCAGGACGATTCAAAAATAAGGAGTGATATTGATCAGATGAAAGATATTTATCTGAATAACCAAGAAATGTTAACTTCTAAAGATGAATCTATAAGAGAAAAAGATATAAGAATTAAAGAATTAGAAAAAGATCTGATAAAATATTACGATAATGAGATGTTTTTTGAGCAGGTTGTAAAAGAGATTCAAATTAATTATGATGATCTCAATAAAATTAGTTTTGCCAAAGAATATGTTACTAACTTTAGAGAGATAGATACTATACCTGTTATTTCTGTTAAATGGGATTCAAAATTAAATTCTGATCAAAGGAATCTCCAAGAAGTGAAGTTAAAAAAGTGGCTACAGACCAGATTGAAAATTAAGAATATTGAATTTAGAGAATTAGAATAAAAATAAACAGATTTGCTATTTACATTCTTATATTTTGAAAAATAATAAGTTTTAGGAATTTTAAAGAATAATAGACATTCTTTGTGATTGATTTTGATTGAATTAAGTCAACGAAAAAGGCTGCTACGATCATTTTACAAACCAATAGCAGCCCAAAAAAAAAGGGATCTTTAAAGATGATTGTATATAGCAACCCCTTATATTTCAATATATTATCAAAAAATTCTAAAATGTTTTTTATATAAAGGAAACTTTTTGGATTCTATTGGTACTTTTTGTTTTTGTATATTGAACTTTAGATTCAAAAAAGGAGAAAGGAGTAATGATATTAAAATAGTAAATACCAATAAGATTAGAATTTTCATTTGCAATTTTTGGGTTAAAATTAATAATTCTGAAATCGAAAATTATTATTGTTACTTTGAGGGAATTCAATGATGCCTTAAATTATTATTGAACAAAAAATAAAACGCATAAAATGTTAATTTATTACAAATTTTTTAAAAATTATTGATTTCGTCAAAGTATATATTTGTAAAATACATGAATTCAGTATATTAAATAAATGCTCAGATTTGTGATAATTAAAAAAACTTACTAATATTGTATTTTAAATTGAACTGAAAGATTTGAAAATAAAAGTATCCAAACCATATAACAACGATCAGATTCTTAATTTGGTCAATTCCTTTGAAAGAGAAGGAGAAACTTTGTCTGCCGGGCGAAATACAATCAAAATATTTAAGGTTAATGGAAAAGAGTTGAATGTAAAAGCATTTAAAATTCCGCATATTATAAACAAAATAGCTTATAAATATTTTAGAAAATCAAAAGCACAAAGATCTTTTGAATATGCAAATTACCTTCTTGATCACAATATTTTAACTCCCAAACCCATTGCTTACATTGATCAATATGATGTATATGGGTTGAACAAAAGCTTTTATATCTCTGAAAACCTTAAATACGATCTGACCTTTAGAGAATTAATTTACGATTTTGACTATCCGGAAAGAGAAGTAATCTTGTCTCAATTTGCAGAATTCACTTATAATTTACACGAGAATGGAATCAATTTTCTGGATCATTCACCTGGAAATACTTTAATTGTAAAGAATGGAAAAGGAAGATATGATTTTTACTTAATTGACCTTAATAGAATGGAGTTTGGTAAAATGAGTTATAAAGCCAAAATAAAGAATTTTCAGCGACTTGGATTAGATAATAAAATGGGGGAGATTGTTGGTGAAAAATATGCTGAACTTGCCGGTATGGATAGTAAAAAAATTATTGAAGATATGAAAAGAACTACGAAAGAATTTTTTGAAAACCGGAAGAAAAAGAATGAACTCAAAAAGAAATTAGGATTAAAGAAAAATTAAATAGCCGAAAGAAAGGAGTAATTAATACCTTCATTCTTTCGGCTTTTTTCTGGTACTATCATAATTCTATTAATGAATTAATGATGTAATATAATAACAGTAGAACTATTTTTTAAAGTAAACCAACTTCAACCATACATTTTTTCATTTCTGCATAAGTGCGATGTATATCGTTATCCAATCCAATAGAGAATCGAATCAAACCATCTGATAAGCCCATTACTTTTTGTTCATCTAAAGGAATTTCAGAGGAAGTTCCGGTTCCCGGAGCATTGAATAATGTTTTGTAAAACCCGAGACTAACAGCCAAATATCCTAAATTTCTTTTTTGCATCAACTCCATTAATTCGTCGGCTTTTTGTAGGTTTCCTGCATCAAAAGCCAGCATTCCTCCAAAACCATACTCTTCATTATACATAGTTTTATACAGACCATGTTGTGGATGGCTCTTTAATCCGGGATAGATGATCTTAATTCCGTCATTTTCAAATTTTTCGGCAAGATACATCGCATTTTCACTATGTTTTTTAATTCGGATATGAAGCGTACGCATGTTTTTTAGGACACTTGCAGATCTTAAGCTATCCATTACAGGCCCAAGCAACATGCTTGCACCATCAATTACACTGCGCAGACTATTGATAAAATCTTGTGTTCCACAAATCACTCCGCCAACAGTATCGCTCGACCCGTTGATAAATTTTGTTAGACTGTGAATTACAATATCAGCCCCCAATAATTTTGGAGAGATACTCAAAGGTGAAAAAGTATTATCAACTACCAATGTTAGATTATGTTTTTTTGCAATTTTTGATAATTCTCTAATATCTGCAATTTCCAATAGAGGATTACTTACAGCTTCGCAATAAATAACTTTGGTATTCTTTGTGATAGCATTTTCAACAATATCATTTTTGGTGATATCTACAAATGTTGTCGTGATCCCAAATTTTGGAGCAAAATTCTTTAAAAATGCATAGCTTCCACCATAAATTGTACGAGAAGAAACTATATGATCCCCGGTATTGCAAAGTTGCATCAGGGTAGGAGTAATGGCTCCCATTCCGGATGCTGCTACATTGGCAGTCTCAGTACCTTCCATAGCAGCAAGGGCTTCACCTAAAAATAGATTACTCGGACTTGAATGACGTGAGTATAGATAACAACCTTCGGCATTTCCTTCAAAGGTGTCCATCATTGTTTTGGCATGTAAAAAAGTATAGGTTGAAGAATCTGTAATAGATGGGTTTACACCACCAAATTCTCCAAAATATTGTAAGTCTTGTATTTTATCAGCAGGTTTAAATTTCATGATATTGGATTTTTAGGATTAATATGATAAGTAAAAAATTTTGTCAAAAACAGTCATAAAACTAAATATAAGTAGAGTAAAAATCAACTAATATGGTGATAAATAGAAAATAAAACTATTATAATGGTAAATAATAGTTATATTTACAGACATTCAGATTAAGTATATTAAAAAATAGAATTATTTTCAGATGCAATTAGACTCTATTGATAAAAAGATACTTTCTTATTTACAAAAGGATAGTAAGATCACTACAAAAGAACTTTCGTTAAATTTAAATTTATCAAAAACAGCAATTTATGAGCGTATCAAAAAAATGGAAAAATCTAAGGTGATTTCCAAGTATGTGGCAGTAATTGATAAGGAAAAAGTGGGAAGGTCATTTATGGTCTTATGTCAGATAAAATTAGTGCAACATAAAAACGAGTATGTGAAAAAAATTGAAAATGATGTTTTAAAATTTGATGAGGTTCTGGAATGTTTCAATGTAAGTGGGGAATATGATTATATTTTAAAGGTGTTGGTTAACGATATGAAAGCTTATCGAAAGTTCTTAAATAATAAGCTAACAACCCTTGATTATATCGGGAGCGCTTATAGTACTTTTATTATGAATGAAGTGAAGAATGATATGGAAATTAAAGTGTAGAATTACCAAAATTAATTGAAGTAAAACCTCTAAGAGTCTTTTCTTTAGGTCTTGGAGAGTTATAATTAATTTAGGCAATTTACAGATATGAAATGTATGCCCCGTCTTCGAATCCAAATCCAAAGAAACAACTATAAACTCTTATAAATTCCAATCAACTTTTGTGCAGCATCAAAAGGTGTGGTTTCATCTGATTCAATTTTCCTGATCTGTATTTCGAGTTCTTTTTTTACATTTTTATTTTCGTAGAAATTATTTTGCAATTGTTGAGTAATACTTTCTCTTAACCAATTTGTATTCTGTACAACCCTTTTTCTGTTAAAATGAGAATTTGATTTGGTAAGCCGGATGAATTCCTCAATAATTTCCCAAATCTTTATGATACCTTCATTATTTAATGCACTGCAGGTAGTAACTTTTGGAGTCCAATTATTCTCTTTCTTTGGATATAAATGAAGAGCTCTGTTAAACTCATTTCTAGCCCATTGGGCATTTTTAATATTATCTCCATCGGCCTTATTGATTACAATAGCATCTGCCATTTCCATGATTCCCCGTTTCATTCCCTGTAATTCATCACCCGATCCTGCTAATTTTAAAAGCAAGAAAAAATCAACCATACTGTGAACCAAAGTTTCCGATTGACCTACACCTACTGTTTCAATTAAAATAACATCAAAACCGGCAGCTTCGCAAAGTAAAATACTTTCTTTGGTTTTTCTGGCTACACCACCTAAAGAATCCCCTGAGGGTGACGGACGAATAAAAGCATTTTTATTCTTTGCCAGTTTTTCCATTCGGGTTTTATCACCCAAAATACTACCTTTTCTGATACTGCTGCTTGGGTCGATTGCCAAAACAGCTACTTTTTTACCAATATCAGTGAGGTAAGTTCCAAAAGCTTCTATAAAGGTGCTTTTTCCAACACCCGGAACTCCGGTTATCCCAATCCGGATTGATTTGCCTGAATGTGGTAAGCACAGTTGCATTAATTGTCTCGCTCTTTCCTTATCGGAAATTTTTATGCTTTCAATAAGTGTAATTCCTCTACTGAGTTGTGCAATATTACCCTGTTTGATTTTCTCGGCAAAATCCGATATAATGATGTTTTTATTGGAGATGTTCTTACTTGAAGTTTGAGCCATGTCTATTCAGAAATCATTTCCGCTACAGCGAAAAAATTTAAGTAAATTTAAAGAAATTTAAGATTCTTGCAACACTTTTATTTTTTGATCGTATTTTAATAGAAAAGATCTTTTATGGAGATTAGCAAAATCACTCAGAGAAAATAACCAAATAATAAAATCAAACTATTTATTTCCGCCGGTTTTAACCGGCGGTTTCAATTTATATTTTATTTTTGTTTAGAAACAATAATCAGAATTTTATGCAAAATAAAATAACAAGTCTTTTTAATATAAAATACCCGATAATTCAGGCAGGAATGATTTGGGTTAGCGGGTATAAATTAGCATCGGCTGTTAGTAATGCAGGTGGTTTGGGTTTAATAGGTGCAGGGTCTATGTACCCCGAAGTTTTACGCGAGCATATTCAAAAATGTAAAAAAGCAACTGATAAGCCATTTGGAGTAAATGTGCCATTATTCTATCCCGATCTTGATGAAATTCTTCAAATTATTATCGAAGAAGGAGTGAAAATTGTTTTTACATCGGCGGGAAATCCAAAATTATATACATCTTTTTTACAGGAGAAAGGTATTACTGTTGTTCATGTAGTTAGCAGTGTGAAGTTTGCATTAAAATCGCAGGAAGCAGGTGTAGATGCGATTGTTGCCGAAGGTTTTGAAGCAGGAGGACATAATGGGAGGGAAGAGACGACAACTTTTACTTTGATTCCGATGGTGAAGGAAAAGATTAAGATCCCGTTAATTTCAGCAGGAGGCATTGCAACAGGTAGAGGTATGCTGGCAGCAAAGGTTTTAGGTGCTGATGGTGTACAAATAGGCAGCAGGTTTGTTACAAGCGAAGAATCATCAGCACATATCAATTTTAAAAATACTGTTGTTGAAACTCAAGATGCTGGAACACAGTTAACTTTAAAAGAATTAACCCCTGTTAGGTTGGTCAAAAATAAATTTTATCATGATGTTCAGGAACTATATTCCAAAAAAGCAAACATTAATGAATTGAAAGAACTATTGGGAAGGGCCAGGGCAAAAAGAGGAATGTTTGAAGGTGACATGGAAGAAGGGGAGCTGGAAATCGGGCAAGTTGCCGGACTGATACATCAAATTAAACCTGCAGCTGAAATTGTAAAAGAAATTGTTGAGGAATATGAGGAGGTGAAAAAAGACATTTGTTAGTTTTCGTTCCGGGAAGACTTAATATTTCAAATATTGAATCTTTTAATCTTTTAATTTTTTATATTTGGAATCCTTTTTAAAAAATAACTATGAATAACATTTTGGTTACCGAAGATATTGTTAAAAATTTTGGTGATTTCCGTGCTTTAAACAATATCTCAATCAAGGTTCCTGAACAAAGTATTTTTGGCCTTTTAGGACCCAATGGTGCAGGTAAGACTACCCTCATAAGGATAATTAATCAAATAACATTACCTGACAGCGGAAAGGTGTATTTCGATGGTAATCTGTTAAGGCCTTATGATGTACACTATATCGGTTATTTACCAGAAGAACGAGGTTTATACAAACGTATGAAAGTAGGGGAGCAAGCAGTATATCTGGCTCAGTTAAAAGGTTTGTCGAAGGCGGAAGCTAAAAAGAGATTAAAATACTGGTTTGATAAGTTTGATATTGGGGCCTGGTGGAATAAAAAAGTAGAGGAACTTTCAAAAGGAATGGCTCAAAAAGTACAGTTTATTGTTACTGTTTTGCACAGGCCGAAATTATTGATCTTTGATGAACCGTTTAGCGGATTTGATCCTATTAATGCCAATATAATTAAAGATGAGATCTTACAACTAAGAGATGAGGGAGCTTCTATCATTTTCTCTACTCATAGAATGGAATCTGTGGAAGAAATGTGTGAGCATATAGCTCTTATCGACAGATCAAATAAAATTTTAGACGGTAAGCTGACCGATATTAAGAAAGAATTCAAGACCAATTCCTTTGAAGTAGGATTGGTAACTGAAGATAAAGATGTTCTACTTAAAGAACTTAACGAAAAATTCGAAGTGAAACCTGCTGATTTCAGATCATTAGAAGACGATCTGAAATTAAATATTAAACTTGCCAATGGGGAAACTTCAACAGATTTGATCAAGTATTTAAATAGTAAGGCAATTATCAATCACTATGTGGAAGTAATTCCAAGTGTTAATGAAATTTTCATCCAATCTGTAAACAAAAATTCTTAAAAATGAATAAGTTGAAATTAATTATAAAACGAGAGTTTTTGGCTAAGGTTAGGAATAAAACTTTTATTATCATGACCTTTTTAAGTCCTTTATTGATGGTTGGAATGATTGCTTTGGTAGCATTTTTATCAAAGAGCAGTATGGAAAAATCTAACTTTGTTGCTTATGTGAATTATTCCGAAATGTTTACTAAGGATGACTTTAAAGATACCAATACTATTCATTATGAGAATTTGACCGAGGCAGGTTTGGAACAGGCAAAAAAGATTGTGCAAAATTCCAATCATGACGGTTTGATTTTTATTCCTAAAAAAGATAGTATTGAACAATTGGCCTCGAACATAGAATTCTTCTCAAATGAATCACCCGGTGTTGTATTGATTTCCGAAATGGAAAATACTTTAACAAGCAAATTAGAGAAAGAGAAAATGAAACAGCTGGATATCGATTTGCAAAAGTTGAAAAAGTCTAATGTAAATGTCGATATCAAAATGTCAAATTTTAGTGGAGAAAAATCCTCTAAGTTGATTAACGGTATAAAAATAGCTATCGGAATGGGCTCAGGTTATATTGTAATGATGTTTATTATCGTTTATGGAGCTATGGTGATGCGCAGTGTTATTGAAGAAAAAACAAGCAGGATTATTGAAGTGATTGTTTCTTCGGTAAAACCATTTCAATTAATGTTGGGGAAAGTAATTGGTACTGCAGGTGCCGGATTGTTTCAATTCATAATTTGGACTATCCTTTTGTTTACTGTTCTGATGATTGGTTCGTATATGTTTGGTGTTGATATGGCGGGGATGCAAACATCGCAAATTCCACCCGATCAGTTGGAAGCAATGGCAAATAATAAGGCGCAGTTTGCTTTGAACGAAATTTTTAAACTTCCTTTATTGAGTATTTTGATATGGTTTGTATTATTCTTTCTTGGAGGTTATTTGTTGTATAGTTCTATATACGCTGCAATAGGTGCTGCTGTAGATAATGAAACGGATACACAGCAATTTATGATGCCGGTTATAATGCCTTTAATGATAGGTGTTTATGTTGGTTTTGCGACAGTAATTAACGATCCACATGGAACCGTAGCTACTGTTTTTTCAATGATCCCATTTACATCGCCAATCGTTATGTTAATGAGAATTCCTTTCGGAGTTCCTTTTTGGCAAATTGCATTATCTTTATTCCTGCTAATCATTACCTTTTTAGGTGTGATCTGGTTAGCTGCTAAAATATACCGTGTAGGAATTTTAATGTATGGTAAAAAAGTAAATTACAAGGAATTGTATAAGTGGTTAAAATATTAAATGTAACTGTATCACAAGCCTAAATAATAAGAAGATGAGTAAAATACTAATCATAGAAGATGAAGAAGCAATACGCAGAGTATTGATAAAGATTATTAGCGAGCAGGACAAAAATTATCAGGTTGAAGAAGCTGATGATGGATTGTTGGGATATAAGATGATAGAAAAAACCGATTATGATCTTGTTCTATGTGATATAAAAATGCCTAAAATGGATGGTGTCGAAGTACTGGAAAAATCTTTAAAGATAAAACCTGAAACCCCATTTATTATGATCTCAGGACATGGTGAATTGGAAACAGCTGTACAAACAATGCGAATGGGAGCTTATGATTATATTTCAAAGCCACCTGACCTGAATCGTTTGTTAAATGCTATAAGAAATGCTTTAGATAAAAAGCAATTGGTGGTTGAAAATAAAAACTTAAAGAAAAAGATCAGTAAGAACTATGAAATGATCGGTGAAAGTCAAAGCATTGTTCAAATTAAAAATATTATCGATAAAGTTGCACCAACCGAAGCCAGGGTTTTGATAACGGGTGAAAATGGTACAGGTAAAGAGCTGGTTTCTCATTGGTTGCATAAAAAAAGTAATCGTTCAAACGGTCCGTTAGTTGAAGTGAACTGTGCCGCAATTCCATCAGAACTTATTGAAAGTGAATTATTTGGACACGTGAAAGGTTCTTTTACGGGAGCAAACAAAGACAGGGCAGGAAAATTTGAAGCAGCTAACAGCGGAACCATTTTTTTAGATGAGGTTGGAGATATGAGCTTATCGGCTCAAGCCAAAGTTTTACGGGCATTACAGGAAAATAAAATAAGCAGGGTTGGTAGTGATAAAGATATAAAGGTAAATGTTAGAGTTATTGCTGCTACCAATAAGAATCTTAAAAAAGAAATTGCAGAAGGCAGATTCAGGGAAGACTTATACCATAGGTTGGCAGTTATCATTATTAAAGTACCTTCGCTGGATGAAAGGAAAGATGATATTCCTCTATTGGTTGATTATTTTGCAGACAGAATTGCAAAAGAACAAGGAATGGCTCCCAAACAATTTGAAGAAAAAGCAATTGAATTACTTCAGGGTTACAATTGGACAGGAAATATCAGGGAACTGAGAAATGTAGTTGAGCGCTTATTGATTTTAGGACAAAACCCCGTAAATGTTGAAGATATAAAAATGTTTGCTAGTAAGTAGAATTAGCTGTTACCTGCTGATTAATACTTAAACAATCAGTAATTAATTAATATTTCTAAGACTAGATATTTTCAGTAGAATTAAAAGTGCAAATAGAAATATTTTTTGAAATAAAATTTCATAAATAAAAGTTAATTAATTTTATCTTTATTAAATTTGCAGATCAAAATTTTTATAATTTATAACAGATGACCAAATCCTTTATAAAGAATAGAACATCTTATACTTCTCGATGGATAGTTTTATTAATTGATATTTCATTAAGTTTGCAGGCTTTTTTTCTGGCATATTTAATAAGATTTAATTTTTCTTTAAAATTTGGTTCATACGAACTTTTGCAACAATTGCCTCTAGTTGCTGTTATATCATTAGTGAGTTTCTTGGCTATAGGTTCTTATAAGGGAATAGTTCGTCATACAGGGACCAAAGATGCAATCCAGGTTTTTTGGGCCTCCACTTTGTTGGCAGCAATTTTATTGGTTTCTACTTTGGTTTTTAGAAATTACAACCTCTATGGATTTTTATCTATTCCGTTAGGAATTATTTCAATACATTATTTGTTGAATATTGTATTGTTGATTTCCAGCAGATTTATATTTAAGAATATATTTGTCAGAGTAATAACAAGTTATAAAGCACCACTTAATGTGATGATCTATGGAGCAGGAGATTCAGGTTTATTAACTTATAATACTCTGAGTAATAGTACTCATAATAGGTATAGAATATTTGGATTTTTGGATGATAGTACATTAAAAATTGGTAAACATTTTAATAGAATCAAGATATTTGATCCAAGAGTAATAGATGATAAATTCATTGAGAAGAATAAAATCTCAGAAATAATTGTTTCAATTCAAAACATAAAACCATTTGAACTTTTTGAAATAGTAGATAATTTAGCACAACTTCCTGTAAAAGTAAAAATTGTACCACCTGTACAGCAATGGATTGATGGCGATTTGAATGTTAGTCAGATTAAAGAAGTTAAAATTGAGGATCTGTTAGGAAGAACACCAATTAAAATTAATAATCCTGTTGTTCAAAAAGAATTTAAAGAAAAAACCATTTTAATAACCGGTGCAGCCGGGTCTATCGGTAGTGAAATTGCAAACCAAATAAGCAATTATGATTGTAAACATATTATTTTATTAGATCAGGCTGAATCTGCACTCTATGATCTGCAACAATCATTTATTCGTGCCGGAATTGAAAATTTTTCAACTGAATTAGCCGATATCAGAAATGAGCATCGTATGAAAACAGTTTTTGAAAAACATCAAATTAATATTGTTTTTCATGCTGCAGCATATAAACATGTACCGTTGATGGAGGTTTATCCTTATGAGGCGGTTAAAGTTAATGTTGTTGGAACCAGTATTGTGATGGATTTAGCGGTGCATAATAATGTAGATAAATTTATTATGGTTTCAACCGATAAAGCTGTGAACCCTACAAATGTGATGGGTGCAACCAAGCGTGTTGCTGAAGTCTATGCAAATTGTTTGAATGGTTCAGTAAAAACCAAATTTATAACAACTCGTTTTGGTAATGTTTTGGGTTCAAATGGTTCCGTGATACCATTATTTAAAAAACAGATTGAAATAGGTGGTCCGTTAACTGTTACTCATGAAAGTATAACCAGGTTCTTTATGACCATTCCGGAGGCATGTCAATTGGTATTGGAAGCAGGAGTAATGGGTAATGGAGGAGAGATCTATGTATTTGATATGGGCGAATCTGTTAAAATATTTGACCTGGCTAAAAAGATGATCCATTTAAGTGGATTACAATACCCTGATGATATTGATATAGTTTTCTCCGGGTTAAGGCCAGGTGAAAAATTATATGAAGAACTTTTAGCCACAGAAGAGAACACTATCCCTACTTACCATGATAAAATCATGATTGCTAAAACTCAAAACGATAATTATAAGAAAGCGCATGAAGAAATTAATAAACTTAAAGATCTTGAAAGTTATTCAATCTTTGAGGTAGTTAAAATTCTAAAAACTATCGTTCCGGAATTTATTTCTAATAACTCTGAGTTTGAACAATTAGATACTCATAGAGTAAAGGTAAAAAAACTTCAAACAGGGGCATAAACTAGTCTCTGAATATTTGTTTACTTTTTAGATGTATGAAATAGGGTTAAATATCAGAAGATGAGTTGTTTGTGTTTTGTCTAATTCTGTGATAAAATATTTTTTTTCACATTATAATAAAAAAAGACTGCTCATTTGAGCAGCCTTTATCAACAACATATTACTTAGTCAGACAAATTAAAAGCAATATTTATTTTCAGCTATTACTTTCGCTGCGATAGTTTTTCGTAATTCAATTGCATTTGGGAAATTTACGTATTTTGTAAATCGTTTCAAGCCCATAAGCATCATACGTTGTTCGTCAGCTTCGGCAAAATAAGCAATAGCTTCTTTTCCTTTTTCATCAATTTTATTAACTGCATTATACAAGTTTAATTTTGCAAGTGCAACCTGTACTTCTGTATCTTTTTCTGAAGTCATTTTAGCAACTTTTTCGGCTTTTAATATTGCACCTTCAGCCATGTAAATTTCTATCATAACTTCTGCTGCAGCCATAACTAATTGTTGGTGTTTATTTAATTCCATACCAAATGTTTGTACTGCTTTACCTGAGATCATTAAGAAAGCTTTTTTCAATTTAGCGATCATGTCTTTTTCTTCCGATAATAATTCAGAATAATCAGGAGTATCAAATGAAGGAATACCCATTAAACTTTTACCAACTTCCGTGGCAGGAGTGATAAGATCAATCTCTCCTTTCATTGCTTTTTTCAATAGCATTCCCACTGTTAGCATTCTGTTGATTTCGTTTGTACCTTCATAAATTCGTGTGATACGAGCATCTCTCCAGGCAGATTCCATTGGTGTATCTTTTGAGAATCCCATACCTCCAAAAATCTGTATACCTTCATCAGAAACAAATTGAGAAGTTTCGGATGCATAAACCTTTAAGATTGCAGCTTCGATGGCATATTCGCTAAAAGCTTCCAATTTAGCTTCCTGCATTGGTTTACCTTTTTCAACTAAATAAGCAATATAATTCTCAATATCTTTTGCCGCTCTGTATGCACCTGCATCACTTGCAAAAGTTTTGGCACTCATATCGGCAAGTTTAGCCTGAATAGCTCCAAATTGAGCAATTGGTGTTTTAAATTGTACCCTTTCATTTGCGTAAACAACCGAATTTGTAATGATTTTTCTACTTGCATCCAAACAAGCCGCAGCTAATTTGATACGGCCTACATTTAAAGAATTTAAAGCAATTTTAAATCCGTTTCCTCTTTCAGAAAGCATATTTTCTACCGGAATTTTGGTATCGCTAAAAAACACCTGACGTGTAGAGGAGGAGGTAATACCTAATTTCTTTTCTTCTTCACCTAATGTGATACCATTTGGATTTTCTTCATCGTAGTCTAAAATAAATGCGGTAATATTTTTATCATTTTCAATTCTGGCAAAAACAATATAAATTTCTGCAAATCCGGCATTGGAGATCCACATTTTTTGGCCGTTAACCAAATAATGTTTACCATCTTCGGTTAATGTTGCTGTAGTTTTACCCGAATTGGCATCACTACCTGCTTCCGGCTCTGTTAAACAATAAGCACCAAACTTTTCACCTGTAACTAAGGCAGGCAAATATTTTTGTTTTTGCTCTTCATTACCATAAAGATAAATTGGCATCGTTCCAATTCCGGTATGTGCTCCGTAAGCGGTTCCCAATGAACCCGTAGCTGCTGAAAGGTAATCTGTAGCCAGCATAGTGGATACAAATCCCATTCCCATTCCGCCATATTGTTCAGGAATTGAAATTCCTAAAAAGCCCATTTCGCCAATTTGACGCATCAAACTCTCGGTAAGTGCATAATCTTTATTTTCTAATTGTTCTTTCTTTGGCCATACCTCGCGCTCCATAAACTCCTGAGCTGCTTCTTTCATCATTTGTTGTTCTTCGGAAAATTCTTCTGTGATAAAGATATCATCGCTTTTCACTTCTTTGATCAAAAATTCGCCTCCTTTTATTGTTCCCATAGTTTTGTTTGTTTTTTAATAATTAGAATTTATTTCTAATAAGAGTTTATTTTATTTATTGACTTAAGATCGTCTGCCTTTTGGCAGACTTTTAGACTTAAGACATAAGATTTGTCTTAAGTCCTATGTCCTTTATTCTTAAGTCTTATTTTAAGAATTCAAATACACCTGCAGCTCCTTGTCCTGTACCAACACACATGGTAACTACACCGTATTTATTTTTTCTTCTTCGCATTTCGTTAAATAGTTGTACTGATAATTTTGCACCCGTACATCCAAGCGGGTGGCCTAAAGCTACTGCTCCACCGTTAACATTTACGATATCCTGATTTAGATCTAATTCACGCAATACAGCCAATGATTGTGAAGCAAATGCTTCATTCAGTTCAAACAGTTCGATATCGTTTTGTTTCAATCCTGCTTTTTCCAATGCTTTTGGAACAGCTTTTACAGGTCCGATACCCATAATTCTTGGCTCTACGCCTACGGCTGCATAGGAAACCATTCTGGCAACAGGTTCTAAATTCAATTCTTTAACCATTTCTTCACTCATTACCAGTACAAAAGCAGCACCATCACTCATTTGTGATGAATTACCCGCAGTTACACTTCCGCCCTGAGCGAAAACAGGGCGTAATTTTGCCAAAGCTTCTTTTGAAGTTCCTCTGCGTGGCCCTTCGTCATTCTCAACTGTATAGTTTTTAGTTTGTTTTTTACCTTTGCTGTCCATGTAAATTTGTTCGACAGTGATAGGAACAATATCATCTTTAAATGTTCCGTTATCCAAAGCTTTTAAGGCTTTCATGTGAGAATTGTAAGAAAATTCATCCTGGTCTTCACGAGAAACTTTAAACTGATGGGCGACAGCCTCTGCAGTTAACCCCATTCCCCAGTAATAATCTTCATGGCCTTCTTTTGAAGCTTTGTAATTTGGAACAGGACGATATCCTCCCATAGGGATGTAGCTCATACTTTCTACACCACCGGCTATGATACAATCTGCCATTCCCGATTGAATTTTTGCCGTTGCTATACTGATAGTTTCCAATCCGGAAGCACAATAACGATTTACCGTCATTCCCGGAATATCATCAATTTTTAATCCCATCAGAGAAATCAATCTTCCCATGTTCAAACCCTGTTCGGCTTCGGGCATTGCGTTACCAACAATTACATCGTCAATTCGATTTTTATCTAATTCGGGTACATCTTTTAATAAGTATTCAATTGTTTCTGCAGCGAGCTCATCTGGCCGTTTGAAACGAAAGATCCCTTTTGGAGCTTTTCCAACTGCTGTTCTGTATCCTTTTACTATATATGCTGTTTTCATGTGTTATTAGTATTAAGTAGTTAGAATTGAGTATTGAGTAATACTATTTTTCTAAAGATTTTATTAATGAATAATTCATTTTTTGAATTTCTATAACTTTACCTAAGATAGGCTCAACTTTGTTTATAGAAACTAAATTTAGTTTGTATGAAAGAATTAATTGAGTAAACAGTTCATAAGAAGATCCGTTTGCAATACCGATGAAATGTTTAAATTCACCTTTTGTATTTCTACCGGCTCCTTCAGCTATATTAGAAGGGACAGATACAGCACTTCGTCTTATTTGACTTGTTAATCCAAACTTTTCATCTTTTGGGAAATCTGATGATAATAAATAGATTTCTTCTGCAACTTTCATTGCTTTGTTCCAAAGTTTAAGATCTTCTAGTTTATGCATATTTGTTATGCTTTTTTGCTCAATACTAAATACTCAATTCTCAATACTATTTTTTAGTTTCTCAATGGTTTCCCAGTTTTAAGCGTATGCTCTATTCTTTCCAAAGTTTTTCTTTCACCTAAGAGTGATAAGAAAACTTCACGTTCAAGATCTAATAAATATTGTTCAGATACATCGGTTGGCTCTGATAAGTCTCCACCAGCCATGATATAACCCAATTTATTAGCTATTTTCTTGTCATGTTCAGATGCATACCTACCTTTTTCTAAACTATCTGTTCCAACCATAAACATACCTAATGCCTGTTGGCCTAAAACTCTAACTTTTTGCGGAGCGGGTTGTGAATATCCATCTTGTAACATTTGTAAAGCATGGCGTTTTGCAGTTGCAATCTGACGATCAGCATTAACAACTACCATATCTTTTCCGTGTTGGTAATACCCAAGATCATATGCTTCATGAGCAGATGTGGCAACTTTCGCCATAGCGATATTGATAAAAGCATCACGTAAACGATTTAATTTTACATCGTCTTTTATCCAAAGATCAGAAACTCTTTTTGTCATTTCTTTTGTTCCACCACCACCGGGAATCAAACCAACACCGAATTCAACCAAACCGGTATATGTTTCCGCTGCAGCGACAACTTTATCTGCGTGAACACTCAACTCACAACCTCCTCCAAGAGTCATTCCTCGCGGAGTTATCAAAGTTGGAACGGAAGAGTACCGCATGCGCATTACTGTGCTTTGGAACATGTTGATTGCCATATTTAATTCGTCGTATTCTTGCTCAACTGCAAGCATAAATACCATGGCAAGGTTAGCTCCAACAGTAAAATTGGCAGCCTGATTACCTAAGATCACAGCTTCGTATTCGTTTTCGGCAAGATCAATACCTTTATTGATGGCTTCTAAAACTCCGCCACCAAGTGTGTTCATTTTTGATTGGAATTCAACGTTTAACACTCCGTCACCTAAATGTTGAATAGAAGCCTCCGCATTATTCCAAATGGTTTGTGATTCACGAATATTGTCTAAAATGATAAAAGCATCCTGACCAGGTATTTTTGTTTGTTTTTTTGTAGGAATATCATAATAATTTTTAGCTCCTTCATTTACAGTATAGAAAGATTTATTTCCTTCAGCCAGCATTTCAGTTACCCATCCTGCAGCTTCAAAGCCTTCTTTTTTCATCAATTCTACCCCTGCTTCCACACCAATAGCGTCCCAAATCTGGAAAGGGCCGTGCTCCCAACCAAAACCGGCTTTCATTGCATCGTCAATTCTGTATAGTTCATCAGAAATTTCCGGGATACGGTTTTGTACATAGGCAAACAAAGCAGCGAATGTCTTACGATAGAATTCGCCTGCTTTGTCTTTCCCATTAACTAAAACTTTAAAACGATCGATTACTTTATCGATATTCTTGGTCATTTCAAGCGTGGCAAATTTCACTTTCTTGCCAGCACGATAATCCATCGTATCCAGATCTAAGCCAATAATTTGCTTTTTCCCTTTTTCATCTACTGTTTTTTTGTAAAAACCTTGTCTGGTTTTACTTCCCAACCATTTGTTTTCCATCATAGTTTCGATGTATGCCGGCAGTTTAAATAAATCGTGGGCTTCGTCATCGGGTACACCTTTGTATAATCCGTTTGCTACATGAACCAAAGTATCCAGACCAACCACATCAACTGTACGGAAAGTAGCCGATTTTGGGCGTCCAATAACCGGACCTGTTAATTTATCGACTTCTTCAATGGTTAAACCCAGGTCTTTTACGGCATGAAATAAGCTCATGATTCCGAAAATACCGATACGGTTTCCAATAAATGCAGGAGTGTCTTTAGCCAGAACCGAAGTTTTCCCTAAGAATTTTTCACCATACATCATTAAGAAATCAGTAACTTCCTGATCACAGTTTGGACCCGGAATCACTTCAAATAATTTTAAATATCTGGGAGGGTTAAAGAAGTGTGTAACAGCGAAATGTTTTTGAAAATCTTCGCTACGGCCTTCATTCATGAATTTGATTGGAATACCCGAAGTATTTGAAGTAACCAAAGTTCCTTTTTTACGGTGTTTTTCAATGTTCTCGAATACTTGTTGCTTAATGTCTAATCTTTCAACAACAACTTCAATTATCCAATCTACATCTTTGATCTTTGCAATGTCATCATCGAGATTACCTGTAGTAATTCTTGAAGCGAATTTTTGATTGTAAATTGGTGAAGGTTTTGATTTTAAAGAAGCCTTAAGACTATCATTTACGATTCTATTTCTTACAACAGGACTTTCCAGTGTTAAGCCGGAAGCTTCCTCTTTTTTATTCAGCTCTCGCGGAACAATATCAAGTAATAACACTTCAAGACCGATATTGGCAAAGTGAATTGCAATTCCTGATCCCATTATTCCGGAACCGATAACTGCAACCTTTTTTATGTGTCTTTGTTTCATGAGTTTAATTTTGTTATGTGAGATTTATTTAAAGATTGATTTATCATTTATTAATTTATTGATTACTTCGGTTACCTCAAAAAAGTGATTAATTTTTTCATTAGAGATATTTTCTTTAATTCGATTATTGAATTGATTAACCGATTCTCTCGAGAGCTTCCTTTTCTCTTTTCCCAGCTCCGTTAATTTTACAAAAACACTCCTACCATCTTCAGGATTCTTTTCTCTATAAATTAATCCTCTTTCTTCCATGTTTTTTAAAATACGCGATAAGCTGGTTGCTTCCATTCCCATAGAAGGGCCTAAAGCTGTTGAAGGAGTACCTTTTTCATTATCTATATAGAGTAGAGCCATTGCCATTGCCATAGTAAACTGGTATTTTGCAGCTTGTTCATTATAGCTTTTTGCTACAGCTTGCCAGGTCGCTCTTAGGGCATGATCTATAGTTATTTCTTTATCCATCTTTCCAAAGATATAAAAAAATACTATGCATGCATAGTAATATTAAAAAAATATTTTTTATTTAAATAGATATTCGTATTTTTAAGGAAAATCTAATCAAATCTCTACAATTATGAACACTTGTGAAATTATTGGTAAATTAACTAAGCAGGAAAATGTAAATCCAATAGAAAGAAATAAGATGGCAAATACATTTGTTGTCCATATTGCAAGTCCATTAGCAGCATATTACACCCGATTCTCTCAGATAAATAAACCCAAAACGGTATTATTCTTAACAACTAATCCTGTTTCTTTTGAAAATATTCTAAGAGCGACCAAAAAAATTAATATGGAGAATAATTTAAATCTTGAAGGCGCGAAATGCGAAATTTCTTTTGGTAGAGATAAATATAGTGGAATTCGGGTAAAAGGAATAGAGCAGTACTCAGATATAGAAGCAATACAAAGACTTTATCAAAAAGAAGGATTTGATTTTGCCAAAAATGGGAGAATGAAACGGGATACAAATGCGATGATCAGAATTAATAAATTTTTTAATTTAATTAGAGAAGAAGAGGGTGTTTATCATTCTCCACATAATAAAGATCGTTATTATTTTGTGATACCAAAGCATGTTAACTGGGATGAATTCATAGATTTAACTAAGGATGTGAAAAATAATGTATCTGTAACAGGATTTGATGTAGCCAAAGGTATTCTTTACGAAAAAGATGGAATTACAGAGATGGTTCGAATCATCAGGCCAGATTTAACATTGGAAATGGTTAAAGAGGTTAGAGATAAATTTTTGGATAGATTAAGTTAAAAGTTAATTTGAAAATTAGTTGATTTTAAAATGTGTTAATTTTATATTTTATTAAAGTATCAAGAAGTAAGAAGAAGACTTAGTTGGAAGCCCTTGCTATCCTTGCGGAAAATTTGAGAAGGAGAGATTAAGTGAGTTGTGACGTAGTGATTGGATTTAAGAATCAAAAAAGCCCGAATATTATTTCGGGCTTTTCTTTGAGCTAATGTTTTATTTTTCTTCCTTTTTATTGGAATTCTTTTTCTTTTTAATTTTTATGGTAATCTTATCTGATTTACTGTCTAAATCCATAAAAATTTCATCTTCATTGTGTAGTTTTGAATTGATAATCTCTTCTGCTAAAGCATCTTCAATATACTTTTGAATAGCTCTTTTCAGAGGTCTGGCGCCGTATTGTCTGTCAAAACCTTTATCTGCAATATAATCTTTGGCTTTCTCGCTTAGATTTAATTTATATCCAAGATCACTTATTCTGGATAATAATTTTTCTAACTCAATGTCGATTATTGAATGAATATCATCTCTATCTAAATTATTAAATACGATAACATCATCTACTCTGTTAAGAAACTCAGGTGCAAATGTTTTTTTCAATGCATTTTCAATAACACTTTTGGCATTAGCATCTGCTTGGGCTTGTTTAGCAGCCGTTCCGAATCCAACACCTTGTCCGAAATCTTTTAATTGACGTGAACCAATATTAGAGGTCATGATT
Source organism: Bacteroidota bacterium (assembly GCA_039715085.1). Taxonomy (GTDB): domain Bacteria; phylum Bacteroidota; class Bacteroidia; order Flavobacteriales; family Flavobacteriaceae; genus Namhaeicola. The sequence goes on along the minus strand of JBDLIB010000002.1, from coordinate 25,467 downwards.
ATAATGGTATGCCTAAAGTCAATTTTCCTGCCCAAACTATCCGTAATATAGCCATCGTCTAAAATTTGTAAAAGCATATTGAAAACATCAGGGTGCGCTTTTTCAATTTCATCCAACAATACTACAGCATAAGGTTTACGTCTTATTTTCTCAGTTAATTGACCACCTTCTTCGTAGCCAACATATCCGGGTGGTGCACCAATCAATCTTGAAACGGCGAATTTTTCCATATACTCGCTCATATCGATTCGAACCAAAGCATCGGGGCTATCAAATAATTCCGTTGCTAAAACTTTGGCCAACTGTGTTTTACCTACCCCTGTTTGACCTAAAAATATAAAGGAACCAATAGGCTTGTTAGGATCTTTTAAACCAACCCTGTTTCGCTGAATTGCTTTTACAACTTTACCTACTGCTTCATCTTGTCCGATGATTTTTCCTTTAATAAGATTAGGAAGATCTTTTAACCGTTTGCTTTCAGCTTCGGCAATTCGGTTAACAGGAATACCTGTCATCATACTTACAACTTCGGCAACATTATCTTCAGTAACGGTCTCTTTATGTAATTTTGATTGATCCTCCCAAATTATCTGGGCTTCAACCAATTCTTTTTCCAGTTGTTTTTCGTCATCACGAAGCTTTGCCGCTTCTTCGTACTTCTGACTTTTAACGACCTTATTTTTAAGCTCTGTTACTTCTTCTAATTTTTGTTCCAATTCTAAAATCTGTTTAGGAACAACAATATTGGTAATATGAATTCTGGAACCTGCTTCATCCATTGCATCAATGGCTTTATCCGGCAAGTATCTGTCGGTCATATACCTGTTTGTTAATTTTACACAAGCTTTGATGGCATCATCAGTGTAAATTACATTATGGTGGTCTTCGTATTTATTCTTAATATTTTGAAGGATTTCAATAGTTTCATCAACTGTTGTAGCTTCAACCATTACCTTTTGAAATCTTCTCTCCAGGGCGCCATCTTTTTCAATATTCTGGCGGTATTCATCTAATGTTGTAGCGCCAATGCATTGAATATCACCTCTTGCAAGTGCTGGTTTGAACATGTTAGATGCATCTAAAGAGCCGGTAGCTCCCCCTGCACCTACAATGGTGTGAATTTCGTCGATGAATAAGATAATATCGTCATTTTTCTCTAATTCATTCATCAAGGCTTTCATACGTTCTTCAAACTGGCCGCGATATTTTGTTCCTGCAACGAGGCTTGCCAGATCTAAGGAAACTATCCTTTTATCGAATAATATCCGCGATACTTTTCGTTCGATAATTCGTAAAGCCAATCCTTCGGCAATAGCCGATTTACCAACACCCGGTTCGCCAATAAGAACAGGATTATTCTTTTTTCTACGGCTTAAAATTTGCGATATTCTTTCTATCTCATTTTTTCTGCCAACAACAGGGTCTAATTTTCCCTCTTCTGCAAGAACTGTCAGATCTCTCCCAAAATTATCTAAAACAGGTGTTTTGGATTTTTTGCTTACTTTACCTTTTTTTGGTCCTTCAAAAGGATTTTTAGGAGGGTCATTTTGATCTCCCGGATGAGGAATATCTGCTTTGGGACTTTCCTGAATATCATCGGTATCTGTCGAAAGTTCATTAAAGATATTTTTTACATCATCGTAATAGATGTCAAAATTGTTTAAAATTTTGGTTGTAGGGTCAATTTCGTTACGTAAAATACACAATAACAGATGTGCCGTACTTACGCTATCACTTTTAAATAATTTCGCTTCTAAAACAGTAGTTTTAAGAGCTTTCTCAGCTTGTTTTGTTAAATGCAGGCTTTTCTTGGTTTTTATATCTTCAATATTAGAAACAGGATGGAGTGCTTCAATCTTTTTTCTCAATTGTGTAAAATTGATATCAAAGGAATTTAAAATATCATAGGCCTCACCATTTGCCTTACGTAAAAGTCCCAGCATTAAATGCTCTGTTCCAATAAAATCATGTCCTAAACGCAGTGCCTCTTCTTTGCTGTATGCAATGACATCCTTTACTTTTGGTGAAAAATTTTCATACATAATAATAGTATTTATGTTGTAAATTTAGTAGAATTTTCTATTAAAACATTACAAAAGTTATAAGCAAGTTTTAACATTAGACTAATTTACTAAATAACAGGTAGATATCCTTGTTAAATTGTTGATAAATTATGTTAAAAATATTACTCTTAGACTATAGAAAATATAGAATAGTTGTATATTGCTGCTTCTTAAAAAAAGAACTAATAATAAAATAAAAAGATGGCAGAAGAAGATAAAATTATTCCTATAAATATTGAAGATGAAATGAAATCGGCCTATATTGATTATTCAATGTCGGTTATTGTTTCACGTGCTTTACCTGATGTGAGAGATGGTTTAAAACCTGTACACAGAAGAGTGTTGTTCGGTATGCACGAACTGGGTATTAAAGCTACCGGAGCTCATAAAAAATCGGCAAGAGTAGTTGGGGAAGTTTTAGGTAAATATCACCCTCACGGTGATACTTCCGTTTATGATGCAATGGTAAGGATGGCACAAGACTGGAGTATGCGTTATGAAATGGTTGATGGTCAGGGTAACTTTGGTTCGCCTGATGGTGACAGCCCTGCTGCAATGCGTTATACCGAGGTGAGAATGAAAAAAATATCCGAAGAAATGCTGGCGGATATTGATAAAGACACCGTAGAACATCGTTTAAATTTTGATGATACATTAGAAGAACCTACAGTTTTACCAACCAGAATTCCAAGTTTGTTGGTAAATGGTGCATCTGGTATTGCTGTTGGTATGGCAACCAATATGGCACCTCATAACTTAGCAGAAGTGGTTGATGGTACAGTAGCTTATATTGAAAATAATGATATTGAGGTTGCAGAATTGATGCAATATATCAAAGCACCTGATTTTCCTACCGGTGGAATCATCTATGGATATGAAGGTGTAAAAGATGCTTTCCTTAACGGAAGAGGTAGAGTAGTAATGCGTGCCAAGACTGTTTTTGAAGAAGTAAACGGCCGCGAATGTATTATTGTTACCGAATTGCCTTATCAGGTAAATGGTGCTGATCTAATGAAGAAAACAGCCGATCTGATCAACGATAAAAAAATTGAAGGAATTTCTGCTGTACGTGATGAAACAAGCCGTAAAGGAAGGCGAATCGTTTATGTGTTAAAAAGAGATGCAATTCCTAATATCGTTTTAAATAAATTATTTAAATATACTGCCTTACAAACTTCGTTTAGTATTAATAATATTGCATTAGTTAACGGTAAACCGGAATTACTGAATCTAAAAGATCTTATTCATCATTTTGTTAATCATCGTCATGAAGTTGTTGTAAGGCGTACACAATTCGAACTAAAAAAAGCGGAAGATCGTGCGCATATCTTAGAAGGTTTAATTATCGCTTCAGATAATATTGATGAAGTGATTGCCTTAATTCGCAGCTCAAAAAATGCTGATGAAGCACGTGAAAAATTAATAGAGCGCTTTGAATTATCAGAAAAGCAGGCAAGAGCAATTGTTGAGATGCGTTTGCGTCAGTTAACCGGACTGGAGCAAGATAAATTAAGAGCAGAGTTTGAAGAAATTACTAAATTAATTGCCGATTTAAAAGATATTTTAGCAAGCAAAGAACGCAGAATGAATATCATTAAAGAGGAATTGATTCAGGTAAAAGAAAAATATGGTGACGAACGTAGATCAGTTATTGAATATGCAGGAGGAGACTTGAGTATTGAAGATATGATCCCGGATAAAAAGGTGGTTGTTACCATTTCACATGCCGGATATGTTAAGCGAACAGATCTTTCTGAATATAAAATACAGAACAGGGGAGGAAGAGGCCAGAAAGGAGTTTCAACAAGAAATGAAGACTTTTTACAAGACCTGTTTGTCGCAACCAACCATCAGTATATGTTGTTCTTTACCCAAAAAGGTAAAGTATTCTGGATGCGTGTTTATGAAATTCCGGAAGGAAATAAAACTTCAAAAGGAAGAGCAATTCAGAATTTGATCAATATTGAAAATGATGATGTTGTTAAGGCTTTTCTGGTAACAAAAGATCTTAAAGATCAGGATTATGTAAATAACAATTACGTGATTATGGTAACCAAAAAAGGACAGACCAAAAAGACTTCCCTGGAACAATATTCACGACCTAGAACCAATGGAATAAATGCCATTACGATTAAAGATGGGGATGAATTGTTAGAAGCTAAATTAACTAATGGTGAAAGCCAGATCATGATTGCTGCTAAATCGGGTAAATCTATCCGTTTTGAAGAGGGAAAAACCCGTCCTATGGGAAGAAATGCTTCCGGGGTAAGAGGTATCAAGTTGCAAGATGAAAATGATGAAGTTGTAGGAATGGTTTCAATTTCTGATGATGAAAGCGATATTTTAGTTGTTTCTGAAAACGGTTATGGAAAACGATCCAGTTTGGATGATTATAGAATTACAAACCGTGGAGGTAAAGGTGTTAAAACTATCAATATCACAGAAAAGACCGGTAATCTGGTAGCTATCAAAAATGTTACAGATAATGATGATCTAATGATTATTAATAAATCAGGACTCACGATAAGAATGGCTGTTTCTGATCTGCGGGTTATGGGTAGAGCTACACAAGGGGTTAAGTTGATAAATATCAAAGAAAATGATTCTATTGCCGCTGTTGCAAAAGTGATGAATGAAGATAATGACGTAGAAGAATTATCAGATGAAGAAACAAAAACTGATGAAAATCATTCAAATGATGTGCAAAATGATTAATTTTGCATAAATTTTAAAAAATTAAGTTTAAATTTAAGAAAACGTAAAATGAAAAAACAAATTTTAGTTTTATTAACAATGATTTTGAGTATTGCAACTTTTGCTCAAAAAAATGAATTAAAAGCTGCAGATAAAGCGGTAAAAAATCAAGATTATGTTTCAGCGAAAAATTCTCTTTCACAAGCAGAATCTTTAATTGCAAATGCTGATGATAAATTAAAAGCAAAGTTCTATTATTTAAATGCAATCACTTATACAAATTTAGCTAAAGCTGATGCTTCTGCTTATGATGTTGCTGCTGATTCTTATGATAAATTGTTTGCTATTGAACAAGAAATGGGTAAAAGCACATATACTGTAAAAGCAGAGCCTGAATTGAATGCAATGATTTCTGAAGTTTCTAAAAAAGGGATTGCTTCTTATCAAGCTAAAAATTATACTGCTGCTAAAAGTGAGTTATATCAAGTGTATAATTTAAGTAAAAAAGATACTGCATTTTTAGAGTATGCTGCAAATGCCGCATATCTCGATAAAGATTATGATGCAGCTTTAGATTATTTTACTGAATTAAAAGATGTAGGATATACAGGTATTACAACCGAATATACTGCTAAAAATACTGAAAGTGGTAAAGTTGAAAAATTTGAATCAAAACAACAATGGGAATTGATGAAAAAATCAAAGGGTTATACTGATTTTACAGCAACTCCAACCGAATCAAAAAGGCCAACAGTAATCAAAAATATTGCTTATGTCCATATCGAAAAAGGTGATGTTGATGAAGCAATAAAAGCAGTACAGGATGCCAGAAAATTAGATCCTAAAGATGTTGGTTTGATCATGACAGAAGCTAACTTACATATCAAATTAGATCAAAAAGAGGAGTTTGCCAAGTTAATGGAAGAAGCAATTGCATTAGACCCAACTAACCATGTTTTATACTATAACCTTGGGGTAATTAGTGCAGAGAACGGTGATGTTGAAAAAGCTAAAGAATATTATAATAAAGCTATTGAACTCGAACCAACTTACCTTGATGCATACGTTAATTTAGGTTCTGCAATGTTAGTGAAAGATCAGGAATTGGTTGAAGAAATGAATAAGAATTTAAACAACTTTGATAAATATGATGAGATTAAAGCTGAACAAGTAAAACTTTATAAAGAAGTGATTCCTGTTTATGAAAAAGCTTATGAATTGAAACCAGATGATGTTGACACAGTAAGAACCTTGATGAGTTTGTATGAAAACGCTGAAATGGATGATAAATTTAATGAAATGAAAGCTGTTTATGATACTATGAAATAATCATCAAACAAAACTTATATAAAGAGACTGCTAATTTTAGCAGTCTTTTTTTTTTATGAAATTTGATCTAAAACACTTTAAAGATAGTTTCCGGTTAGGTTATTTAATCAGGAAGAATTCCCCGAGACTCTCAGACTGTGTCGTAATAGGTTTATAGAGTCATTCCGACCTTGTGGAGGAATCTCAATGTTTTGAAAATCAAACAATGAGATATTTCGACTTCACTGCGTTTCGCTCAATATGACGTGTTTTTTCAATTATGACACAGTCTGAGAGCCTCAAGGATAGTTCATTTCAAGAATTATTTTATTTATAATGAAAGAATCACGAATTTGTATAAAATGTTGGTAGTTTTAATTTAAATCTTACAGCAACTAACCTGATACTAATAACAATCAATGTAGTTATTATGTACTTAATATCCTGATGAATAGGTAATTCATTTAAGAGTATATAGGTCAATGATCCAATAATACAGGCAGTAGCATAAATTTCTTTATGAAAGATAATAGGAATTTCATTGATCAATATATCGCGAATAACCCCGCCAAACGTTGCTGTCATCATCCCTAATGAGATGGAAATTAAAGGGTGAAGATCATTTTGTATACCAATTTCTGTTCCAACAATAGTAAAAATACCAAGGCCTATGGTGTCAAATAAGAAAAGTGACTTACTTAAATATCCTATTTTTTTTCTAAAAATAATTGCTATGATAACCGATATGAAAATTATGTAAACATAGGTAAGGTCGCTCATCCAGGTAACAGGATTTCGATCAATTAAAATATCTCTAAGGGTTCCACCTCCAACAGCTGTAGCAAAAGCGATAATGAATACTCCAAAAGTATCCATCTTTTTATTCATAGCAGTAAGTGCTCCTGATATTGCAAACGAAGCTGTACCCAAAAGATCTAAAATGTGAAAAATGGTCATTGGCTTTAAAGAATAAATTATTTCTCTGTAAATTTTTTATAAGTTTCAAATCTATCAAAAATATCAATAACATAATAAAAAGGTTCTCTTCCTCTTACGTAACCAAATCTAACTACATCATCGTTGAAATATTTGGGTTTTGATAACTTTAGTATAAATTCATCAACTCCATTATCCCACTTATATGGATCTTTATTAAATTTTTTCGTTAGTTTTTGTGCATCCAAAACATGGCCATAACCACAATTGTAGGATGCCAATGCAAATTTTATTCTTTGAATGGAATCCGGAATTTGCTCCCAGTTGTTATACATTGTATGAAGATATTTTATGCCTGCTTTTATATTTTCTTCAGGGTGATTCACGTCTTTTAAACCTAGTTCTTTTGCCGTATTTGGCATGATTTGCATCAAACCTCCGGCACCTGCCCAGGAATTATTTGTTGGATCAAACCTCGATTCCTGATAAATTATAGATTTAACCAATCTCCAATCCCATCCTGTTTCTGTGGCATATTTTTTCACCAAATTATCATACTTACTTATTTTACCTGTCCCGGATGTGAAATATTCACTATTTAGTATTTTTTTAAACCTGGTTCTGTTGTTAAAATACTTTTTATAAATAACGTTATAGTCACTTTTCTTTTTAATTTTTTTTAAGTCTTCATTTAGTTCGTCAAGTAAATTGGGAGAGTTTTTCCTTACTGCCCAGGCAATTCTTTGCGATAGGCTAACCGGAGTTGAAACATCAATATCTGGGTAATAACTTTTATGGATATAAGCAATGTTATAATCGGCAATTGTATATTTTATCTTCCCGTCATTTACCAATTTAATGATCTCATCTTCAGTTAAGAACCCAGGTAGTATGTTGATGTATATAGTGTCGCCTAATTCTTCATTTAAGCCAACCAGCCTGTTATAAAAAGATGTTTTTCTCCTAACAGATACGGTATCGCCAATCAGATCTACTATATCGAGAACAAGCTTTTGTTTAATGTTGTCTGAGGTTAATTTACGCCAATTTTCCGGTTTTTTTTGTACCAGTGTCTGATGGGTGATAAGGTATGGATCAGTAAAACGTATTTGTTTTTTTCTTTCGGATGTAATAGTGTATCCGGTAGCAATTACATCTCCCTCACCTCTATTTAACATGGGAATTAAGGAGTCAACATTTTTGGCGATCACTACTTCTAATTTAACACCTAAATTTTTGGCAAATCTGTTTAGAAGTTCATATTCAAAACCCAGAGTTTCTCCTCTGTATAAAAAATAACTTGTAGGAGAATATGTAGTGATGGCTTTTAAAACTCCTGATTGTTTAATTTGATTAAGATCTCTCTGAACTGTAGTATTATTTTTACTATCTATTTCTTTTTGAAGTGAGGGTTGATCTTTAGAACAACTTGAAAAAAAGAAATGAATTAATAAAATCAGAAAGAAATACTTTTTAAAGTAGAATAGAGCCATTTTTGATTGAAAATTATCAAATTATGGCTCTAAATTTAAATAAAATTTTATTAATTATGATAATTATCTCCTTCTATCCTGCATTTCCTTCATTTGTCTCTTTCTGTATTCCATCAATAACTTTCGGTTAAATTCATGTTCAGCTCTATATAATTTCAATATTTTTTTTGGAGGAAGTACTTTTTTTAGATCATCAATTAGATTTTTCTTAAGTGCAGTAATTTGCTCCTCATCTTTAATCAATTTATTAAGCAGGGCATTTACTTCATTATCAGAAAGTATATCAATGCCGCCTTTTTCTCTAATTTTTTGCTTTTCATTTTTTGCACTGGATACTTTTATTTCGTGCCTTTCCTGCTCATATTGATTGTAAATTGGCCAAAATATTTCAGCTTCTTTTGCTGTAAGATCCAATTCCTGTGTTATATAGGCTGTTTTATAAGCTTTTAATCTTTGCCTTCTTTCGCCCTGAGCGAAAGATGAAGTAAAAAAGATCAATAATAGGAAGGTTAAAAAAATGTTCTTCATCTGTTTTAATTTTCTATAATTAATTGTTCCAGGTCTTTATCGGTTAGATAATCTAAAATTTCATTATCGTTAAAATTGATTTGAGTTTCTATTTCAAGGTCCTTATATGTGTCTTCAATATCATAAGTGTTTAGAACTATCATGTCCTCATCTATCCAATTCTCAATTTCGGTTATCGTTAGATCATCAAAACTTGTTGAATCTTGCTTGTTAAATTGTTTGACGCCGAGAAACAGAATAAAAGATGCTGCAATTGCCATACTTGCAACTTTAAAGCTTTTTGTTGAGAATATACGGATAACTTTAGGAGATTTATTAGCTTTAAGATCCTTAATATCAAACTCTTTAAGATAATTGTCAGGTATTGAAAATCCGGTTTCTTTTGGTGTTTTTGAAGAATTTAAATTGTCAAATATCTTATCTTCTACATCGTCAAAATAAGAATCGGGAACCTTGAAACCATTTCTGTGTTTTTCCAAGTTAACTTTAAAGCTATCAAAATAACCTTCCGGAACGGAAAATCCGGCACCTGAATTTTTAAGATTTTTTAATATGTTTTTATTTTCTTTCAATATGTTATTTTAATTACCGGTTAAATAATTCTCGATTTTCTTTCTTGCATGGTGATACGATGCTTTTAAAGCACCGACTGACGTTTCTAATATTTCAGAGATTTCTTCATATTTCATATCATCAAAATATTTCATATTAAACACCAATTGTTGCTTTTGGGGTAGAGTAGCCAGTGCTTTTTGTAATTTATACTGTATCTCATCCCCATCAAAATATACATCCGATTGTAAATTTTCAACCAAATGATTTTGCAAGGTTTCACTGTTAATATTTTGCATTTTAGCATTTTTGTTTAAATGCGTGATCGATTCATTGGTAGCAATTCTATAAATCCATGTATATAACTTGCTCTTAGCGTTAAATTTGCTAATATTCTTGTATACTTTAATAAAAGTGTTTTGTAATACATCATCAGCATCTTCATGAGAAATCACGATCTTTCGTATATGCCAATACAGAGGTTCTTTATAAAGATTGATAAGATCTTTAAAAGCCTTGTCTTGTGTTTTCTTTTTCTGTAGATCTTGTATTAAGGATTTTTCTTCCAGCACTTTCCCATTTAAATGTTTAGACTACTAAGATAAGAAAAGGTTTAATTTTGATAATGAGATAATGAGATAATGTGATAATGATGCAATGATTTAATGATGCAATGATACAATGAAGATCAATATTTTTTTAAGTGGAAGCCAAAAGCCTAAAGCTTAAAGCCTTAAGCATTTTTAAAATGCCATTGCTATTTTTACATTTAAAACCCTTCCGCTAAGGTAATTAGGCACAGCAATAAATTGTTTGGTAGAAATATCTTTGACCCATGTGTTTGTAATTGTATTTTGTACATCAAACATGTTGAAGAGTTCGATGCCGGCAGACAATTCTTTAAAATTTTCCTGCCATTCTTTTGTAGCCCTGTTTTGTGCATCTACAAATACATAGGAAATTCCTATATCCGATCTGAAATAATCTTTTAAACGATTTTGGTATAAATACGGATCGGCATAAGATGGAGAACCGCCGGGAACACCAGTGTTATACACCATATTTAAATACATTTTGAAATTTGGAATGGTAGGTACATAATCCTGAAAAAGTACTCCGAATTTTAATCTTTGGTCTGTTGGTCTTGAAATAAAACCACGGTCATCAATATTTTCTTTTGTTGTTAGATACCCGAAACTAAACCAGGATTCTGTTCCGGGGACAAATTCACCATTTAAACGGATATCAATTCCGGCAGCGTAGGCTACAGCATTATTTTTTGCCCTATATCTGATTCTTACATTATCTACGGTAAATGGATTTACATCCGACAGGTTTTTGTAATACGCTTCACTTGTGAGTTTAAATGGCCTGTCCCACATTCTAAAACTGTATTCATTAGCTACTACAAAATGAATAGATTTTTGCGCTTTTACCTCTGGATGTACAATCCCTGATGAATCTCTAAGTTCTCTGTAGAAAGGAGGTTGGTAGTATAAGCCACCCGATATCCTAAATAACATGTCTTTATCCCAGTCGGGTTTAATTGCAAATTGTGCACGTGGACTAATTACAGTCTGGTTGTTACTTTCAATTTCTTGTCCTTTTATGGTCCAATGTTGAGCCCGAACCCCAATATTCATCCAGATTTTATGTTCATTTAGATAAGAATTTCTACTCCATTGAGCGAAAGCGGAAATTCTGTTGGTTGTAATATTATTTTTTGTTCTTACATTTTGGAAGGGTATGATCGGTCCCGTAAAAGCTTCATAAGGTTCGTCATTTCCGGGAATAAGATAAGGAGGGCGTATTGCAAAACCCGCAGAATCAATCATCTGCCATTCGATTATCTGATCTTTTATATTTTCTTTTTGAAATTTTACACCAATCTCAAACAGGTCTTTATCTTGTCGCCAGTTGGCTTTAAATTCTATATTTGAGATCTTTGCTTCCAGATCATTTCTCGCATGATCTAATTGAGAACCAATCGCTTCGATAAATTCTACATCCCCAAAATTATCGGAAGCAAAATCAGAGTTTAGATTTCCAATTCCATATTGAGCCAAAATATCAAAATGTTCCTGCTCTTTGGTGAAATAACTCGAAGTAGATAGATTTAACGTAAGGTCATCATTTACTTTGTAAATTCCTTTAAAAGCTCCAAAAAGCGTATTGTATTTATCCTTTTCTTGTCCGTTGTAGTGAACAACCAATGCTTTGGGATTTGAAATGCCTCCAAAATTTGTCTTTCTGGTTATTGGTTGGTAATCATATTTATTTTCCGAGTAGACTCCTAAAAACTCTACAATAAATTTTTGATTGAACTGATAGGATAAAAAAGTTTGTATATCTGTAAAGCTGGGTTTAAAATTGGTTTCAGTATCTTTTGAATTTACTATCAAACTGTTATTTCTGTATCTCATTCCGGCTATAGCCAAAAGCTTATTATCAAGTGCATTACCTTCCAAAGTTGCACTGGCACCCAATAGGCTGGCCTCCAGTTTAACTCCGAAATCTTTTGGTTTTCTGTAAGCTATATCTAAAACTGAAGATAATTTATCACCGTATTTGGCTTGAAAACCACCCGAAGAAAAATCCACCCTTTGTGTCATGTTTGTATTTACAAAACTCAAACCCTCTTGCTGCCCCGATCTTACCAAAAAAGGCCTGTAAACTTCAATACCATTTACGTAAACTAAATTTTCATCAAAATTTCCGCCTCTTACATTATAAGCGGTACTCAGTTCGTTATTAAAACTTACTCCCGGTAAGGTTTTTAAGATTCCTTCCACACCTTGATTTGCATTTGGTATTTGTTTGATATCTTCGGTTTTTATTTTTGTAATCCCTTCGGCATTTGTTTTTTTGTTTTTTACAACAACCTCTTCAATTTCTTCTGTTTTTGCTTTTAATTTTGGAGAAAAATGCAAGGTTTTACCTTTTGGAATTTTTATGCGTTTGGATATTTCCTTGTAAGAGATATGACCAAATTTTATAGAGATAGATTTATTTGCAGGAACTGATAACCTGTAAATTCCATTTTTATCTGTTGAAGTACCTGAAGTTTCATAAGAAACAGAAACATTTTCAATAAAGTTGCCATTTTCATCTGTTATTGTTCCTGTAATAACTGCTTTTTGAGACTGGGCAAAATGAATAAAAATTATAAAGAAGAATAAAAATGAAAATTTTGTTTTCAACGTTTTTAATTGTTTTGTTCTTTTCTAAAAAATGTAGCTGTAAAAGTAGTGGAATTATTTACATTGTCAATAACTTTTACTTTTAAAGTATGTTCACTGTTTTCAGATATTTTTTTATCATTAAAATCATACATCAAATACCCTTTTTTTGGTTTGAATTCCATCAAGACCCATTTTCCGTCAATTTCTGCTCTATAACTTTTTATTCCTGATCCTTTATCAGATATTCTTACTTTTAAATACCTGTGTTTAGAAAGCCATTGTTTATCTTTAAAATTCAAAGCGCTTATTTTAGGATCCTCAGTATCAGAAGCTAAGGTATAATTACCTAAATTTTTACTGGAAGTAAAAAGTTTATTGTCTTTTAGTTTGGTATTAGAATAGTACAAGCGTCCATATTTATTTTTACGAGCGATGAATAAGTGTTTTACATCTTCCGGATCGTATTTGGAGACATCAAAAGACATGGTAAAGCTTTTATGAAGCGGAACCGTATTATTATGCATTTGAGCTACACCATCTCTATAGGAATAATCAAAATAAAAATCATCGTAAAAAGCACCTTTAGGAAAGGTTGCAACAATTACACTATCACTGATTTTATTGAATTGATTTGCCTTAAAGTGATAGGGAGTTTTTTTGATCTTTTTAAAATGGATGATACTGTCTTTCTTGCCGCTTATAGGAATAATTAAATTTGTCTTATTACCTGCAAAATCACTGGCGGTGATTTTGATTTTATAATCTAAGCTATCTTTAATGTCTATATAGCCTCTATTGGTTAAATTTCTATAAATACTTAATTTATTGGCAGGTTTTACAAAGCATCTTTGCATGCGTTGTTTCTTTAAAGCAAATCGTTCATAATCAATAAAGTCATTGATATATCTTGATTCGGCAAAGGAGTAAGTTTCTACTGTATATCGAAATACTTTTTTCCCGTTAAGATCCATTTGGAGGTCGTAGATACCGTTGTTATTAATAGCCCCATCAAGTTTGTCAATCGCATTAACTCCAATTCCAATTTTTCCATAAGCATAGACTTTATTTGCCAGCAGATCTCCATTTTTTTCCCGATGAAATACAAGTTCAACAGAATTGTTTGATTTATTCACATGTGAAGTATCAGTCTCTGCATACACAACAGCATTTTTAATAGTTGGGTTTTTATGGTCAGGAATATTTATTCCAAAAAGCATAGGATTGATAGGGTTTGCTTTTGTATCACGTATTTCAAAATGTAGATGCGGGCCTCCGGAACTACCACTATTTCCGCTGTAAGCGATCAGTTCACCTTGCTTAATTTTTAATTCGTCTGATTTTGGGTATAGTTGAATAGTAAAACTTTCTTTTTCGTATTGTTTTTTCTTGACATATGCCTCAATTTCTGGTGAAAATTTTTTGAGATGCCCGTAAACTGTGGTGTAACCATTGGGATGGGTTATATATAATGCTTTTCCATAACCCCAATGAGAAACTTTTATACGAGAAACATATCCGTCGCCAGATGTAATAACCTTTAATCCTTCTTGTTGTTGGGTCTTAATGTCTAAGCCCGCATGAAAATGATTGCTCCTTAATTCACCAAAAGTACCTGATAGAACCAGTGGTATGTCCAACGGATGAATAAAATAATCTGTTGGATATTTATTTTGTGAGTTCAATAAGCCTGAAATGCTTATGAATAAGAAAAAAATAATTTTTTTTTGCATAGACGCGCTAAAATAATAATTTGAAACGACACAAAAAAATGAAAAATTTGAGTTTTTTTTAAATGTTTATTTATCAAGTAATTGAATATATTTTATTGAATTTTAGCTAAAAGAGTTGTATTATTGTAACAGGTATAGTAAATTTGTTCAATATGTTTGATTCTTTGAATAGATGAGTGATTTAGTGCAAATAGTTGATTTACTTGAAAATAAAGTTTCAAAACTGCTTTTAAAATTAGATACATTGCAGCAGGAAAATATTAATTTAATGCAGCAATGTGAAAATTTTAAAGGAAAAGTAAATAATCAACAACAGGTTATTAATGATTTACAGCATAAACAGGAATCATTGAAAATTGCAAACACCATTGTAGGCAGCAAAGGAGACAAACATGTTACTAAACTCAAAATAAATACTTTAATTCGTGAAATTGATAGATGTATTATACAGTTAAGCGATTGATTTAAGTATGAACGATAATTTAAAAATAAAAGTAACCATAGGTGATAGAGTTTATCCGCTGACTATAAATAGTGAAAGTGAAGAAGAAGGGATTAGAAAAGCGGTTAAAAAGATAAATGAGCTCATGAAAAATTTTGAGCAAAATTATGAAGTGAGAGATAAGCAAGACGTCTTAGCAATGTGTGCTTTACAGTTTGCAGCTCAAAAAGAGGTAAAAAGTATTTATAGCGACTTGGATACAAAAAATATTGAAAAAAAATTAAGCGAGATTAATAATATATTAGATTCTCGATTAAAATAACGTTCTTTTAATAACCGTACTGCCTACATTAGTTAATTGTTTGAAAAACTCAACACTATTCAATTAAAAAGGATGAGTTTTTATTGCGAAAGCATGCCGTCATAGAACGGATCCTTGACCAATAAGTTAGTCCTAAACCTGTTTACAGGAGTTTTAATAAACCGAACTGATGTGGGCTTTTTTTTTATAAATAAATATATGGATTTGATAACATTAATAGTAGGAATATTAGCTTTAGGTGTAGGATTTGCTATAGCCAAAGTGATTGAAAAAAATAGAGCCTCTTCGACGATTAAAAAAGTTAAGAAGCAGGCTTCTACAATGCTCAAAGAAGCAAAGACCGAAGCGGAACAGATCAAAAAAGACAAGATCTTACAGGCAAAAGAAAAATTTATCGAGCTTAAATCAGAGCATGAAAAAGTAATAATTGGCCGTGATAAAAAAATTAGTGAGGCAGAAAAAAGGATTAGAGAGAAAGAATCACGCGTATCATTAGAAATTGATAAAAACAAGAAACTCACTAAATCTTTAGAGAATAAAGGGATAGATTTTGATCACAAGCTTGATCTCGTTGAAAAGAAAAAGAAAGAAGTTAATAAACTTCATAAAAATCAGGTACAGCAGTTAGAGGTTATCTCCGGATTATCGGCAAATGATGCTAAACTGGAATTAATGGAAACATTAAAAGAAGAAGCCAAAACAGATGCTATGGCTTTTATCCAGGATACATTAGAAGAAGCCAAACTTACTGCACAGCAGGAAGCTAAGAAAGTAGTTCTTAATACGATCCAAAGGGTAGGGGTAGAACAAACAATTGATAACTCTGTATCTGTATTCAACCTGGATAATGATGATGTAAAAGGTAGGATCATTGGTAGAGAAGGTAGAAATATTCGTACTTTGGAATCTACAACAGGTGTAGAGATCATAGTTGATGATACTCCCGAGGCGATAATTTTATCCTGTTTTGATCCTGTGAGGAGAGAGGTAGCACGTTTATCACTTCATAAATTAGTAACCGATGGTAGAATTCACCCTGCAAGAATTGAGGAAGTTGTAGCCAAAACTACCAAAGAAATTGAGCAGGAAATTGTAGAGATTGGTAAGCGTACAGTAATAGATTTGGGAATTCACGGTTTGCATCCCGAATTGATTAAAACTGTAGGTAGAATGAAATATCGTTCAAGTTACGGACAAAACTTATTGCAGCACTCTCGTGAAGTTGCCAATTTATGTTCTATTATGGCTGCTGAATTGGGATTAAATGCAAAAATTGCCAAAAGAGCCGGGTTATTACACGATATAGGTAAGGTTCCAGATACAGATACAGAGTTGCCACACGCAATACTGGGTATGCAATGGGCTGAAAAATATGGTGAAAAACCTGATGTTTGTAATGCAATTGGTGCTCACCATGATGAAATCGAAATGAAATCCTTGTACGCTCCTATTATCCAGGTCTGTGATGCTATTTCAGGTGCAAGGCCGGGTGCGAGGCGTCAGGTTATTGATTCGTATATTCAAAGATTAAAAGAACTGGAAGATGTAGCTTTTGGTTTTAGCGGAGTACAAAAAGCATACGCAATTCAGGCTGGTAGAGAATTACGTGTGATTGTTGAAAGTGAAAAAGTAGATGATACAAAAGCAGCCGAACTATCATTTAATATCACTCAGAAAATTCAGAATGATATGACCTACCCGGGTCAGGTTAAAGTAACTGTGATTAGAGAAACCAGGGTTGTTAATGTAGCGAAATAAATGCTGTAAGCTTTTAGTTTTATGCTTTAGGCCGATAGATAAAATAAATTCAATTGCCTCTGACTTCAGTCAGAGGTTTTTTTTATGATAAGAATTCGGTCTTATGAATTTGTTATGATAAGAAAGGGTTTCCTCTTAAATTATGGAGTAGGAGTCTTTCAGAATAATTGATTTTTACAATTCAATTGAAGTGTTAAATTGAGACATAGCCTCATATTTGCAAAAGAAAATAGAAATCTGAATCTGAGGTTAGTACATAATTTTAACTATTTTTTGAGACTAATAAAGCTAAATTATTAAAACTAAGTCAGAAATTTAAAATGGTCTGATTATATTTTTCTTAAAAATATGATCATTTGTATAAAAAAAACCGCTTTAAAAAAAGCGGTTTTGATATGATTTAATTGACTAGTCCTAAATATCTTCAAACTTTACATCAGTAAAACTATCAGGTGAACTATCCTCAGGAGTTTCTCCGTTAGTATGAACTTCTTTGGTGCTATGAAAATCTTTTTGATGACGTTCAGAGATTACCTCTTCCCCTTTTTCATTAACGATAAAGTCAGTAGCACTGCCTAACATTTCTTTAAATGTATCAAAATCTTCTTTATATAAGTAAATCTTGTGTTTTTTATAGTGAAATGAACCATCTTCATGAGTAAATTTCTTACTCTCAGTAATTGTTAAATAATAATCACCTGCTTTGGTTTCTCTCACATCAAAAAAGTAAGTTCTTCGACCTGCTCTTAAAACCTGAGAAAAAATCTCTTCTTGTTCGATAAACCCTTTTTCGCTCATATTTCTTTTCTTTTTATATTAATTTATTTAATGATATATATGGACAAATCTATAAAATTAAATGAAGTATGCAACAATTATTTTAATACTTTTTTATGAATTTATTGACTATTTGTTGATTTCTCTTCAAGTTGTTGATTATAAATATCTTGATAATATCCTTTTTGCTTTTTTAGTTCTTCATGAGAGCCCCTTTGAATAATTATACCTTTTTCCAGTACAATTATCTGATCGGCCTTTTTTACGGAGGAAGTTCTGTGACTTACAATGATTGTCGTTTTATCTTTACTTTCTTTTTCCAAATTCTTTAGGATAATCTCTTCTGTTTCTGTGTCAACAGCTGAAAGACAATCATCTAAAATTAAGATCTTAGGTTTTGAAAGTAATGCCCTGGCAATTGAGATTCTTTGCTTTTGCCCCCCAGATAATGTCACGCCACGTTCACCAACCAAAGTTTCATACTTATTATTGAAGTTTTGGATATTATGGTCTATGTATGCATTTTTTGCAGCCTCTTCTATTTCCTTATCTGAAGCATATTCATTTCCGATTCTTATATTATTCTTGATAGAATCTGAAAATAAAAATGCGTTCTGAGGTACAAAACCAATACTATTCCTAAGCGAATATAAATTGATTTCTTTTATCGAAATATCATCTATTAAAATTTCCCCTTTGTCTGTATCGTATAGCCTGGCAATTAGATTAACTATAGTCGATTTACCCGAACCTGTTTTACCCAAAACAGCAAGTGTCTTTCCTTTCTTTATATGAAAACTTATATCGTGTAATGCAGTAATGTTTGTGTCATCGTAAGTGAAATTAACATTTTTGAATTTAATATCTCCCTCAATATTCGAAGGTAAATTTTGAGTATTTTGAATCTCAGGCTCTTCGTGTAAGAATTCGTTAATTCTTTTTTGCGATACCTCTGCCTGTTGCACAATTGAAGTAACCCAACCAACAACTGCTACAGGCCACGTAAGCATGTTTATATAAATAATAAATTCAGCAATAGTACCAATATTTTGGATCTCTCCATTTATATACTGCATCCCACCTATATAAATCACCAAGATATTACTTATTCCAATAAGTAAGATCATTAAAGGAAAGAATAGAGCTTGTGCTTTAAAAAGAGAAATATTTTTTTCCTTACTGTCAGAGGTCAGTTTTTCAAAATCAGCCAGAGTTTGCTTTTCAATGCTATAGGCTTTAACGACATTGATCCCTGAAAATATTTCCTGAGAAAAAGTCGTTAATTTTGATAAATATTGCTGTACAATGCTACTGCGTTCATGAATTACTCTACTGAGAATATAGATCGATACAGATAAGACAGGGAAAGGTAATAAAGTGTATAAAGTAAGTTTAACATCAATTTGAAGCATATTGGTTATCCCTACAACGAATAATACCAGCATATTCATTGTGTACATAATTGCAGGTCCAAAATACATTCTTACTTTTCCGACATCTTCACTGATACGGTTCATCAAATCGCCTGTTCGATTCTTTTTATAAAAATTTAGTGATAATTCCTGATATTGATGGTAGATCTCATTTTTAAGGTCAAATTCGATCAATCTCGACATTACAATAAGTGTTTGACGCATCAAAAATGTAAAAAAGCCGGCTAAAATTGCCGCACCAATAATGTATAGTATGTTAATGAATAATTCATGTTTAACTGTGCCAAGGTCTGTTATGATATTTTTGTTGTAATCTTCAACTGCATTAAGTGAATTTCTAATTAATTTTGGAATTTGCAGGGCAAATATTTTTGAAGCAATTGTTATCAATAACCCTAATATCAAGCGGAAACGATATTTATAAAAGAATTTGTTAAGATATTGAAGGTTTTTCACACGTTTCAATTAATTATTCAGATGACGAAGATAAGAGAAAATGACAGAAGTTAAAAGCTTACATCTAATGACTAAATAGAAAAATAAAACTTGATATTTATATTAAGATTTAAAATTATGATTGAATAGCCCTTATATTTGAAGTTAATCCTTTAATATTGTGCTTTTTGTGTTCTCAACATACTTTCGGCCAATAGGTATCCTTTTGTTATTAATCTGCACAGAATTTCCTTCGATTAATTGCACTTTATCCAAAGCAATTGTAAAGGAACGGTGAACTCTTAAGAATTGATCACCGGGTAATTCTTCAGTAATGCTGCTAAGAGATTTATGAACCAGATAGCTGCCTGTTTTAGTATAAACCTTGATATAATCTTTTAAACTTTCAATATAGAAGATGTCTTCATATTTTACTTTAACTAATTTTTTTTCTACTTTTAAGAAGATATAAGATTTATCAGATTCATTAGGTTCAATGTCAATATTTTTATCTTGATAAATATGTTGTCTAAGTTTATCGATAGATTTTAAGAATCTGTTGAAAGGAATAGGTTTTACCAGGTAATCTAAAACATCTAATTCATAACTTTCGGCTGCGTATTCGCGAAATGCAGATGTAATGATAAAATGAGGCTTTGATTTAATACTTTTAATAAAATCTAAACCATTCATCTTTGGCATGCTAATATCAATAAAAACGGCATCTAAATTGTTTTCTTCAATAGTCTGTAAAGCATCAATAGGGTTATTAAATGTACCTATCAATTCCATATTTTGGAATTCTTTTAAGTGAGATTCAATTACCTTGATCGCTAAAGGCTCATCATCTATTATGATACATCTAATATTCATTCAACAGGTATCTTTAAATTAACTATATATTTATTTTCCTTAATCTCATTTTTTAACATGAAATTACCCGGATATAATAATTGTAATCTTCTTTTAACATTCTGAATACCAATACCGTGGTTTGTAGGTGTTATGTTTTGATTGTCAAAAGTATTTTCCACAGTAAAATAAACGAAATTACCTGTAATTTCAAAGTAAATTTCTACTATAATGTCATTATTATTCTGGGTACCATGTTTAAAACAATTTTCAATAAATGGCAGGAATAATAAAGGCGGAATATCAATATTGTCAATATTTCCTTTTATGTCTATGCTGGATTTGACTTTATCACCATATCGAATTTTTTCCAGATCTAAATAATTCATGGTATAATTTAAAGATTTCAGCATATTAACTTTAGCTTCTTTTGCTTCATACAATACATACTGCATAATTTCTGAGAGTTTTAAAACAACATCAGGTGCTGTATCAGATTTGGCAATTACCAGGGCGTATAAATTATTTAAGGTGTTAAAGAAAAAATGAGGTTGAATCTGGTTCTTTAAAAAATTCAATTCGGTTTGTAATTGTATTTTTTTTAGTTCTTCATTTCTTCTTTTCTCGTTGATCCAGTCATAGGTTAATTTAATTGCTGATACAAAGGTGACAACATAGATATAGCCTATAGTAACTTCAACAATATGGTTAAATGTAAATGCTTTCCGTATGCCTTCTTCTTCAGGCCAAATATTTTTAGTAACTAAAAAATATGTTAATCCGGTTTTTAGAAAATAAAATAAAGTTAGGGAAGAGGTGAAGTAGAAAAAGAATTGGATGTATTTTTTTTTGAGAATATATTTTGGAATTAAATAGTAGATGGTGAAATATGTAATAATGATATTTAAAGGAAATTCAACCAATAGATTTGACTTCACTGAATACCAATAATCATCATTTAAACTACCAAATCTTATTACATTAAAAATAAAATATCCAAGCCAAAAAATAATATGATAACGAAGCGGTAATTTAAAATTGAAATTCAGTTTTTTATCCATATTTGAATGCTTGGAGACAAATCTAATAATATTATCAATAACTGCTCAAAATTTAATCTCTAAAATAACGTCGTTTGTTGATAAATATGTGTTGTTGGTATATTAAATTTTTGTTAATAATATTAACTTTCGTAATTTAGATCTGAATAATATTAACTCAATAAATATGAAAAATAAGATTAAATTATTATTGTGGGTTTTTTCATTGATGTTATCAATTAATATGATGGCACAAGAGAAAACAATTACCGGTATGGTAAAAGATGACTCCGGTGACGCATTACCGGGAGTAAGTGTTGTTGTGCAAGGTACGCAGCACGGAACTCAAACAGACTTCGATGGAAACTATACCATTGAAGTAAATCAAGGTGATATTCTGCACTTTTCCTTTGTGGGGATGGCATCACAAACTGTTACAGTTGGTGATCAGACTACAATTAATGTGGTATTAGAAGAAGATGCTCAGGCATTAGATGAAGTAGTTGTTACAGCTTTAGGTATTACCAGGGAGAAAAAAGCTTTAGGTTATGCCGTTTCAGAATTAGATTCTGAAGAGATCAGTACTGTAAAAAGCTACAACGTTGCAAATTCACTTGTAGGTAAAGTAGCAGGTGTTAATGTAAACCAATCAGGTGGCTTAGGATCGGGCTCCAGAATAACTATTAGGGGGAACAATTCCTTAACAGGAGCAAATCAGGCACTTATTGTTGTGGATGGTGTTCCTATTAACGCAGCAGGATCTGATTCCGGTGGTAGCGTATACAGCAGTACGGTTACCGGTGGTGGTATTACCGACATTAATGCTGATGATGTTGAATCAATTTCAGTATTAAAAGGTCCTAATGCAGCTGCACTTTATGGGTCAAGAGCTGCAAATGGTGTTTTATTGATCACAACAAAAAAAGGAAGAATGGATGAAACTCTTGGGGTTTCTTTAACTTCCAATTTTTCAATGGGTAATGCAATGTTCTTGCCGGATTATCAAAATGAATACGGACAAGGAGATAATGGAGCTCCATTTTCTAGTTTAGAAACCATGGGGGGATCTTCATGGGGATCAAAATTAGACGGTTCTGAACAATTGTACTATACAGGAGAAAATAAAGCTTATACAGCACAAAAAGATAATGTGGAGGATTACTTTAAAACTTCTACACAAATTATTAATACATTGTCATTATCTAAAGGAGGTGATGATTATAGTGTAAGATTTTCTTATACAAATAATGCAACGACTTCTATATTACCAAATTCTGAATTGAAGAGTCATAACTTTAATTTAAGATCTTTGGTTAATTTGAGTGATAAATTGAGTTTTGACGGAAAAGCTACTTATTTTACGCAAGAACTTAATAATAGAGTGCAATTAGGATCAGAGGGAGTTTTAGGTTATGTGTATTATATGCCAAGAAATATTATTACAAATGATCTGAAAAAATACCAGATGGATAACCCTGCTTTATATGATCCTATCTCTGGAGTAAGTGATTATGATGTAATAAGTTATACTGGAACGGGCAAAAGTTTAGGTAACCCTTATTGGATTCAGGAATATGATATAAATGATGAAAGGAGAGGTAGATTTATTGGCTTTGCCAAGCTTGACTATCAATTTACTGATTGGCTGTCTGCTTTTGTTAGAGTTGGTGGTGATGTTACCAATATCAGAACGGATGTGGTTGAACAAGTTGGACATCATTTTAGAAGATATGGACGTGTGACTTATCAAAATACTGAATATACCGAATTTAATTCTGACTTTTTACTAAAAGTTGATAAAGAATTAACAGATAACCTTAGTTTAAACGCAATAGTTGGAGGTAATCTTTCTATAAGAACATCTGAGTTGATGCGTGTAAGAGGGGAACAATTTAAAATACCTACCAGGGCATTTTTGTCAAACACAAATATTCAAACAAATTCACATAGTCCGGTTGCTACTAAGAAAGTAAATTCATTGTATGCTTCTGCAAGTTTGTCTTATGATGATTTTATGTATTTGGATGTTACAGGTAGAAATGACTGGTCATCTACTTTAGGATCTGATAACAGGTCATATTTCTATCCATCCGTAAGTTATTCTATCTTGTTAGATAAGTTTATTGATCCTGATCATGATTTTATGAACCTTTTCAAATTAAGAGCTAGTTGGGCAGAGGTTGGTAATGATACAGATGCTTATCAGTTATATCAAACTTTTGCTGTACCATCTGAAGGATATTTAGGTTTAACAACCCTTAATTCACCAATAGTTAAATTCAACCCAGACCTAAGACCGGAAAGTGTTGTTTCTTCTGAATTTGGTATAGAAGGTAAATTTTTCCAAAATAGATTGTATTTTGATTTTTCAGTATATAAGATCAATACAACAGATATGATCTTCGATGTTCCTGTACCTCCAGCAACAGGATATCAGTACTTTAGAGAAAATGTAGGTGAAGTTGAAAATAAAGGTGTTGAATTTTTAATTGGTGGAGTTCCTGTACAAACAGATGACTTTAGATGGGATGTTTCTTTTAATTTCTCTAAAAATGATAATAAGTTGATTGAACTTATTGATGGTTTAGATTCTTTTGTTCTAAATACAACCAATAGCGGAAATGTTTCTATTAGAGCTGAAGTAGGTGGTAGTATAGGTGATATTTATGGTACAACATGGAAAACAGACGATAATGGCCAGTTACTGGTAAGTGCTGAAGGAAGACCTTTAGCATCAAATTCTCCAGAATATTTGGGTAATTCTAATCCTGATTGGACAGGTGGTTTGTCAAACTCATTTACTTATAAAAATCTTTCATTAAGATTCTTAATTGATGCAAGGTTTGGAGGAGAAATATACTCTTCAACTTCATCTAGATTAGATGGATCAGGTGTATCAGAAAGAAGTTTATTATATAGAGATGGTGGTGTTGTTGTAGATGCGATCAATCAGGGAACCGGTGTACAAAATACAGAAAACATAAGTTCTCAACAATATTGGGGTTCTTATTCTGGTATTGGCTCTGAATACGTTTATGATCAAACCAACATCAGGCTTAGAGAGTTTGCCTTAACATATAATTTACCTGGCGAATATCTGGCTAATTCTGGTTTTGCCGGAGCTTCTTTTGGATTAATAGGTAGAAATCTATTTTTCTTACATAAAGAAGCTGATGATATTGATCCGGAGGCAAATTTGGGAACAGCTCTTTCCGGTCAGGGAATTTCTGTAAATAATGTACCAACCGTACGTTCTTTAGGTTTAAATATAAATCTTAAATTTTAAATAAAAGATTATGAAAATATTAATTAAAAAAATAAGTTTGATTTTAATGCTGGTATTTTTATCGGTTGGTTGTTCAGACTTTGATGAGATCAATGAAAGGCCTGATGCCTTCTCTTCTGATGAGGTAAGTGCAAAGTATTTCCTTACAGGTACACAGATAGAACTTTATGCTCCAAATCGTTATCCATACTGGAGAGCACAATTAATACATGCCGATCGTTTTGCAGGTCACTTTACCTTTGGCCATAGTGGAAGCTGGTGGAATGATGGTTTGGCTTATTCATATAGTTCAGGATATACAGATGCATCGTATAATTGGGCTGCTTCTTATGTTGGTAAATTGACTACATATTTGAATTTTGTAAAAGAAGGAGGCGACCTGGAAAATGAAAGATATTATGCAATTGGTTTAATCATGAAGGGTTTATATTATCAGATGTATACAGATATCTTTGGAATGGTACCTTATTCTGAGGCTACTAATCCGGATATCATTACTCCAAAGTTTGATACACAAGCTATAATATATCAGGGAGTTATTGGAGAATTAGATCAGGCTATGCAAATTATTGGTGATCATATTAATACCGGTGAAGGTGTAGATCTGTTAACCAATAATGACCTGTTTTTTAATGG
>JBDLIB010000001.1:0-66374 GCA_039715085.1 Bacteroidota bacterium | reverse complement strand
CATTTTGACCTAAAGGTGCAAAAATCGAAATTTATTTATTTGCACCTCACCCAAAACTGTTTTTACAGTTTTGACCTCTCCTCAAGGAGAGGTTTAAGCAGAAACCCCGAGGCAGAGCCTCGAGGAATTCTTTTCGATTAACCTCAGTCAAAAATTTGTACAAAAAAACCGCTCAAATCTTCATAAGAAATGAGCGGTTGATTAATTATAAACAGTTCAGATTATTTTTTACCTGATTCCATTTTCTTTTTTAAATCTGCAAGACCAGAAATATCACCTAAGGTAGTTTTTTCAGCAGATTCTGCTTTTTTCTTAGCTGCCTTGATATTTTTTGATTCTTCAGCTTTAAATATTGCTGTATGAGAAGCAACGATTCTACGGTATTCTTTGCTAAATTCAATCACTTTGAATTCTGCAGTTTCACCTTTTGCAAGTTTAGAACCGTCTTCTTTTTCAGTTAAACGAGAAGGAACAAATGCTTCAATACCTTCTTCAAAAGAAACGATTGCACCTTTTCCGCTTACTTCATTAACAGTACCACTATGCTGAGAACCTATTGTATAAGTCTCTTCATATTTATCCCAAGGATTTTCGGTAGTTTGTTTATGACCTAAGTTTAATTTTCTTCCTTCAACATCTAATTCTAATACTTCAACATCAATCTTTTCACCAATTTTTACAAAATCAGATGGATGTTTGATCTTCTTAGTCCAAGACAGGTCAGAAATATAAATCAATCCGTCAATACCTTCTTCTAATTCAACAAATACACCGAAGTTAGTATAGTTCCTTACAGTTCCTGAGTGTTTAGAACCTACAGGATATTTTGTTGTAATATCAGCCCATGGATCAGGGTGTAATTGTTTGATTCCAAGAGACATTTTTCTATCCTCTCTATCAAGAGTTAAGATAACTGCTTCTATTTCATCACCAATTTTTACAAAATCCTGTGCAGAACGCAAGTGAGTTGACCAAGACATTTCAGATACGTGGATCAATCCTTCCACACCAGGGCTTACTTCGATAAATGCACCATAATCAGCGATAATAGTTACTTTACCTTTTACTTTATCACCAACTTTAAGTTCAGCATCTAAAGCATCCCAAGGGTGTTTTTGTAATTGTTTTAAACCTAATTGAATTCTTGACTTATCATCATCAAAGTCTAAAATTACAACGTTTAATTTTTGATCTAATTCAACGATCTCATTTGGATGGTTGATTCTTGACCAAGAAAGGTCTGTAATATGAACTAATCCATCTACACCACCTAAGTCAACGAATACACCATAAGAAGTAATGTTTTTAACAACACCTTCTAATACCTGGCCTTTTTCTAATTGACTGATGATCTCTTTTTTCTGTTCAGCTAGATCAGCCTCGATCAATGCTTTGTGAGAAACTACAACATTTTTAAATTCGTGGTTAACTTTAACAACCTTGAATTCCATGTTTTTCTCTACATACTGATCGTAATCTCTAATTGGTTTTACATCAATCTGAGATCCTGGTAAGAATGCTTCAATTCCGAAAACATCTACAATCATACCACCTTTAGTTCTACATTTCACAAAACCGGTAACGATTTCCTGGGTTTCATGAGCATTATTTACTCTATCCCAAGCTTTCAATACTCTGGCTTTTCTATGAGATAAAACTAACTGGCCTGAACTATCTTCAACTTTTTCAACCTTTACCTCAACTTTGTCACCAACTTTTAAGTGTGGGTTGTATCTAAATTCATTTAAAGAAATTACACCTTCAGATTTCGAGTTGGTATCAATAATTGCTTCACGATCTGTCATTCTCACAACAGTTCCCTCAATTACTTCTCTTTCTTCAACAAACCCTACAGTTCCTTCCAAAGCTTTTTCAAAAGCAGAATATTCTTCTTCATCAATTGGTTCAATACCTTCCTGGTATTTTTCCCAATCAAAACTATCTAAAAATTCTTGTGGATCTTTAGCTTCAACAGTTTCAACTTCTTTTACTTCTTCTTTAACCTCCTCTTTCACTTCTTCCACAACTTTTTCCTCTTTTTTCTCTTCTTTCTCAGCAGTTTCTTTTTTTGCTTTTGGAGCTTCTTCCTCTTTTTCTTCTACCACTTCGTAAACAGCTTCTGCTCCTAATTCTTTTACTAATAAATAGTAAAAAATTGCACGGTATTTAGACTTGTTAGATTTACCCATTTTTTCACAAACTGAAGCAATGGCTGCATCTAATTTCTCACCGTCTTCCAATCCTAATTTTTTGATAAGGAAATTTTTCTTTACAGTTTCAAGTTCTGATTCCTGTGAACATGAAACTAATTCAGCATCTTCTTTGTAAATTGATGGCCCTAATCCTTTGGTTACCAATTTAAACAGATCTGCTTCAACTTCTACACCTAACTCCTTAGCATTAGCTGTGTATAATTCTAATTTTTCTTGTAATGATGACATATACAATTGTTTTGTATCTTATTGTTTTTCAGATTCTTACACGAAAAAAATCAATAAGAGCGATTTTACTTAATCAATAAAAAACCTTTTTGGAATCTGAGCTCGTCAAAAAGGTGTGCAAAGATACACATAATTAACGATTTAGCAACAAGAAAATTATTGGTTTTTTTGTAGTGGAAATGTGATATTTAATAAAGCGAACTAATGATATCATTTTCGGTAATTCCTTCCGCTTCAGCTTTGTAGTTCTTTACAATTCTGTGATGTAAAATTCCGGGGGCAACAGCCTGAACATCCTCAATATCGGGTGAAAATTTACCATTAATTGCAGCATGGGCTTTTGCAGCGAGAACTAAACTTTGTGAAGCCCTTGGACCTGCACCCCAATCTATATAATTTTTTACGAGTTCGGTAGCCTTATCGGAATTGGGCCGTGTTTTAGAAACCAGATTCACAGCGTACTCCACTACATTATCGGCTATAGGAATTCTTCTTATCAGGTGCTGATAATTATTAATTTCTTCTGCATTAAATATAGGGTTGACCTCTACTTTATCATCCGTTGTAGTAATTTTTGCCACCAAAACCTCTTCTTCGAAACTTGGGTAATCCAGGTAAATTGAAAACATAAATCTATCCAGTTGTGCTTCCGGTAAAGGGTAAGTCCCTTCCTGCTCAATAGGATTTTGGGTTGCCAGAACAAAAAATGGCTTATCTAATTTATAATGATGTCCGGCAACAGTAACCGATCGCTCCTGCATCGCTTCTAATAAGGCTGCCTGGGTCTTGGGTGGGGTTCGATTGATCTCATCGGCTAAAATTATATTCGAAAAAACAGGGCCTTTAATAAATTTAAAATGCCTGTTCTCATCTAAGATCTCACTTCCCAAAATATCAGATGGCATCAAATCAGGTGTAAATTGGATACGTTTAAAATCTAATCCTAAAGCCTGTGAAACTGTATGTACCAAAAGTGTTTTTGCCAGGCCTGGCACCCCTATCAGCAAAGAATGTCCACCACAAAGAACCGAAAGTAGAACACTGTTTACGGCATGTTCCTGGCCAACAATAATTTTGGCAATTTCCTGCTTTAATAATTGTTGATTTTGGACTAATTTTTTGATCTGATCTACATCCGACATCTAATTACCTAATTTTTTGTCCAGTTATTTTCAAATTTACAGTCCTTGAACTTTTTATTAATTTTAATATAAGTATCTCCAATTTTATCCTTTACCCATTCATCTATCTCTTCCTCTTTTTTCTTCTGCAATGCCAGATTTTTAATTTTTACAAAGTCAATAGCGAGATCTGCTTTATGAGCCTCCGTTTTTGATTTTAACAACAGAAACTTGAACATTTTTTTCCCTTCACGGGATTCTTCATAAAAAACACTGCTGTATTCTCCAGCTTTTAAATTACTTACTTTTGAGTAAAGCTCTGGGTCCATCCTGGTTAATTCAAAATGTGTATCTCCGGATTGTGGGTTTACGATCAATCCTTTATTTTGTCTTGTATCTTTATCATTTGAATATTTTAGCACAGCTTCTTCGAAAGTAATTTCATGCTTTAAGATATCCTCACGAATTTTATTTAAAGAGTCTTTTGATTTATCCAAAACCGCATCACTGATCTTTGGTTGCATCAATAAATGGCGTGCAACTCTTTCTTTTCCCTTAATTTTTTCTACCTGTAAGATATGATAACCGAAATCGGATTTAAATGGCTCAGACATTTCTCCTTCATCTAAACTAAAAGCAGCCTCTTTAAACTCTTTAACAAACGGACTGTTTCTATCAATCGTATATTCACCACTATTTTGACTTACTCCTGGATCGTCTGAATATAAAATAGTTTTCATCTTAAAGCTTTCGCCCTGTTCAACCTGCCCTCTAATTTCATTCAATCTGTCTATTACACGTTGTTTTTCCTCCTCTGATGGCTCAATATTCAATACTATCTGTGCCAGTTCAATTTCAGAACCGAATTCCGGTAAATTTCCTTCTTCTTTTAAACTATAAAAATACCTTTTAACTTCTTCGGGAGTGATATCAATATCGGCAGTAATTTGTTGTTGCTCTCTGTTGATAAGCATATTTTCTTTTTCAACCTGATACAACTCCTCGTTCATGTCTTTCATAGATTCGAAACCATAGAATTCCAGCATTTTTTCCTCAGAACCTAATTGTTGAGAGAAGTATTGAATCTTACGTTGCACTTGCTGATTAATTTCAGCCTCAGAAACCACCACACTATCAATCACCGCGTGATGAGCCAATAATTTTCTACGCATAATTTTTTCAAGCATATCACAATCATTAACATCGGCCTTTCCATCACTCTGCTGTAACATTTCAAGTTTAAAAGCATCAACTTCCGAATCAAGTACTATGTTCTTACCTACCACTGTGGCAACTCCGTCGATCTTCACCTTTTCCTGAGCTTGTAATTGAATTGCCAAGCCAATAAATACAAAAAATAATATTTTTTTAATCATCCTTATTAATCGTTTCAAATTGTTTGTTTTTTGTTGCATCCTCCAACAATGTTTTTTCCAGTGTTTTTAATAACTCCAGCTTATGCTTATGCAAGATCATTTGCTTTATAGTATTTTTAACATAGCTTTGGGGTGCTATCTCATTCCTGTAAAGCACATCTTTAACAGTCACCAAATATACTCCTAATGAATCTTCTTTTTGTAAAAATTTTACCTTTTTTAATTCCGTTTCCTTAAGTATTGGAATTTTATTTAAAACAGAAGGATATCTTACCCAAATAGAATCATTAAAATTAAAAGAGTTCAATTCTAAACTCCTGTCAATCAATCTAGTAAAATCTGTTGAATCTTTAGATTTAAAAAAGTCGATCAAATCCTTACTTTTATTAATGTCTTTATGAAAAGAAATGAATTTTATTTTTACAAGATCTTCATTCAACCGATAAATGTTTTTGTTTTTTTCATAGTACTGATCTATATCATAAGAGGTTACGACAGTATCGAGTTCCTGTTTTAAAACTGCTTCCTTATACCTGTCAATAAGCAATTCTGTTCTGTATTCTCTTACCAGGTCATTGATTTCAGATGCTTCCTCATCAATATTCAATTGTGCTTTTTGAAGTAATAATTGCTTCGTAGCCCAGGAATTGATGTAATTTGCCCTGAATAAAGCGCTGTCTTCTTTTGTTATATTGTCGGGAAGAGATCTAACAAAATCCTCTTCATAAAGATATGTTTTATTAACCCTGGCAATTGCATTTTCATCATCAGCCTTTTGCTCACATGCAACTGATAAAACCCCCAAAATTAACCCTAAATAATATATATAGTTCTTATTCATTCAAATCCTGCTTTAAATGTTTTAAAGCTCTTTTGTTAATTTTTACTTTATATTCATTTCTAAGTTCCTCAACCCATTCTTCTTCAAGATAGTTTTGATAATCATTCAAAACCTGGCCTTTGGATTCGGATAATTGTTTTGGCTCTGCAGGAATTATTTTCCGTACATCAACAATTGTGTAATGTGTTTTGTCTTCTTCAATAACAGGTGAAACTCCTATTTTTATTTCAAAACCTTCGGGTAGTTTATTACTGTTCTCTTCAACGATAGCCTTGCTAAAAAGCACATGAATGGTTGCTCCTTCATTTACCTGTTCTTTTATCTGGTCTATACTTTTTCCTTGTATCATGTAATCCCTTACGATAGCAGCTTTATCTGATTTGGTACAATTGGCAAGGACAACATTTAAACGGGTTTTCCATTGGTATTTATCAATATTATTTTCAAAATATTTCTCTAATCCAATTGAATCTTTTTCAGCTTCATCCCAGATATTTTTTTGAAGAAGATCAAATAACAACAAACCATCTGTATATTCGTTTATAGTTGCTGCAAAGTCCTGGTTTGTTTCCTCTAAATGATCTTTATGATACTCTATGATCTTATCCGATTTAAAATTAACAAAAGTAACTTTGGAAGATGTTTTGGATTTAGCTTTTAAATAATCCTCAAATTGAGATAAAGTATAATTCCGATCTTCAATTGTAAATAGAACCTTATCAGGTGAATCATCGGTCAATGAATGTAAAAACAATTGTGCTAATACCTCTTTATTTTCAACAACTTTATATTGTTCCTCCAACTTTTCAGCAAAAGCATTATGTAAAACAACAGCCCTGTTTCCATTTTTGATTTGTTGTGTTAAATTTTCTTTTAAAGCATCATAATTTGCAACAGGATATTTTTCTAATAGCTTTAATATATGCCACCCATATTTTGTTGAGAATGGTTTCGAAACATCTCCTGTATCTTTTAAAGAAAATGCAATATTTTCAAGAGGTTTTATTAATTTTCCGGTTCCAAATTTTGGCATTTCACCGCCCTTTTGTGCACTCGATTTATCATCGGAATAGTTTTTTGCCAAAAATGCAAAATCTTCACCTTGTTGTAATTTTTGATAGATCTCCTGAATTTGTGAACCGGCATAAGTAGAATCTTCAGGTTTATTCTTAATAAAAATATGTCCAACCTTAATTTCACCTTTTGATGGACGCTTATCATTTACTTTTAAAATATGATATCCAAATTGTGTTCTAAAAGGCTCTGAAACATTACCTATTTCGGTTGTATAAGCTGCATTCTCGAAAGAATAGACCATTGAAAATGCAGAAAAATAACCCAAATTACCTCCATTTTGTGCAACCGAAGGATCTTGTGAATATTCTTTGGCAACCTGATCGAACGGAATACCACTAGTTGCTTTATTGTATGCTTCAGATATTTTTTGGAAGGCAGCAAGTGTATCGGCAGGTTTAGCATTTTGAGGAATCCTGATCAAAATATGACTCGCATTTACTTCATTTACAGTTCTTTCATAAGCCTCTCTAACCAGACTCTCTGTCACCTCCTTGTTTCCCATATAGGGAACAACCAGTTGCTCTCTATACTTAGCCAGTTCTTTTTTAAAAGCAGGGTCTTCATCTAATTTATTGTCATATGCCTGTTTGATCTTTAATTTAAAATCAATAAACATATCTAAGTAATCATCAATATCTTTTTGGTTCTCATCAACTATCAGGTCCTTATTCTTTTGATACACTCTCAAAAATTCTGAGGTATAAACAGGTTCTTTATCTATAGTAAATAAAATTTCATCTTTTGATTGTGAAAAAGATGTTAATGTGTATAAGATAAAGCTGAAAATGAAAATTTTTTGTATCATGGTAGTAATTACAAACAATATAAATTTTAGTCTGGAAAGATAAGTCTAATTAAATTTGGTCAAAAATATTTCTTATTTCTAAAATGCAATGTTAAAAAAATCACAAAGAAATAACCCCTTCAACTTTAGAAACTTCTTTATACTTCCTAATAATATCATCTGGTGACTTCATTTTTACATAAATCGAAATACTTGTATATTTTCCTGTTTTAGATGGTTTTGTATTTATTACAGCACCTGTATTGTCAAACATCATTTCGATTGCTTTCACTTTCTCAACCGAAGATGGAACAATAAATTTATATAAATAATCTGTTGGAAACTTTGTCGTTTCCAATAAACTATTTTTTAACTTCTTATAAAATTCCTCTTCTTTATCCATGCCCATAAGAAATAAATTAGCTGCAAAATTACAATTATTATTTTCTTAATTTTGAAAAATACTTTATTTTAACGGTATGCAACAAAAAATCATCATAACAGGAGGTCCCGGAACAGGAAAATCAACAATTATTGAAGCTCTTAAAGAACTTGGGTTTTTTTGTTTGCCTGAGATTTCGAGAGAAATAACTTTAGAAGCACGTAAAAAAGGTACCGAACAGTTATTTTTACAAGATCCGCAAATGTTTAGTGAAATGCTACTGGAAGGAAGAGAAAATCAATACCACCTTGCAGACAGAACAGAAGAGAAATTTGTTTTTTTCGACAGGGGCATCCCTGATATTCCTGCCTACTTAAATTATTTAGGAGTAAAGTATGATGACCTGTTTATCAATAAAAGTATATCATTACGCTATACAAAGGTTTTTCTTACACCTCCCTGGGAAAAGATCTACAGACAAGACACTGAGCGTTATGAAGATTTTGAACAGGCTATGGCTATACATAATCACCTGGAGAACACTTATAAGCAGTTAGAATATACCTTAACAGACATCC
Organism: Bacteroidota bacterium; assembly: GCA_039715085.1. Taxonomy (GTDB): domain Bacteria; phylum Bacteroidota; class Bacteroidia; order Flavobacteriales; family Flavobacteriaceae; genus Namhaeicola. The sequence continues at coordinate 57,774 of JBDLIB010000001.1, read as the reverse complement.
CATTAAGTTCTACAGATAATAGAGTAGAGTTTATTTTAAAAACACTTAATTTGGGGTAATAATCAACTAAAATTATAACATTTGACTTCACCCGAAGAGATCTTAAAAAAGTATTGGAACTTTGACAGTTTTAGAAAACCTCAAAAAGAAATAATTGAGACTGTTCTAAAAAAACAAAATGTTGTTGCACTTCTGCCTACTGGTGGGGGAAAATCACTCTGCTTCCAAATACCAACCTTGATAAATGAAGGAGTATGCATCGTGATTTCACCATTAATCGCATTGATGAACGACCAGGTAGAGAATTTAAAGAAAAAGGGGATCAATGCTATTGCAGTAACATCAAAACTTTCATTTAACGATACAATTACAGCATTTGACAACTTAAGATTCGGCAACTATAAATTTTTATACCTGTCTCCCGAAAAATTACAGTCGGAATTAATTCAGGAAAAGATCAAGCAATTAAGTGTCAACTTAATAGCTATTGACGAAGCACATTGTATCTCCGAATGGGGACATGACTTCAGGCCCTCATACTTAAAGATAGATACTTTACAGAAAATTCAGCCTGAAGCAAATATCATAGCTTTAACTGCTTCGGCTACTCCTGTTGTTTTACAAGATATTGTTAAAAATTTAGATCTGATAAATCCCTCCGTTTTTAAAAGATCCTTTTCCAGGAATAATATCAATTACCGAATAAAATTCACCGAAGATATCCTTGGTAATTTATTTGATATCTTACAAAAAAACAACGAACCTGCTATAGTTTATACGGGTACCAGAAAAGCATCGGTTAATATTTCAAACTACCTCAATAAGAACAACATTAAAAGTTCTTATTATCACGGCGGACTAACTTTCGATGAAAAAGAAGAAGCTTTTGAGAGTTGGATCTCAGAAAAAAGGCCTGTCATGGTTGCCACTAATGCTTTCGGCATGGGTATAGATAAGGCCAATGTAAGAACGGTAATCCACCTTAACTTACCATACAGTATAGAAAATTACCTACAGGAAACCGGAAGAGCCGGAAGAGATGGTAAAGAATCTTATGCCTTTTTACTCTTTAATAACACTACTATTTTTGATTTTAAAAATATGTTTAAAAAAGGAATGGCAACTGTTGATATTTGCAAAAATGTTTATATGAATCTCAATAAATATTACCAGATATCACCGGGTGAAATTTTTGAAAAAAATTACCTTTTTAATTTACAGGAATTTTGTTCTGCATATAAATTACCTGTTCTGTCAACTTATAATGCTCTTACCACATTAGGACTTGAAAATATAATTGAATTCGATCAAAATATTAATAAAAAATCGGTTGTGAAAATTACAATCGATAATGATTCCTTGTTTGCCTATCTGGACAGAAATCCGAATTTAGATAAGTTCGTTAAACTACTTTTAAGAAATTACGGAGGTATTTTCGAGCAATTTACACCTATTAATGAGTATTTTCTTGCAAAGAGATTTCAAAAAAGGAAAGTAGAAGTTGTATCCATACTCAATCAATTAGATAATGATAAGATTTTAATCTACAAATCATACAAAAACACATCAGAATTAAAATTCTTAGTCCCTAGAGAAGATAATTTTGTCATTAATCGTATCTCTGAGAATATCAATAAGAGAAATAACCTAAAGATCAACAAAGTAAAAGAAGTTGTCAGGTTCGTTGAAAATGACAGTATTTGCAGAAGTGTACAATTACTACAGTATTTTGGTGAAACAGACAAGATCAAGCCATGTAATAATTGTGATGTTTGCCTAAAGAACAACAAAGTAACTGTTGACTATCAGGTAATTGCAAATAATATTTTAGACCTTTTCAATAAAAATGATGAATTAAATTCAAAAGAAATTGTTTCGCAGCTCAGTTTTGATGAAAAAAACATATTAAAAACTCTACAATTCCTACTCGAAAAGAACACATTAGGCTTAACTTCGCAAAATAAATTCACTAAGCTTTAATATCTTATGAAAGACTTACGCATCATTTTTATGGGGACTCCTGATTTTGCAGTTGCCTCTTTAAAAACTCTGTTAAAAAATGATTACAATATAGTTGGAGTGATTACAGCTCCGGACAAGCCTGCCGGAAGAGGAAGAAAACTCAATCAATCTGCTGTGAAAAAATTTGCGGTACAGCACAATTTAAATGTTCTTCAACCTACCAATTTAAAAGACCCTTCTTTTTTAAAAACACTTGAGAATTTACAAGCCGACCTGCAAATTATTGTAGCTTTCAGAATGTTACCAAAAGAAGTCTGGTCTATGCCAAAATATGGCACTTTTAATTTACACGCTTCCCTGCTTCCTGAATACCGGGGTGCCGCTCCAATAAACTGGGCTATTATTAATGGTGAAACCAGAACAGGTGTAACCACTTTCTTTCTGGATGAAAAAATTGATACCGGTGAAATAATTCTGCAAAAGGAAATTGAAATATCCCCAACTGAAAATGCAGGAGAATTACATGATAAATTAATGGAAACAGGAAGTAAATTAGTTCTCGAAACTACAGAACTAATAGCAGACAATAAAATTAGTACAATTCCTCAACCAAAAAAAGATCTTAAATCAGCTCCAAAACTCAATAAAGAAAATTGCAGAATTGATTGGAGTGATTCTCTAACCAATATATATAATATGATAAGAGGCTTGTCACCTTACCCAGCAAGTTGGTCAATTATTAATAATGATGGAGAAGAAATTGATGTAAAGATATATCAGGCTGAGAAAGTGGTAAAAGAACATAATTTTGAACCCGGCAAGATCATAACCGACAAAAAGGAACTTAAAGTTGCTGTTGCGAAAGGGTTTATAAAAATTACATCTTTAAAAATTTCCGGAAAGCGGAAAATGGATACAATAAGTTTTTTAAATGGTTTTAATTTTTCAGAAAAAGCTAGTATGTCGTAAACACCTTATTTTACAAGGATTGCAGAAAAAATAGCTTTTTCACCTCTGTTTATCAACAATTTAGATTAAGTTATCAACAAACAGCTGATTTTTTTATCCAAAAACTTGCGCAAACCCTTATAAAATCTATATTTGTTATGCTTATGAAAAGCATTTAATGAAAATAAATAATAATCAATTTAAAATTTTAATTATGAACAAATCAGATTTAATTGAAGCAATGGCTTCTGATGCAGGTATCTCAAAAGCTGCTGCCGGAAAAGCACTAGATTCATTTATGGGGAATGTAAAATCAACTCTTAAAGGTGGGAATAAAGTAGCTTTAGTAGGTTTCGGTTCTTTTACAGTTAAACAAAGAGCTGCAAGAGACGGTAGAAATCCTCAAACCGGAGCAACTATAAAAATACCTGCAAGAAAAGTTGTTGGCTTTAAACCAGGTTCTGAATTAAAAGATGCAGTAAATTAATAGATCTTAATTTACCAAATGTTAAAAAAAAGACTGTTTGATAAACAGTCTTTTTTTATTTGATATTTTTTTGTACATTTAAAATCTATAACCTAACCATGATAAAAGTAAAACCTTCAAAAGGGAAGTTGTTAATTGCAGAACCTAGCATTTTAAATGATAGTTCTTTTAATCGTTCTGTGATTTTCTTGACCGAACACAATGAAAGTGGATCGGTAGGTTTTATTTTTAATAAGCCAACAGAATATACTTTAACAGATGTCATTCCTGACATAAATTCGGAATTACCTATTTTTTATGGAGGTCCTGTTTCAAGTGACAATCTTTATTTCGTACATAAGATTCCGGAATTGATACCTGATAGTGTAGAAATAACAAATGGCTTTTATTGGGGTGGCGATTTTGATACTGTAACCGAATTATTGCAGGAAGATTCTATTTCAAAAAATGACATTCGTTTTTTCCTTGGATACAGTGGATGGAGTAACAATCAATTAGAAGATGAACTTTCAACTTACTCGTGGATTGTTACCGAAAATAAATTCAACAATTTATTTAAGATAAGTCACGATGATTTTTGGAAAGATGAGATGTCAAAATTTGGAGGTATCTATCAAATTTGGGCTAATGCTCCTGAAAATCCGAGTTTCAATTAACTGATCTCAGCCCTTAGCAAATCACGTAATTTACTTGCAACTCTTACTTCGTAATTCTTCTTCCTATATTTAGTTACACTTTGTATTTCAACAATCGAATTGGTTAGAAATACCTCATCAGCTTGCAAAAGTTCCATTGGTAAAATACCGGTTTCCCGAATATCAAACCTGGTTGTTGAAGAAATCATTTCAATCAACTTTTTCCTGATTATCCCATTAACACACCCTTCACTCAAAGCAGGTGTTGAAATCACATTTTCTTTTACCAAAAAAATATTCGCATTAACAGCTTCTACAATATTCTTCTTTTCATTAATCAAGATACTATTTTGATAATCATTCTCATCGGCAAAAATACTGGCTACTACATTTAAAACTCTATTATTTGTCTTCAGGTTGGATAGTTTTCCGGAAGAGACAGAAAAATCTTTGAATATCTCTATCTCATAATCAGTATATAAAGGAATATGTAAATCGGCTACTTCTATTATAAACAAAATTTCATTTGTCTCAGGCAGGTACAACCCTCCATCCTTTCTAAAAACAGTAAACCTTACTCTTGAAATATCCTTTAGGCCATTTGCCTTAATAGTTTTTTGAATCTCAGTTTTAAAAAATTCTAAAGTAAAATGCATCGGAATTTTCATACGCAACATACGCATCGATGACATAATTCTAAAATAATGATTTTCAAGAAAGTATATATTTTCTTTATTTGCTTTTAATGTTTCAAAAATTGCATCTCCAAATTTTAAAGCGCGGTTATACGGACTTATTTTAACTTCATTTTCAGGAAGTAATTTACCATTTACATTAATTTCAACCATCAATAGTAATATTTGAAATAAAAAACCCCGAGGGATTAACTCGAGGTAAAATTATATAGTTTTATCTGATTAGCCCCCAATAACATGCTTTAAATCTGAAACTTTGTTTTCCCAAAACATTTTAGTTTCATCCAATTCATCTTCTTCAGCAAAATCAACTACGATCAATGAAACATCTTTTGTCAGATCATCAACCTGAATTCTAAACTCGAAATATGTATCGTCATCATCATCTTCTTCCCACCTGAATTTAATATATTCATCATGTCTTTGGGAAATTCTTTTTGCTAATTCTTCTGAATCATCCCAAATAAAAGTATAAACCTGACCACGTGAATTCACGTTATCTGCAAACCATTCGCCCAAAGAATCCGGTGTTGACACATATTGATATAAGAATGAGGGAGATGCATGAATAGGAAATTCTAGTTCAATTTTTTTCTTATCTGACATATCTAAAATATTTTGAGTGACAATATATATAATATCTCATCTTTAAAAAAATTTTTTTTTGAAAAAAATTATAAAAGTTTGTTGCAGCAACTAATTTTGTTTTTATATTTGCACCTCGAAAATTGACAATATTTTTATTGATTTTTTGATAAAACAACGGCGAGGTAGCTCAGATGGTTAGAGCGTCGGATTCATAACCCGGAGGTCGGCAGTTCGATTCTGCTCCTCGCTACTGATAAAATAAGGAAAGTTGAGGATTCATTCTCAACTTTTTTTGTTTAGGTACAACATAGGTACAACATTTTAATTTTTTTTAGACTCCATAATTATTGAATTTATTTGAATATAATTGGATTTAATTACTATTATTTTCACTATTATTTATAAAAATATTCTAATTGCTAATAAAATTTTGATTTTAATAAAATTTATTTAAAATGCTTGTTCCATTTTTTATTTAAATGAAACCTTGTTAATAAGTCCTATTTTTGGCCCAAGTCTTCATGCTTGTTATCACGATTTAATACCAAAATAAATACTCTTCTAATTTAATTTGACTTTAAGAATAAATTATATATCCGTAATCTGTCATAATCAGAAGAAAAAAGAAATATAATACTTTTCCAGCTATTCTCAGGTTAAGTCATCTTAGGAAAACCACCTCCATTTCATTAAGACATTTTGTGAATGAAAAAGATGGGACGACAGAAAGCGTGTTATCAAAAAGTCGTTTAAAGGAGTATCTTCAATAAGTAAATTAAACAACAAACTTCAGAAAGAGAAAACAAGAGCTGTAGATATTTGATGCGATAGATGGTGGAGATAAGAAATTAATAAAAAATGCAAAAGAAAGAGGTTTTTTTAAAATATATTTAAGAAATTTATCAAAAAAGGTGAAATAACAAAATCTCAGACATATATAAGTTTTTTCTTTTCAGTAGTAATGTAATCATTGAACTAGTGTCGTTTTTAAAATCTATATTCCATTTTCAAAAGTATGTTTCTTGGTAGAAGTCTATATTCTGTTGTTGTGGAGCTAATATCATCAATAGTATATATTTTAAACCTTTCAGTATTGAAAAGATTTTTTCCTGACAGTGAAAAGGTTAACTTATTATCTTTAAACTTATATCTGGCTTGTAAATCTGCAAAATAATAAGTATTATTATTTTTATCTACATTGCCAAAATAATATCGTTCAGCTTGAAGGTAGACACTTAATTTATCGGTAAAAACATAAGACAAATCTAAAAATGATGTGTTATTTGTATAAGCATCAACAATGGTAGTTTCAATTTGATTTGTTTTCCATTTTGTACCAATATGATAATTAAATACACCAGTAAAACCCGAACGTAACTCAACACCATAACTATAATTTGTTGACTTTATTTCTCTAAAATCAGAATCATTGATTATATTTTTATAATTTGTCTTTGTATAGCCTAAATTAAGTTTCAAATTTGATGAGATAGATTTAAAATACCTATCCATGTTAGATGAAATATTGAACATTTCTCTATCATTTATTATTATTTTTTTTGATTGTGAATAATTTTGTGTGATGAAAGTATTAGTAGAGAAAAAATTATGATTCTTATTATAAATTATAAAAGCATTTGCAAAAAAAATATCACTCCAATTACCAAGTTGATAATTAAAAAATAATGTTGAAGCATTTAATTGATTAAAATTTCCAGTCCCTTTTTCAAATGACCAATAATCCGATAATACATAGTTTCTATAAACGTCTAATATTTTTGAATTTGTTATATTGTAAGCATAAGATCCAAGTATTTTATTCTTTTTATTTATTTCCCAGTCAAAACTTATTCTAGGGTTTATAAAAAAAGGTTGTTGTTTTGTAATATTATTTTGTTCTAACTGATTGATTAATTGATGGAAGTCCAACTTACCTGTAAAAGCAAGATTTTTCACTTTTATTCTATATTTAGTATTAAAATATAAATCATTGGAAATATAAATAGTATTATTTTGATAATCGTTGGGTGTTTCTATAATAGCACTATCTTCTTTAAGGAAAAATGAAGAAAGTAATTTATCTTTTCTAAATTGATTTCCCAATTGTAATTCTAAAAGGTTTCCATTTTCTTTTCTGTCTAATAAATGTGACTCAAACCCAACAAACTGCATCTGGTTTTCGCTTAATTGACTTACATTATTTGTATTGGTTATATCTGGAAATAGATTTTGATAAAAGAACTGGTTGATATTATAGTCTTGAGGTGTTTTTTCATAAATATATCTTCCAGTTAATAAATAAACTTTATTCTTTTTTATCCTATTTGTAAAAGTTATTTTCTGATCAAAAAGTTCATTTAATGTTTTTAACCTTTCATTAGTTTCTTCTTCATTAAAAATCAAATTGCTTACACTGTTTGTCTCCTGATTATTATATTTAGAAGTAACTTCAAGCATTTTAGTTTTTGAAATATCATAGGTTAAATCTACTTTACCAAAACCAATATACTTTTTCTTCCGTAATTGATAATCTTCAGTATTTGTAAAACCATTTTCACTTGTTCCATATACTTGTGCCTGGTTTCTATAAAAATCATTTATATCCCAATTAAATAAACCCAGAGTTTTTAGTTTTACTTTTTTTGAAAGTGTAAAAATAGCGTTAAGAGATACTAATTTTTCGCTATTAAAATTAGTTCTTGATGCTTTGAAATTTGGAGTAGCAGAATTTAAACTAAGTAAGCTATTCGCATTCTCATTATCACCAATACTTGAAGGTTCTCCATAACGAATAGGTCTAATTAAATGGTTGATGTCACCAGTGGCATCATAACCAATATTATTAAAGTTAGTTAAAAAATAATATTTATTCTTCTTGCCAAAATTCATTAAATTACTTTGAAAATTATAACGATTTTTAAACGTAATATCATAACCTAAATTAATATTCCCAAACCAGTTTCTTTTAGCATCTTCCTTTAAAACAAGGTTTAAGGCAACTTTATCACTTTTTTCAACTCCTGTAAGTAACTTGTTATTAGAGAATCTTTGTAATAATTCAATATTTTCTATCTGATCTGGAGGCATATTTTTTGAAAGAATTTTATACCCTTTTTCAAAGAAGTCATCACCATCAATCATCAATTTTTCTATTTCTTTATTACCTGCTTTAATTGTACCATCAGAATCAATATTAATACCCGGAATATTTTTCAGCAAATCTTCAACAACCTGCTCATTTCCTTTAATAAAATTTTTAACCTTGTAGATTATAGTATCCTTTTTTATTATTATAGGTTTACTATCATGAATAATTACCTCGCTTAATATTAAATTTTTATAATTTAAAACATAGTCAAGAGTTATTTCTTTAGGAGGTTTAAGACTGTCAATAATAATAGTGGATTTACCAGTGTTATAACTTAGTGCACTAAAATTAATTGTAAAAACACCTGAATCATGAATTTTCAACTTATACTTACCTTCTTCATTACCATAGGTATAGGCAAATACTTTATTATTATTACTTTCTTCTGTTACAAATACATTTACTAAAGGGATGTGACTACCTATACTATCTCTTACAACACCATGTATAATAGTTTGGGCAAAAGCATAATTAGCTGATAATGCAATTATTAGGTAAAATATATATTGTATTCTTAAAATAATATATTAATTATTTGTATTGTCAAAGACTTCTAGGCCTTTTGATTTAGATATTACAGATTCTCCTCTTATTTCTCTGGGTAATTTTGAATCAACTTTTTTTGAAAACTCTTTTTTATAATTCTCTTTTTTATAAACATATTCCTCAAAAGTTATTTCTTTACTTCCTTTTAATGATTTGAAATTTATTGGATCATCTATGGTTTTAATAGATTCCATTACAAATTGAACTTGATTTAAACTATCCGTTGCCTCTAAAATTAATCCTGGTAAACCGTATAATTTCCATGGACCAGATATTATTGGAATTTTAGTTGTAAACCAAACATTATATATTCTACCTCTAAATTCACCTGTAGCCAATTGACAATCAAAAGAACCTATTTTTTTTGTTTTCTCCATAACTATCCAATCAATATTATGTAGCCCTCTTGTAACGACATAAGTTTCTCCCAATATATTTTCTTCTAATACAAATATTTGTTTTTCAAAATCTATAAAATAAGAATCAATAAACCCCTTTTCTGTAAAAGAAACGACCTTTGTATATTCTCCATTTTCATTTAATTTAAGACTTGAATTTGCATTTTTTGTTTGTATTTCGAATAGTGATTTATTTTCAGTAATTTTTAATACCCCTAATTTTTCGATAGGTAAACCAAAATTAAAATAAACGTTATAATGAATTTCTAATTTAGTTTGTGAAAAAGCAGAGAAAAATATAAATATAAAAAGTATACTCGTTTTAATTTTTTTCATAGTTATTTATTATTAGTTAAAATCTCAAAATTTTAAAAGCATAAGTTTAGAAGAACTCGAATCTCTTGTTCTTGCTGAATATTTTGAGAACCTGCTAAATAATAATTTGCATTTAACAGGTTCATCAATATTCCATATGAATTTTCAGTCTATTAGTTACATCATAGCTAATAGAGATTCACATGATCCACTAGTATAATAATGTCTTGTGCTTATAAGATCTCCATGTACATCATAATAATTTATAACCATACTACATTCTAAAACTTTATTATCTTTAAGAATTTTGTCTAAAATTTCCGTTTTAACAATTATATTTCCATCTGTCTTATCATTTTTTTCGAGACTATAATTTGATAAAGTTGAAATATTTTCCAATTCATTTGTTGCAAAAGCAAACGAAACGGTTAGTAATAATACGAATGTTAAAAATGTATTTTTCATGATTTTTATAATTTAAATTTGTTAATTGAACATTAAGCTCATTATAATTTTGTAAAAACTACAAGGTGTACTACTTTTGCAATACTTTCCTCTGGTTGAAGGCTGATAACTATTTCATAGGCATTGGTTTTAAATTAAACATATTTGTGTATATTTATTTTATTTACTTTAATTGGAGGATTTTGTCATCTTTAGACATAATCATCTACTTATCATTTTTGTAAAAATACTAAAGTTAATTACCCCCTAATACCTTAGTTTTCAATTCTCAAACTTAAAAGAAAAAAACTGTTTGACAAAATTTAATTTTCTCAAAACTTTTAAAAAATAATATTTAATTTTTTCTTTAAAGTAAGGCTATGCCATATAATAAGTAAGGCGCAACCTTTTATTTTAATCTATTTATAATCAAAAAACTATTACTTAAATAACCAATATCATAAATAAACCAATCAATTAGGAAATATTCTTGCCCATGAAACCTTTTTAGAAATTTCGTCAATTCTCTGGTTTTGATATTTTGAGTGATATTCCAACTTTTTTCTTTTATAAGGGGTCATATTTTCAATATTTAAAAAATTTAAACAGAGAGTAAAATTATTTGTGGTTCGAGCATTATTTGTTTATTCTCTAAAGCAGAGTTTCTTTGGAAGATATTAAGGCACTTTAAGATATTATCTCAATAATAACACAAATATGATTATTGAATTAGACAATACCCTCATAAGAAATTCCTTACAAAAATTGAATTGTAGTTGCAGTATAAATAAAAAGAGGATAAGAACTTTTTAAACAAAAGCTAGTCTTTATAAACAGTTACTATATTCTTCAAAATAGTAATCCTACTTTATTATTTTTTCATACTGGCATTTTCCTTTTGGCACTTAATAAGATCTTGTTGTACATTAATAAGTTCCTTTTGTAGTTTGATTAATTCTTCTGAAATGAGATTTTCTTTATCATGCTGTCCTAAATCATATTTATTAGTAACAACTCCTTCCCTATCCAAAATCATTTCACCTTCATCATAAACTAACCAGCCAATATTCAAATCGGGGAAATATTCACGTATTTTTGGCAATATACTTACTCCAAAGTCTTTTCCTTTACGCATTGTTCCATGACTAATACCAATCATTTTTTCAAACTGATACAAGGTAATACCTTTTGTCTCAATATATAAGCGTATTTTCTCTTTCGGACTCATAATTATATTGGATATTTCCTTGTTTTTTATAGGATATTTCCTTTATTTTGTATTATCAATATAGGAACAATATAGGAACTATAAAAATTAAAAACAATAGTGTTTAACTATGATTTCAAAATCGGAAAGAAATAAGATAAAAAAAGTTATTGGGAGGGAATACAGCAAAGAAGTTTTACAGATTTTAAATGAAAGAGGAGTTGTGAATAAGCAGAACAAATCTCATAATTCTGTATACATAACTAAAGTACTCAATGGACAAAACAACAACGAGGATGTTGAAGATGCAATTTACGAATTAGTGAGAAGAAAAAAATTAGCCATAGCAAAACGCAAATCAATTCTATAAAATTGAAATATCATGGATTCTATTATTTCAAATAAAGATCAAAATCTGGAAGTTGAGATATCATCAGACGGATTAACATATTCTTTTATATTCAAGGCCAATACCGAACTTACAGCTCCTAAGGGCTCATTCATTTATGAAAAAAATAAAGTTACCGATGAACTTATTGATTTCCTTTATAATAATAATATTGATGCTTTGTTAGATGATCTTAAAAAAGCTAAATCCAGTTTAGAGAATCAATTAAAATTGCAGAAAGAGGATGTATCTGAACATGATAGAATTCCTAAAGTCAAAGTACAGGCTGAAAGATTTGAAAACCTTATCAATCTTTTAAAAGTCTTTAATAGGTTTAAAAATTTTACACCTACTGTTAATGAATAAAATCTTAAAGAATTCTAGCTATTCTATAGGGTTTTATATATTAGCAAACCTCATTAATAAATACTTATCAGTTTAACTCATAATCTTATAAAGTTTCATAATTTAAATTCTATCACTTTTTTAAAAACCAATAACCCTTAAAGATAATAATCATAGTTATGCAATAGCTCCCTAATACAATACAGGTTGTCTCATGCTTGTTTTTCCATTACTTTTACGTCCCGTTCTATGACAGTAATTTTCTTCGTAATCTGGATTCTCAAATTGACTCCATGTTTTATATGCATCATAAGAATAGGGTCTTTGGGGATTAAATGGAATTTGACCCCCAGTCCTTATGCAGTATCCATGTTTTATAGAAACATTTCTAGCACCATTTTTTCTTTTATTCCAATTAAGATCTACAGAACCTCGTTGAGGTTTTGTCTCGTAAAGTTTATCTACATCAGTAGAATCCTCGTAATCAAATTCTTTTAAGTATTTCACTTCGTATCTCCTACCTCTGAAAAAATCATCTGATATATCAAATAATACTGTTGAATCTTGATATGATTTAGTTAGCCCAAATATTTTTTTCTTATACTGTGGCTTTTTTACAAAAACTACCTCACTTTTCTCTAAAATCAATTCATCAGTAAATTCCTTAGTTTCATCAAATAATTTATCTGTTGGATTGAGAATGTTTCTGGTGAAATGCACTCCATATTCAATATTGTTGATCATTGAGTAATCATATAAATTTAATGAAGTAATTAGGGCTTCTTTTTCATTACAATAATGTTTTGCGTGTAAATCTTTGTTATATAAAATTGATATATTTTTAAATTCTTTAAAATATTCAAAATCATCCTTATTAAAACTCTTTTGTTTATAACCTTCGTTTTTACCAAAGATTAATATGATATTGACTTCATGGGTAGCCTTAAGTTTATCAAAAATCTTTTTACATGATTATCCAATTTGATAAAAGGTGAAATTATTATGACATACTTATTAGCGTTCCATATAATGTCTGTCAATTTTTCTTCTAAGTCTTTTCCTGTTATGAATGTACTCATTTATTTGTTTTTTTATTTTATAGCATAATAGTAAATCAGATGAACTAAGGATTGTTAGATTGATTAGCCCCCACATGCCTATCCTAATACTAAGTTTACTACTTACAAACCTTAATAGACATCTCACTGTCATTAACATTACCTATAAAAAAAGTTAGTATCTTTAGTTATTAATCCATTTTCTACAAAAATCATTTATCTCATCTTCTCCCAAGGTATTTATGTTGTTGTGAGACACATACAATTTCTTAATATTTTCAATTAAATTATTTGCAATTTTGGCTTTTGGAGGAGATATATTTTCCCATAAATGACTTGCATTTTTAGCAAAAAATAAAGCTGATTTATAATCTTTTTTTTCAAACAAAGCTTCACATATCCAGAGAAACGCAAAACCTTTATTCATATCGGTATCTGTTACCTTTTCTTTATCAAGCATTTGATATGATTTTCTATAGCATGTTATAGCGTTATCATAGTCTTTTTTAAAAAATAAACACCTTCCTATATTACCATAAAAAGGACCATTTAACTCATTCTTAATTATTTGCGGTTTTATTACTTCCTTGATATCTTCTCCTTCAAGAAAAAATTTAATAGCCTTATCAATATTCTTATCTTCCTTACTATCTCGCCATGCAAGTGCCAATGAATTAATTATATGATTGCCATTTTCACTCTTTTTTAGTTCAACTATACGTTCTCCCCATTTTATTGCATTTTCATAATCTCCACTAAACCAATGGTAATAACAGTTAATTTCACAGTAGTTAATATAATTTCCACCTTTTCCATGAATAGTATTTGAATATTTTGCAATTAAGTCGTTTGCTTTTACAGTTCTACCCAACTCTGTTAATGTAGTAATATATACTTTTAACAATTCATTAAAGTAACTATATTCCTCACTAACTGCATTACGCCAATCAATATTTGAGAATATCAAGTTTGATACTCTTATGAACTCTGTTAAATAACCTGCCGTTAATAATGGATCCTCAACTTCCTTTAAAGTAATTAAAGCTGATTTAAAATCATGATTATTCACTTCTAATTCAATTTTACTTGTCCATTGCTCAAAATCTTTAAATGACATATTCCAATTAAGCCGTTCTCTAAGAACACAAATTACATTGTCGTAATAATTAACAAATAGTGTGATAAATTTTGAACGTTCATTTTGAAGAGGATATTTTTGTAATACAAATTCTTTAACAAGAGGATGTAATTCTAACTGATCTTTTTCATCTTTTAACACTTTTGTTACTATTAAATTTAAACGTTTTAATTTTTTCATAGCCCTATGAAAACGATTATAATTTAATTCAGGATTAACTATTTTACCTAAATCCTTTTCTATTTCAGCTTTTACGGTCTCCGCTAAACTTCTTAAAAGAACTTTTTGATTATCATTGAGTGTATCCCAAATAGCATTTAATATATTTACTGAATATATTGCTGATAAATTATCCTCTTTAAAATTGGTTTTATCTTTAACAATTTTAATAAACTTAAATAGTTCTTCTTTACCACTATATGATTGGCCTATAAATAGCTTAATCCAATGTGGATGTCCATTTGTAATTTTATAAGTTTCTTTTGCTATTCTCTCCAACTCCTCTTCTTTAAAGTTTATATCACTTTTCTTGAATAACTCTATTGTCTCATCTTCCGATATACCATCTAATTTTATTTGATAAAAATCAACATCTGCAATCATCACAGAAGGTCTACATGTAAAAATAAATTTTGAAGAATGAGGAGATCTTTTTATAAAATCATATAAGGTTTTTAATCCTCCTGTTAATGTAAATTCTTCTAAATCTATATACTTATCAACATTATCAAAAACAAAAACAATTTTTCTGTCTTTAAGATATTTAAAAACCATCTCTAGTAAAATCTCAAGTGGCTCGTCTTTGATATTTACTGGATTTACTTTCCCAAGTGTCAATCGCTCAATTATTGAAATTACTTTTGTGTGCAACCGGTTACCTTCTTCTTTCAAATCTCTCCAATCCCAATATTCCCAATAATTATCGAATGAAACAATATTCTGTATATAATATGAAGCCAGCGCAGATTTTCCTTGTCCTCCAATGCCTGTTATAAAAACAACATTGAAGTTTTTTAATTCTATATTCTTTAATTCTTGTTTTCTGCCAACCCAATTTGATAATTCTACAGGGTAATCACAAGTAAATTTTTGAATTTCTGGAGTAGTATCATGCTTCTTAGTCTGGTTTAAATCGACAAAAGATAAATTTGCTATTTCCTTAACTTCTTTTTTTAATATATTTTCTTTTGTCAAATTATCTGATATGTCTGAGTTAGCCAACTCCTTTACATTACTATATATCAGACCTGTGACAGCATCAACTAAATAAAAAAATGTTTTCTTAGTACCATCATAAGGAATTATAATATAAAAAATTCCAAAAAAAGCATAAGCTAATACAATCTCATCAATTGCTTCTTGGCTAGGAATTTTAGAAATATCAAGGGTTTTAATTTTATTTGCATCAATTAAAAGTTCAATTATTTTGTCTGGACCAAGAAATGTTAAATTTTTATATTTTGCTTTATTCTTCCACTCATCTCTCAATCCTGCTGCCTGATGATCTAATTCTTCTGTATGAACAAAATACCCATAATCAACTTCCTTATCCATTACATTAAAAGCAAAGTTTTTCAACTCTGTTGATTTTACTTTCTCTTTCGCCTTACATTCAACAATTAATGTTTCATTTCTCGTTTTATGTTTTGCTAACAAGTCTATTTCTAAACCAGTGAAATTAATGTTTTGATTAAGTATATATCCTTCTTTGTCAAGAATGTTACGCATTAAGTCTTCAAAAAATACTCCATTCTTAGATTTGTGTTCTTCTGGGTATAATATAATTTTAATTTTTTTCTTCATTAGGGTTTCTTTTTTATTCCCATTTAACTTCAATGGTTTTAATGCTAATATTTTGCGTAAGAATAGTAGCCAACTTCGAAACTCACATTTTCAAATAGCAACTTAGATTTGGGGGATTACAATGCTCTCATCTACTACAATCTCGACTATCATCTAATACTTTATTATAGATTTACCTTATTCGATTGTTACTGACAAATATGGTCTGTTTTCAGAATTATATCCAAAACTCACTAAAATCTCACCATCAGAATTTGTTGTCAAACATTTTCTAGTTTCTGATCTCCCATTTTTTTTATGAACAGTCCAACCACTACTTTTAGCAGAATATCTTGCATTAGCACTTGTTTCACAAAATCGTCCATCAGAAACAACAGTTAATTTGGGATTAACTTGATTCACAAAGTCAACATTGTATCCCGATTCCCTTCCATGGTGTGGGGCTAACAATATATCGGCATTTTTGATAGCAGTTAAAAAACCAGGTCTTTCTAACAATTCATCATATGAACATTTTTCATTGTCCCCTGGTATTACAATTTTTGTGGAAGCAAATTCAATGACAAAAACAATACTATGATTATTAAAATTATTATGATTACAAGATGATGGTGTGAATGATTGGATTTTAAGTCCTCCCCAATTTTCAGGTTTAGATGTATTGTCTATACTGGTTGGGCCTATTGGTGAATTATATCTATCATTAATCTTACAATATTTTTCAAACTTTTCTTTATCCGTTTCTTGAACACCATCCATAACTTCGTTATCTGTTAGATGCCTCGGTCTATGAAATATTTTAGGATCCATTAAATCGAAATTTAATATATCATCTATGTGGTCAAGATGAGGATGTGTAACTATCACGTAATCCAGTTGATTAACTCCATAACTATATTTTAGATGTCGTAATGGACTAAATTCAATATTTTTCCCTGAATAATCTCCAGTTCCAAGGTCAACAACAATGTGTCTATTATTTGGTGTTTTGATATAAGTTGAATGTCCGTGTTGAACATCCCAAAAAACAACTGTACAAACTTGTTCCATTATTTTGATGATTTAATTCGTTTTGTAATATAATTTGTTTGCTTCCGATATGAAAAAACAAACATAATTAGAAGTAGTCCTATTAATAGACAATTCCAATAATCGTTTAATAATGTCCATTTTGAAGCAATTAAAAAATAAATTTTAACCAGAATTAATAATAAAAACATTGCTATTATTGTCCTGTACATATTATTGGTTTCAGATAAAATTTCAAGTTTTCTATCCTTTTCCGCGACATTAACAAAGTCTTCATACTTGGCAAACTTTAAAAAATTCACTTTTTTTAACATTGGCTCTATTACTAATGAACCTAATCTACTGATTATTAATCCAACGAAGTAATACATAAATACACCAATCATATAATCAGATTGGATCAAGTTCAATTCTGATATTTTTGATGCTATTAATGAAAATATTATCCCTGGAAACAGATAATTAAAAATATTGTAAGATGATAATTTTTCCAATAATTCTTTCATTATTTATTCTTTTGAAATGTTCCATTAGCATTGTTTTAACTCGTTATACGACAAATTTTCAATTTTATAAACACCATTTATCATATAACATTAATACCTAAATTTATTCATCTACTACACCCTATTCTCCCAATAAAAAAACAACATCTCAACAAACAAGAGGTAGTGACACTCCATAAAATCCATAAGGTTTTCCCATATATATTACATCTATTTCACACATCTATTTTTAACTTCACATACAACAACCCTCATGTATATATTGTTTTCCACTATTTATTCTACGGAAAACAAAAACCACCAATCAGTGCCTTATATTTAAATTGTGCTCCTTAATATCATCACCGGACAATGAGTAGTTATTTGATCATCGAAAAGGATAATGACTCCGTCAATAACATCAAAGAAGTTATGGAAGACTACATGGATTTCAGATGTGTTGGAGTGACTGATGATCGTGATAACTCACTGAATCTTATACTAAAAAGATCACCTGATCTGGTGTTTTTTAATATCGATAACGCATTAGAAAATCCATTTCAATTCATAAGTGAATTACATCAATATTTAGAAGAATTGCCAAAGTTTATAGGTATCTCATCAACAGGGGATAATGCATATTTTGCTATCAAAAGTAATTTTTTTGACTACTTACTCAGCCCCCTGAAAGAAGTAGACATTAGAATAGCAATAAAAAAATTCCAAAAGCATTATCCCCAAACCTCCCAAACCCAAAAAACCATTTGTTTAAAATCTTACCAGGACTATCAATACTTAGAAACTGATGAAATTCTCTATCTAGAAGCAGATAACAACTCTACCGACTTCCATATGAAAGACGGAAATACCATAAGTGCATTTAAAACACTAAAAACATTTGAAAAATCTTTACCCAAAAATTTCATCAGAGTTCATAAAAGCTATATTGTAAACAGCGATTATATAAAAAGAATCAATTACGGGAAAAAGGTGTGTATTATTAGAAAGTGCGATTGCGTAATTCCTTTTACAAAGACTTACCTGGACAGTATCGAATTATTAAACAATAAATTATCTCAAACTTCTGCTAACTAATATTGTTTCCCTATCAAAACTTGGTGTTTCACTAATAGAATCTACACTTTCACTAAAGCTTGGTTTTTTTAACAGTTTTTAATATTCATCCTACATACTTTTGACCCGAATAAAGAAGCTTCCTATTTAAGTATCAGAGTATTAAAACATAAAACCTCTCTTATACTTTTCATTGTGCACAATAAAGAATTGGCCGGTTTCCGGCACAAAAAACATTTAATAATTATAAAATTTTTAACAATGAAAAAAACAATTTACTTTATTGCGTTCATAATATTTTCAAACCTTTTTTTCGCTTGTACAGCAGATGATATTACAGAAGAAGAAATTAACAGTACTACCATGGAAGTTGTTGCGACTGGTGAGGATGATGCTGATGAAATTGATGATGAAAAAGATTAATAATTTTGATATAAAATTATAAAATTTGCCTTAATCAATTTGATTAGGGCTTTTTTTATAGATTTGTTTGAATTATTTTCAATTATAAAAATGATACTAGAAAAGGATAATAGGTTTAGTTTATATTTATTTTTATTTATTGCACTAAATTTATCTATCGGTTGTAATCCTAAGAGCAATATAAATATCAGTAATAGTATTGCTGAAGTAGATAGTGTTACAATTTGGATAGATTTAGCTAAAAAAAAGAATTTAGTATTAGAAAAAAGAAAATCATACTTGCTTAAAGCATATCAATTGAATAACAAAAATAAGATTGATTCTGTTAAATATAAAAATTTATCAATAATTGCTTATGAAGCATACAAAAATATAGACACTCCTTTTTTTAAAAAAACTAATAGCGATGCATTTATATTATCTAAAAAATTAAAAGATACTTTTGGTATTGCAGATAGTCATTGGAATTATGGAAACTTCTTTGTGAAAGAAGAAAAATTGGATAGTGCCTATTACCATTATCATAAAGCATTATTAAACTTCAACTCCATAAATAATGAATATTACTCGGGAAAAATGTTGTACAATATGGCCTTTATTCAGGGTAGAGTTAAAAACTATACAGCTAGTGAAAAATTAACTTTCCATGCTATCTCAAAGTTTAAACCTTTAAAAAAATACCTTAATCTTTATAGATGTTATAATCAAGTCGGGATTACTTTCAAAGATATGGAAGAATACGATAAATCAATAAATTATCACAAAAACGCCTTATTCTATTTAAGAAAAGTAAAAAATAAAAAAACATATAAAGAATGGAGTTTAAATAATATTGGTTTAGTATATCAGTATAAAGGTCTTTTTAGTATAGCAATTAAATATTTTGAAAAAGCATTAAAAAATGATAGTGTTAGAATTAAAAATATTAATCTATATGCCAGATTAATAGATAATTTAGCTTATAACAAATTTTTGAATGGTGATACCACAAACTTACCTCAAGAGTTTTACAAGTCATTAGTAATCAGAGATAGCCTTAATAACAAATCGGCTGTAGCAATCAGTAAATTACATCTAGCGGAATATTTTACAAAATACACCGACACATTAAAAGCAATCGAATACGCTAAAGATGCCCTTTATTTGTCTAAGGAAGTAAACAATAATCGGGATATATTGTCCTCTTTAAAATTACTTTCCTCAATAGATAAAGTCAATAGCGACACATACTTAGGAAACTACATTTCTTTAACAGACAGCCTTCAAAAAGAAGAACGAAAGATCAGGGATAAATTCACCCGAATTCAATTTGAAACCGATGAATATATTGAAGAAACCAAAGAACTGTCCAGACAAAGAAATTGGATCATTGCTACAAGTTTCCTATTACTTTCTATTGTTTTGTTGATATCCTTTATCATGAGACAAAAAGCAAAGAATAAAGAGCTGTTACTGGAAACAGAACAGGAAAAATCCAACCAGGAAATCTATAAACTGATGCTTTCTCAGCATTCAAAAATGAATGAAGCCAAACAAAAGGAAAGAAAAAGAATTTCGGAAGATCTTCATGACGGCGTACTCGGCAGTTTATTTGCAATTAGGCTAGGCCTCGATATTTTCGACATCAAAGGTGATGAAGGAACAAAAAAGAAATATCAGACTTATAAAGATGAAATTAATAATACGGAACTGGAGATCCGTAATATCTCACATGAATTAAAAAGTAATATACATAGTTCCGATGACAGTTATTTTGAAATCGTCAAAGAACTATTAGAAAAACAAAGCAAGATCTCCAATTTTGAATTTAACCTAAGTCATGATGATCAAATAGTATGGGAAGATGTTGACACAGAAATTAAAACAAATATTTACCGTATTATTCAGGAAACGATTCAGAATATTAACAAATATGCAAAAGCTTCATTTGTAGAAATTCATTTTACTTTAGAAAAAGAAATGCTACATTTGATAATCAAAGATAATGGAGTTGGATTTGACACTCAAAACAACAAAAAAGGAATTGGATTAAAGAATATGGCCTCAAGAGTAAAAAAATTGGGAGGAACTATTCAAATAGACTCCATTATTAATACAGGAACAACTATAAATATATCAGTCCCATTATAAAAAGTAAAACCAATCATGAAAAAACATACTGTCCTCATTGTTGATGATCACCCGTTAATTGCAGACACTTACCAAATCGCTCTCAACAAGTTAAAATCAGAAAATGATAATATTGATTTTCAAGTTGATATAGCTGTAGACAGTGACTCCGCAGTAGATAAAATTAATTGTTATACTAAAAAAGGAAAACTAGACATCGTAATATTAGACTTAAACCTCCCGGAATCAAAGGATGGTAAAATCTTATCGGGGGAAGATATAGGGAAGTTAATACGGGAACAGCATCCCAAAGCACAGATCATCGTTTCAACTACACATAATGACAGTTTTCTGATGAATACTATTTTTAAGAGTATCAATCCTGACGGATTCTTGATTAAAAACGATATAAACTTAGCAGAATTGGTTAAGGCGATAAATTCAATTTTAGGTGATATTCCTTATTATAGCAAATCTGTTTTGAGGTTTGTAAGAAGCCAGGTGGCAAGTGAGGATAAACTTGATAAGCAAGATAGGATAATTCTTCATGAAATATCAAATGGAGCAAAAATGAAGGAACTGCCTGATATTGTTGGTTTATCCATAGCCAGCATTGAAAAAAGAAAACGCAGGCTTAAAGATATTTTTGGAGTCTTAGGAGACAGTGACCGTGAATTGATTCAAATAGCAAAGGAGAAAGGGTTTATTTAAACTATAAATAATGGGTTTTTATTAAATTCTTTCCAATCTTTTTCCAGCAAAGAATACATATCATCAATTTCCTTTGAAGTTATTTCACTTTTCTTCAACTTCAAGATATAATCCATCAGGTTGTAACAAGTAGTAAATTGACCACATGCTATGAGACAATCCATCCTATCATGTGATTTATCATTTTCATCCCACCAAAGAGATGTTGGAGCGTCAGAAGCTAATAGAGCAACTTTTTTTAATTGTTTACCAGGGGCTGGTTTTATTTTCTCATTGAAGCGCTTTTTCTTATTATAAAGTGTTTCCTGATCATTCAATTCATAAACAGTTGAAGTTATTATTTTATTTTGTAAATGACCTTTGGAGTATAAAAGATCATAATTCATTCTTCTTAATTGTTTCAAGAAAACCTCACTTACCATTTTCACTGTGGATGTCAAACGTTCATTTAGCATCCATTTAATTAACCCGAAATTTAATCTATGAAATGAAATAACTTCTTCAAATAAGCTCTTAGGAACAACTCTTCTTAGAGTTAACTTAAGCCCTTTAAGTAAATTTGCTTTTATTAGCCCAGTAACCATTCCTAACATAGTCAAAGAAATACCAATACCGGTAATTATCCCTCCTAACACATACAAGGATATCCATGATTTTCCCTTAATTAACTCTAAAGAATTTACAACCATTAAAAGAACTCCAAATAACAATATAGTCCAATAAATCCAATTTATTTTGAAATATTTTAGGTATCCCAGAAATGTCTCCTTCAATGATTTTTTTGTAAAAGATTTTGAGTCATCTGTTTGCCAGGGGTCCATCTTATAACTTCCAACATCATTTACGATAAACAAATCTAATGGTTTTTGACGCTTCTTTGATTTACTAATGTTAATCATACTTCCAATACCTTGATTATCTATTATTCCCCCATCCATAACACCTACACCATTGATAAAATCATCCAATCTTTTTAGAGCTTTATAGTCATCATTGTCTTTTTCTTTAATATAGTCGTCCGGAAAAACCAATGGCTCAAAACCTAATGGGAAACAAGAAGAAGATGCCACAATATCTGACAGTTTAATTTTATCTTTATTTTTTTCAAGTTCTTTACAATTCAATGGATTGTTACCAAACTTACCAGTATTTTGGAACCTAAAAGCCAATCCATATGAAAATTCTGTAGCATTAAAACAAACATGTTTAAGATTAGAAGATTTCATATCCTTAAACATTTCAAACTCCCCCTTAAAAAGATTTAAATCTGAATAAGCTAAAGCAAAGGCATTTATTAAAGATCTTTTTTTATGATAATTTTCTTTCCATGTAAAATCGTCCCTCAATTTTGAAAGAGAATTCTGCAGAAGGCTATCAGATTCAGGAATAAATGTATTATAAAACTCTTTATAAAAAGTCTCAAACTTAAAATCTGTTTCTTGAGTTGCTTTAGCAAATGCAACACCTAGCAATGTCCCTCCACTAACTGTACTTATAGCTTCAACATTATCCAAAAGTGATTTATTTCTTAATTGAATTCTATTTAAGTAGGAAACTACACCTAAAGAAAAAAATGTAGCACGATAGCCACCACCACTAAAGCATAATCCTATACTGCCAAATGGTTCAAAATTATTTTCCATTATTTTTAATTTATATAAATATCACATATTTGTGTTTTTATGACTGAATTAGTATTTCCCTAATTCACCTGCATCTTTTACAACAAATAATCTTACACCGAATATTTACTTTTCAAAGGACCAGAACTGATAACAACCTCAATATGATAATTTTCATCAGTCCTAGCAAACGAATACCCGCTATTATTTAGAACATTCAGCACTTCCTGATGAGGGTGGTTATAAGGACGGTTATGAGTACTCATTCCAAGAAAGACAGAATTGGCGCATTTAGTAGTCCATGTACCATTTCCTGAATGATCCAACGTTCCGTTTATTGAACCATGATGAGGAACCTTAAAGAAAGCCGTATTATTTGGAATATTGTTCTTTATGGAGTTCCATACTTCCTCTTCTGCATCTCCAGTAAAAATGGCTGATTTGTTATCTTGAGTAATTGCTAGTATAATTGAATTATTATTTTCATTGTCAGATAAATCTTCATCTTCTTGCGGCCACAATATTTTTACTTTTGCATCTCCAAAATCAGGAAAATTCCTATTATTATCAATTGCCTGATGTATTATCCCCACTCTATTGGCATAATGCTGAAGGTGTGCTAAACTTGAGTTTTGAATACTTTTTGGGTAATAAAATCTTTTTGCACCAAAAAATCGCATTATTTCTTTTAATCCCTGCCCGTGATCAAGATGAGCATGGGAAAGCATCACCCAATCTAATAAAGGTTTATCAATTTTACTCGTTCCAAACTTTTTTTGAAAATACTTACGAAGAAATATCAAGGTAGACTTATAATTAGTGCTATCATTAGAATCAATCAATGCATAAGATTCTTTTCCTTGATTATCTTTGGCTTCTAAAAAGATTGAGTCTCCCCAAGCCACGTCTATAAGAACAATTTTAAGTTGACTCATTTTTTTATTTTTTTTAATACATGCTTCTTGTTTTCATTATATCTCATACGTGATTGCTCTATTTGTTTATATGTCCATTTTTGAAAAGCCATAGTTTCTTCTTCTGAAAAATATACAGGTGGTTTTTGTTTCAAATCAGGCATCATCTTATGTACAAATCTTTCTTCATCTGAAAACAACTCTTCAATGGAAATTCTATCGTTTCTAAATTTCCACAACAGTATAAATTGTTCATCTGGTATTCTGAAAACCATACCTTGCTCTATATCAGTTTTCCCAAACATTTCAACAGGAATCCAGATATCATTAATATCCACAAATAGCCCTTCATTACTATCTTCAATAAAATCATACATCTCATTAATATCTTCAATAGTTTTAAAATCATTTGGGTTACTGGGTGAACCTACTAATATTGCTTCCAGATTAAGCAATACTATTGGAGAATTTGACGATCTAATATTTATTTTCCAATTCAATAACGGCTCGTCAGATTGAACCGAAAAGTAGGAACATCTAACCATTTGATGCCCATCTATATTTCTTTCAACATCTACAATAATTGGTATCATATTATCTCTATTGGAAATCATATTTAGTTCTTGCATTGTTCTTAATTTTATGTCATAATTTTTTTATGAACAACCTTTATATCTATTAGAAATTATTAGTCATATTACATAAATCATTTACTAAAAGAGACTTATATCAAGACCCCCATTTCAACACATCATTATCAATTAATACTTTACACGATTAAATTTACAACTTTCTCGCATGAATTTAGTAATGTTTTCACTTGCTATCTGTAAGGTTTTTCACCCCCTTCATTAAGTTAATATTTCAATGAATAGTTAATATTAATTCTCATTTCATTCTACATTTAATAATTATAATTTTTCCCTACCATTTTCAAGGAAAAACAATACTATATTCCAAAATTATATATTTAATTTTCGCTTTGAAAGATGCATCCATTTTGGATGTTTTCTATTCCTCAGGTCAATAAATGGCATTATCAATTCCTGAAAAAATATATTATGAAAACTTATTCTGTTCTTATTATTGATGATTGCCCTATAATTTCAGAGGCCTATAAAAACAGCTTTTCAAGAGTCAGCTCAAACAATAAAGAGATAGAATTCAACATAAAAATAGCAAAAAATAGTGATTCTGCCATTGAAAAGATCAAATATCATTCTAAGAAGAAAGACCTGGATTTTGCTCTCATAGACATAAGCATTCCTCCCTCAAAAGATCATAAGATTCTTTCCGGGGAAGACTTGGCTTTCATGATCAGACAACTTATTCCAAATATAAAAATCATTATTTCAACAAATTTCGATGATAATTTTTTAATATATAATATACTGGAAAATATTGATCCTGACGGTTTTCTGATCAAGCATGATCTCCGGTATGAAGATCTGGTCTCTGCTATAAATTCTGTTATTGAAGATCCTCCCTTCTATAGCAAATCTGTGTTAAAATTAATGCGAAAACGTATTTCCCACAGGCACTGTCTTGATAAAATAGACAGGCTATTACTTTACGAACTCTCAAACGGAGCAAAAATGAAGGATCTGCCAAAGTTACTCCCTTTATCCATTGGCGGAATAGAAAAAAGAAAGCGAAGATTAAAAAATATATTTGATATTAAAAAGAGAAATGACAGGGAGTTAATACATATTGCTAAAGAGAAAGGATTTATCTAAAAAAATAGGGATTTCCCGTAATTTTTTTACGGAAAAAAAATGCATGTTTTATAATAATAAATATATTTTTATTCCATAGTTCTATTTATTGGCTTTACTATTCTTCTATTCATAGAATTGATTATTAATAAGTCAATCACATCAAAAAACATCAATTAACCCACCCTTTAATCAGATACAGTTCTGTATTCCTTTATTTATCAATTAATCTTCCTATAAGTATTAATCAATCCTAGTTGAAACACAAACTTATAGCTATAACCTTTAAAAATTAGAGAATGGAATACAAAGAACAACTAGAGAAATTAAAGTTAGAATTAGAGAAAATAAAGTGCAAAAACAACAATATTGTATGCATGGCAAACAAATCAATTTTAGCATGTAGAAACTCACTGGAATACATGAACAGGAGTATCCTGATTTCTTCTTTCACCTATGAAGAAGATGAAATAAATTTCTTTAAGAATATCAAAAGTTTCCCCCTGAGTCAAATCATTTATTACAGTAAGATCAGAACTTTTGAAATCGAATATCCAAAAGTAAATATTCGAAAACAAAAGAAATACATCAAACGTAAGATTGAAAAAATTGATAAATTCAATACTTACAATATTGACTTCATTCAATACATTAATCTCGGCAAGAGTCATTTAGACTCCTTGTATTTCACATCAAAGAATAGCGATAATCTAAATTTCACTAATTCTAAAACCTATTGTTTCTCCCCAAAATTCAGCACATCACATGATGCATTATTAGCTAAAGTAAAAGCATTTGAACTATATATTACCTATTTACATCAAAAACTAAATGATTTAAAAAACAATAAATCAGAACCCGGATTCAAATCTAATTTGAAATGGACAGGGTCAAAAGCAGAAATAACAGAACTTGTTTATGCACTTCATACTTGTAAAGTTATAGATAATGGTTCTTCAGACATTAAAGAACTAGCTTCAGCTATAGAAAAACTTTTAAATATAGATATGGGGGATATTTACAGGACATACATAGAATTAAAAGGCAGAAAAAAAGACAGGACAAAATTCATAGAAAAACTTAAAAATTCGTTGATACAACGCATGGATCAATCAGAGGAATAAGAATACCCAAACCTTCCCCATATTGAGTGTTTTCAAAATTCTCAACATGGGGATACCTTCTAAAAAAGTCAATTTAAAAGGAATATTATCCTCTAAGGAACATTAATAAAAGCACTAATGAAATTAAACTCGTTTTTACTAATATTTTTTGCTTACTATCCATAATATAAAATTGATTTTCATAAGTTAAATATATTACTATTTGACTGAATGATAATAATAATATTACTTACTATAAGTAAGGATTATCACAGTATTGAATTCAAATAACATATTAAATCATTAATCAATTTATATTATATACTACTTATTATCATTACGGATTCATCCAAAGATAGGACAGGTGATGATTCATTGTATATTTTCAAATATCCACTTACTTGCTTATTAAGATTTGAATAAAAACACCCAAGGTCTCCCCAACTTGGGTATTTTAAAAATGTTCAACTTTTCATAAATTTTATACTGTTTTAGCAACTAAATTTTAAATCTACACATCCAAATTGCATCAAAAAAGCCTAAAATTAATATCAAAATATTTCCCCCAACTTGGGGAGAGCTTGTGAATAAAATCCATTTTCCCGTCAGAAGTTTGCAGAAGAATTAACAAATCGAATTAGAAATCATCGAATAATATCAGTTGGTTATGAAATGATTTTTCTTCATCTAAAAAACTTTACAAATGGCAGCAACAATTATCACCACAGAAGATCTTTATGAATTCAAAATTGGATTATTAGAAGATATTGAAAAATTACTAGAAGGCAAATACGGTAAAAAATCCAAGAAGTGGATCAAATCCAATGAAGTAAAAAAGCTCTTAGGGATTTCACCGGGAACATTGCAAAATCTAAGGAATAACGGAACTCTGCCTTTCTCGAAGATCAACGGGATCATTTTCTACGACAAAGAGGAAATTCTGAAAGTATTGGAGATCAATAAAGTTGAAAATAATTTTTAAATGCTCCGGATATGAACTACATCAAACACCTTACAAAAGCACTACATGTATTTTCAAAAGACGACAGGCTGAATACCACCCACATAAGTATGTATCTCGCATTATTTCAATATTGGAATTTAAACCGTTTCTCCAACCCTGTTTCCATAAGCAGAGGGGAGATTATGGCCTTATCCAAGATCGGTTCCAAATCTACCTATCATAAATGCATTAAAGATCTGCACCGATGGAATTACATCAGATATTATCCCTCTTATAATCCGTTCAAAGGTAGCAAAGTTGTCTTGTTCAATTTAGGGACAGGTTCAAAACAAGTACCGGTACGCAACCGTCCGGATAACAAACAAGCTCTGATACGCTCTAGTACTAATAATGTACAAGTACAGGTACCTTCTAAAACATATAAAAACTATAAACAAAATAAACATAAACTTTCTATATATATAGAATTTGAAAATGTTAAAAAATTCTTTTTAGAAAATAAAAGTACGGAAGCAGAAGCGGAAATATTTTTCAATTATTATGAATCCACGGGATGGAAAATCGGAGGAAAGGCTGAAATTAAAAATTGGCAAGCTGCAGCCCGAAACTGGATTATTAAAGCCGATGAAAAAAGAAAAGAAAAAATCGAAAATGCAGTTGACCAAAATTCAAACTACTTACACGTAAATAACGACAAAGATTATGACATCCCCTTATAAAATAAACCACCAGGGAGAAGAATTTACCATAGGGAATATTTCCGGAAATAAGATTGATTATAATTTTAACCAGATGATCCGGTTTTTAGAAACGAAAGGAAAGTACATTTACGGAAGTAAATTCAAAATCCACAGAAAGGATCATCATGTAATTTTCAAACTGTTGGTCTATATCGTCAGGGATAAAAAGAACAGCAAAAAACATAAGATAGATCTCAACAGGGGAGTCTTACTTTCCGGGCCTGTCGGTTCCGGAAAAACCACCTTGATGAATTTAGTCAGGTATATCTCTATCAGGAAATATAATTATGATATAAAGTCAACCAGGATCATCTCTTTTGAATTTATTAAGGATGGACACGGGGTAATAACAGATTACAGTAGTACAAAAACCTTTTGTTTTGACGACCTTGGGTTGGAAAAGAACCTGAAACGTTACGGAAATGATTGCAATGTTATTGGAGAGATCCTGTTAAGCCGGTATGATCTGTTTATCACAAAAAGAGTCATAACCCATGCAACAACCAATCTAAATGCGGAAGAATTGGAAAGTTATTACGGAAACCGTGTACGTTCAAGAATGAAAGAAATGTTCAATTTGATCTCCTTTAGCAAGGACACAAAAGACAAACGCCTTTAATCCATTATTTTTCAAAAGAGAAATGAAAAAACGAGAAAAAAAGAAAAGAGAAAGCAAGAATACCAAGCACGACAGTGCTTAACTTCGTTTTCTCTTTTCTTTTTGGAATAATTGATATCTCGTTACATTATGTTTAAGTAAGCAATCTATCTTCTTAAGATTACTATTAAACTAAATTATCAAGAATAAATTTAACTCTTTAATATTATTTTAAATAGAACTCTTTAGAAACTATATTATTAAACACCGAAAATATAAACGCTTATTTCTCCTATTATTTTGACCAAAATTCTATGAGACCAAGTTTAACATCGAGATTCTATTTACATAATATTTAGGGTACCTTTATTGGACACTAAAATATTTTAAAATTGAATTAGGTTGATAATCAAAATCACATAAAACCATTGAACACTCTTTTTCTATTAATAATTTGTCAGAATCATCAAAATTGGTCAGAATATTATTGGTATTCTCCACACTAACAATTCGCCTTGTCAAAATGTTATCTTTAATATATTTGACTATCATTATTATTTTATTTGTAAAATCTCTTGGAATAAAACCTCTATTAAAATCATAGGCATCAATAATGAACATTTTTAGCAAATGTGAACTAATTGGTATTGAATATTCTTTTTTCCAATTCTTAAAAGCAATTAATAATTTCTGTTGACTGTTATTCAAACTAATACCCTTGAGACTAGTTATATCTGTTTTTGTATAACTATCATTTTTAAAAAGGGAATTATTATTTACAAATAAGTAACCTTGAGTTTTATTCCTTATATTTTTACTTATTTTATAAGGGACAATATCAATCTTGTAATCATCTCCCTCAATTTCATATAAAATACCAATTGATTTTTTCTGTTTTCTAATTTTAATTAAATCATAATCCGTATAGTTTATATCTAAAAACTTATACATAGTGTCAAACATCTCGTTCGTAGAATTATAACTGTTAGAGTTAAACGCAACTGTAATATCTATATCAAATTCATCGGATAAGGAAGTGCCATCTTCTGTAGAACCAATTTTAATTGGAGATCCACTCAATTTGGATTTAAAATTTGTTTGTATTAATCGTGATATTCTACTACCTTTATTAGACATTATCAGATACTTAGGATTCTTTTTGTTAAGTCTGACATTAGAAACAACTTTTAACAATATAGAACTTGTGTTAAGAGGCTTTTCTTTAGAATTCTCTATATCTGCAAGTTCACCAACAAACGCTCCTCCTATTCCTCCAATTAGAGCGCCTTTACCTCCAGCTTTTATTAATCGTGTCCAATCAAATTTTTGCTCAGGATTTTCTTTGATAGAATTCAATTGTTGAACTGCATTTATAAAAGCATTACTAAATCCAAAAATCAGCAATCCATTCTTACCATACTTAATGGATTTCCTTTTCATCTTTACAAAATATTTTTAAATACTAGTTTATATAAACCCTCAACCTCATTATCTTCAATTCCATATTCATTTAGGAAATTTTTGATTTGTTTCAAATAATCTTTAGCATTACTCTTTGTGCCTTCTTTTCCAACTATTATAATATTTGCTTTTTCTTTTAAACTAGTGTTTGGAGGGAGATAATTTTTACCTGTAGAATTTGGAAAAAAAACAATACAATCTTCAATTATATTTCCTTGGGAATCTAAAATTTCAATATCTCTATTAGGAGTCTTAATTTCTTTGTAACCTCCTTCCCTCTTTTTAAGCACTTCAAAGGATTCTTGGTTAATAAGAAATGCTTTTCCATGACATTCTCCACCATATTCGAGTCCTAAAGCCAAGCCAGGAAACTTTTTAGTTCCTCTATTCAAAGTAGATTTCTTATTGAAACTTCTATGTGCTCCAACTAGCTTTGAATCAATTGATTTAACAGGCTTAATGTCATTATTATCCCAAATAATAGAACCATACCCAAATATCCAATAATTATTTTCCATCATATCTCTTCATCAATATCAAAATTTATTGCTTCAGCATAAGCTCCCAAATCTATCGCTGCAACTGTTCCAATACTTTGTTGTAAATATCTTGATAATTGCAGGAAAAATGTAACTAAAGAGTTATACTTAAAACTAAACTCTATAGAATCAAATTTCCTATCTTTATAAAAGGCCAAAAACTGTTTGTTATATATTTCTGCTGTATCTGCCTTATTCTTTAAAATACTATCATCTTTATCATAATCAACATAAAAGCTTTTGTAATTCACAGCACATCCAATATCAATAGATTTCAGCCCTTTTAATGATTTAACATGACCTTCAATCGTTTCATCTTTTTTTAATTTGGATTCAAAAGACAAAACTCCTCCTAATATTTTTGTAAGACTAATTGGATCTTTCTTTTGTCCTCTATCAATTATACTTGCTGATGTTCTATATAGTTTTCTAACACTTTCAACTTTTTCACCTGAATAAAGTATATACTTTTTATTTAGTTCTGGTTTGACTTCAAAAACAGCATAAACTCCCTCTGCTGGAATATATTTTGTGTTTTTTTGAATAAAGACGAAAGGTGTATAAGTTTGATCATAAATTACTAAATCTATTTGTTGGCTTTTGTTTCCTTTAGAATCTATAATAATCGCCTTATCAACGCAATATCTGTTTGGTAAATATGTCCTTAAATAATCAATCCAAATATCCTCAAAAGCATCACCTTTTGTTGTAGAATGCTCGATATGGTCTCTATTCGTTTTCATTTCTGAAATCATTTGAGATTGCATGCCATTAAATAGACCTTTTAAATCAACTTTTTTACTCATATTTTCTTAATTTTTTATTTGAATATATATAGAGGTCTTTGTCAAAAGGTATTTGTCCAACTTCTGCAATCATTAATAATGGTTTATCTACATTAACTTTTTTGTCTTTTGCTATATCTTTCATAGCATTGATATCAGTATTACTAGGGGTTGTTGGACCATCAGGGTGAGAATGCCATTCTCCTAAATATTGAATTTTACCATTTGTTATATCATGTATTTCTCTTAACCTTTCATTTAACGCTCCTGGATGTCTAACAAAAATTGTTCTTCCATTTTTATATTCATCTGGCACAAGAATATTTGTTATAATAAAACCTACTTCTGATTTAAAACCGACAAAAACACCTCCAAATTCTTTCGGATAATGAACATTTGTAATTTCTTCTATTTCGCTTAAAACACTTTTCGAAATGTGTATTGAACTTTTATTATAATCACAATAATAATATTCATATTCTTCAATATCTATTCTGAATTGATCTTCAAAATCTGGTGTTATTATAAAAGATTCATTTACTTTATCTTTTGAAAAATTATCATTAATAATCTTTAAACCAATATTAAGTAAGGCATTGATATCGTTGAAATTTGCTTCAAAAGTTGGATAACCACAACCGGTACCTTCAAAATAAGTTGGAGGTTCATTTTCTATATATTCAAAAATGGTATTTGCTTGTTTGGTTAAATATTTGCCAGTTAATGAGACAAATGATTTTGCATTGTTTGTTATAGCCAAACTAAAAGTTTCTCCCGTAAAATTTAATTTATCAATAATATAAGTTACTTCATTATCTGTTGAACAATCAAAAATTATATCAATATTTTTATCAAAATATTCTCCAACAATTTTTAAATCATAATTATTCAATTTAACAGAAATTGCATCCAAATTAACAAATGGAGAAATTGATTTTAGTCTTTTTATTAAGCTATCAGTTTTAAAGAAAATCATATCCTCAAGATCATAATTCGCCCTACAGAGATTACCACCTCTTATATTATCAAAATCTTCAAGAATAATGTTCTTTGCTCCTCCTCTTACTAAAATCTCTGCTAATGAACTCCCTAAAGCTCCACACCCAATTATCAGAATTTTTGATTCAGTAATTTTTTTATCCAGTTTTCCTCTTCCAAAAAAGCGAGAATAATCTATATTCTCTGTATTTCCCCAATTAATTTTATTTTTTTTAAGAATATACTCGAAACTTTTTTTTGAATCGACTTGTTCCTTTTTAGGAATCCTTTTGTAATCAATAGGTAGGTTTCTTTTAGATATTCTAATTAAATCCCAATGCTCCTCATAACTTTCGTCGTTTGGGATTTTATAACCAATTAACAAGAATAGGTAGTTTTCATTATAAAAACCTTTGCTAAATCCTCGCTTTAATCCTCGATATAAATACTCAATGAATTCATCAGACAGAAAACCTTTAACCTCATTCCATGTTTCGATACTTTTTCTTCCTTTTAACTTTTTACGAATTGGTTCTTCTTCAATGAAATAATAAAGACCTTTTTTACAAGTTTTGCTTTTTAATTCGTCGGTAAAAGTTTTCGACCAATTATCCGTTTCTCCATTATTAAAACCCAACCTAAACATTTTTTTGATTGGTAATTTGGAGTCACCATATTTCTCGTCAGAAAAAATGGAATAATTAAATATTCCAAAAGAATTTTTGGCGAAGTTGTTCTCCGTATTTGTAAAATATAGTTTATCTATCCTGCCTCTTTCACTAGTATGAACTAAATAGTCGTAATTGTCATCCTCCTTATTAAAAATGTAATAATCCCTAATCCATTGTTTAAGACATTTTAATTCATAAAGAAGTTTTCTATCAAAATCATCTCCCTTATCTGGATGAAAACACACTGAACCGTCTAAATTAATATGATTCAATCCAATGTAATCTTTATTCCTAAAGATTATGGAAATATTATCTGAATTTGGATGAGTTAATGGGTAATGATGTGGTATATGTATATCAAAAAGTAGATTTTCATTTAAATGATTTACTTTAATTTTTCCAGAAAAATGATTATCCTTTTTTTCGAATTTTTCAACAATTTCTACATCTTTATCTTTTTTAATTAATCCATTTATTCTTTTTATAATTTTATTCTTTTCTTTTGTATTATCCAAACTTACTTGTGCTTAAAATTGATACTGAAGATGCTTTAGAACTTGAATCATCATCTTCATCATTATCATAATCTTCATTTATAGGGAAATATTCTTTTATCTTATCAGAATCTTCATCTACCTCTTTTATTGTCTTTTTCATATCACGTTTAGTGTCAGATTTAGCAGTATCACTCATTGAATCTGACACTATATTGCTAGAATTGACAGGGTCTACTAAATCATTTTCGGTTATGTTATCAATAATATGATTCATTACCATTTTCACTTTTTCCCATAACCCATTTGGTATTTCAATTGCTTGATCAAAAGATTCTTTAGTATATAATTCCATCATAAAAGACTTTATCAATTTACCGCCATTTTGATTCTTTCTTTCTGTTTTCCAAACCTTAAGCAGTTTGGATATTTTACGTTCGTGAGTTCTTTCTGAACCACCTAACAAATCAACGTGTTTCTTAATATTTGTTTTAATTCGAGTTTTATTATCATCAACCTCTTTTTTTGAACGATTCGGAGGGTGAATATATAAACTTAAATCTGTGTTATTAGTTTTATAATTATTGTTATGGGGTCTTTCTCGTCCAGGAACTACATCCATATCAAATTCTTCTCCATCAATATTAAATTTCATACCGACAGATACTTTCTGTTTTCTAACATCATCTTTTGATATTTCATCGTCATTCTCTGTATATTCATTTTTTAAATACTTATATACGTCTTCAAACATATCCTTAAGATTACTATAACCTTTATCTTCTTCTTCCTCTTTCTTTTTAAAAGGAATACAACAATCTATATCAAACTTTGTATTTATAGCTGTATGCTTTGCATATGATCCAGAATCTATAGAGTTAGATGCCTTGGTGTCAGAAAATTTGTCATTTAAAGCATTCTTTACCGCATTTTTCTTTGCAATAAACTTATCCAGATTTTCTACTTTGTTTATATCGTGGGTATCAAGTACTTTTTGAAGATGTTCGTTTTTATTTGTAGCCATTTATATTAAATTTATAATTTTATTACGGTTTTAATAATACCTTGAATTCTAAAGTCGGAAGTAAGTATTATTGGTTGATGTTTTGGATTAGTAGAATGGGGTTTTAGAACAATAGTATCTGTATTATTTATAAACTCTTTTACAGTTGCATCATCATCTATTAGTGCAAGTACTATATCTCCATTTTCAGCAACATTCTGTTGTTTTATCAAAAGTAAATTTCCACTATTGATACCTTTTTTATCCATTGAATCTCCAGAAGCTCTTAAAAGAAAGTAATCACTAGATTTTCTAATTAATTTTGTTGATACAGGTATTTTAGCTTCAATATTTTCTTCTGCAAAAATTGGTAGTCCACAAGAAACAGAGCCAATTAATGGAATTTCTACAGTATCGTTAGTATTATTTTCTTTAATTATTGATTGATTAGTATCTAGTAATTCTCTTACTTCAACTTGTAATAAAACTGCGATTTCGTAAAGAATTTCAATGCTTGGTTGTCTTCGGTTTTGAACATACGAATTTACCATGTTATAACTCTTGTTTAGCTTTTCAGCTAACCAAGTTTGTTTTACCCCTCTAAGCTCTAATATTTCTTTAATTCGATTCATTACAAATATTTGTTTTTCAGTTACAAATATAATTTTAACATTTTTATTATATCATCATATGTGATATTTTTTATCAACAAAATAATCTACTTATAAACAAATATTAATTATAGAAATTAATTTTTGTATCTTTAAATAAAAGTATTAGAATAATATGGAAACAAAGGAATTAGTTACGTTTTTAGAGGGAAAAGCTAACAAAGGTGAAATAAAAAAAGTGAATGAACGTCGCAGCTTCAATATTGGTGTAACAGATAACAAAAGAAATTTTACCTGTACTGTAATTACTGACTTATATAAAGATAAAGAAGGCAATGATCTCTGTAGGATAGAACATCGCATAGATAATGAAAGTGGCTATCATGCTATTGATGTAGATAAGTTATATAATTAATTATCTCATTAACAAAAAATCTCACATATATTACAATCATAATATTTCAATGTAAGAATTTTTAATAGATAAAAGAATCACTAAAGCAACTGCCCTAACATTAGAGTCTTCAGATAAATAACCAGATTCATCTTTATCTGAAATAAACCCGGTTTCAATTAGAATACTCGGACAGTAATTAATTGTTTCACGAAGTACCTGAAAATTAGCAAACTTTACTCCCCGATTTTTGATACCAAGATTCCTGTTACTTTCAAAAATAACTTCAAAACCTAAGGAAATAGATTGTTTAATCTTTTCTTTATTACCGGTGCCGGAATAAACATAAATTTCCATTCCCTGAGAATAGTTTTTAGAAGCATTGCAATGTAACGAGACAAACAGATCAGCCTTTAGAACAACGGCCAATTCACTTCTATCAGAAAGGGAAACAAAAGTATCCCCATAACGAGTAAGATAAATATCAAACTTATCATCCAGTATAGATTTATTAAGCTTTACAATTTCTTTAGCAACATCCAATACGATATTTTTTTCAAGACCCCTGTTGATTCCAATTGCACCCGGATCCAATCCGCCATGACCGGGATCGATCACAATTCTTATTTTACTCTGATCAATTTGAGCAAAACCCAAACATATTTTCATAAGAATAAGCAGAAATAAGATTTTTTTAAGCTTCATTTTGAATTTTTATTTTGGAACATCAAGAAAAAATAAGCTGATTTAAATGAATTTTAATCCATTTTGATACCAGATAAATACAAAATGATACAAAAATTATTTTATCAACAATTCATTGATATACAGTGTTTTGAATACTAATATAATCTAATTTTATCATATTGAATTTTTAAAAACCTTAAACTTTTTTATGATGAAAAAATCAACCTATTTATTCCTGCTATTCTTATTTATTTCTATTTCCACCTTTGCACAAATCGGGGGCATCGAAGCTTCCGTGGATGATATTGCCGGTACCATCCGATCCATTTTTCCAATTGTATTAGGTATTATCTTCCTTATTGGATTCCTATTCAATGCCGGGCATTTCTTCGGTGAAAATGCCGATCTGAAAAAAGGAATTACCCGTGTTTTGGTCTTCGTTCTCATTGCCGGAGCTGTAGTTGGAATCTTTACTTATTTAATTGGAATCGTTGTCTAATGAAAAAGTTTGAAGTATATAAAAATATCCGAAAACAGGCACTTATCATGGGATTGCCAATTTCCCTGTTTGCTTTAATGATGTTGGCTGTCATAGGTTCTTTGTTATTCATCATATTTTCCTTCAGCCTTTATGGAATTATGGCAGTCTTACTATTGAATGCATTACTCTTTGTAGTATTGATTCAGCTAACAAACAACCCGACACTATTACACTTAAAAAAAGTTTTTCCAAAAAGTATCAGTAATAAAAAATCAAGCCTTTTAAATTATGAAGAAGATTAATCTATCCGGATATTTTCCCATTTTGGCAATGGAAGAAAACATTGTGTTCGCCGCTAATGGAAATGTAGTTGTTTGCTATAAAGCAGACCTGCCTGAGATATATTCTTTATCGGAAAAAGATTTTGAAGATATCCATACCTCCTGGTTCCAGGCATTAAAATCATTGCCAAATACATCGATAATACACAAACAAGATATCTATCAAAGAAAGGAATATACAGCAGAGATACTTCCAAATAAAAGCTTTTTAGAAAAAGCTACCCATGATCACTTTAAAGGAAGAGAGCACTTAAAACACAATTCTTGTTTATTTTTTATTCTTCCATTTAATAAAGCTATGAATACTGCAAAATATACCAACCCTTTTGTAGAAGTTGAAAAAGGAGTTCATAAGAAGATAGATCATAAAGTACAGGAATTTATTGCGGCTGTAAACGATGCTGTTTCCTATATCAATAACACAAAGAAAATGACACTTACCCCTTTAGTTGAAGAGGAGGCCTTAGACCTCACCTTTGATTATTTTAATGGATTTAATGAAGGTTTTGATACGGACATTTTATTAAACAAATCCAATATTGCTATTGGGGATAATTATTTTGATGTATTGGCAGTAAACAGTGAACTGTGTTTTGGTGAAAATGTACAGAGCAGTAAAACCAATGATAAATTCACTTCCGACGATTTTATCTTTCACCAAGGCTTTATCGATGGTTTAGGACTTGATCTACAAGAAAATCATATTATTAACCAGATTATCTATTTAGATGACAAACAAAAATGGCGAAAGATCTTAGACAAAAAAATAGAGGACCTCAACAAGAGTTCCAATTTTGGCACACAAAACAAGGTAGTACTTAAAAAGATCGAACACATCGTTGACCAGATAAACAGTGATGATACTTCCAGAATTATTCGAGGTCATTTAAATATCATCTTCTGGAGTCGAGAAGCTCGACACCTAAAAACGATTGCCTCTAAGATAAAGACAGAATTCAAAGAATTGGACATAGTACCATATTATCCAAAAGGAGAAGAAAGAAAAAACTTTATTATGAATAGTTATTTCTGTTTTTCTTCTAATTTTTCCAATGAAGACCTGTATGTAACCGATCTTAAACACGCTTTGTGTTTATACATTAATAATACCAATTACAAATCGGATGAAAAGGGGATCATATTTAACGACAGGCAAAATAATATCCCTGTACTGAAGGATGTCTGGGATGAAAAAAAGAAAAGAATAAAAGCCAGGAACTTTGCCATTTTCGCACCAACGGGAGAAGGTAAATCCTTTTTAGCAAATAATATATTAAGACAATATTTTGAAAGTGAGGTTAGGTTGGTCATTATTGATCTGGGGGGATCTTATGCT
Source organism: Bacteroidota bacterium (assembly GCA_039715085.1). Classification (GTDB taxonomy): domain Bacteria; phylum Bacteroidota; class Bacteroidia; order Flavobacteriales; family Flavobacteriaceae; genus Namhaeicola. The sequence continues at coordinate 18,401 of JBDLIB010000001.1, read as the reverse complement.
AAGTTTGCCAAGCTGTATCCGGAAGACCATATCATTTTAAGGTATGAACAAGGTAAAAACTTGGGAATTAATCCATTTTACATATCAAAGGCAGGCGATGTCTGCCCGGAACGCTTGGAAGACTTAGCTACTTTCCTCTTTGAACTGTATGCTACAGGTGTAGATATTACCAAAGCACAGGAAGTGTCTTTAAAGAAAATCCTTCGTTTTTATTATAAAGACACTAAGGATAATCATTCTTTAAGCAGCCTTTATGATTTTATAGAAAGGGAAAAGCAAACACTTTTACAGGAATTACATATACAAAAAGAACATTTTAACATTGAAGATTTTTTACATATCCTGTCGGAATATGTAGGAGACGGATTGTATAGTTTTTTGTTTGAAGTGAATGAAGACCAGACCTATAAAATAGAAGACAAAAAAATGATCGTCTTTGAATTGGATGAGATCAAGGATAATAAAGAGATCCTTTCGGTAATGCTAAAACTGATCAAGTCAGCTATTCAGAGAACCATATGGAGAAACAAAGCAGAAAAAGGAATTATCTTATTTGATGAATTTGCCAAACAACTCAAGTTTGACAATGTATTGGAAAGTGTAGAATTCTATTACCAGGCCATTAGAAAACAGAATGGAGCTATTGGTATTATCCTGCAATCCATCAATCAACTTCCCAATAATGCAACATCGGCAAGTATTTTAGAGAATACGCAGGTGATCTACAGCTTAAATAATGAAAAGGGATATGATGAATTACAAAAGAGGTTAAGCCTCACTAATCATGACCTTAACCAATTAAGATCCATCAAGAATGACCTTAGTGGAAAGAGAAAATATACAGAGATGTTCATCAAGATAGGTAAGGAAAGTAACATCTTTCGATTGGAAGTTCCCAAAGAAGTATATGCAGCATATCTTACTGACGGAGCCGAAAACGAGGCAATAATGGCCATTTATAATAAAACAAAAAATATGAAAAAAGCCATACTTGAATTTAATAAGATCTAAATCAATCAAACAACAAATAAAACCAAAAGATTATGAAAACAAAATTTATAACATTAATGATAATACTCTTTTTGTCTGCACAAGTTCAAGCCCAAGGGATGCTTGTTTATGATAATACCAATTTTATAGCATTGGGAAAATCATTGATAGAATCTGCAAAACAGACATCTGAACTATTTAAGACCGTAAAATTTCTAAAAGAGCAAAAAGAAAGAATTGAAAAGGTAAGTAATGTGGTAAAACAGCTCAAAGCTGTACAAGAGCTCTACCGAAATAACCAACGATTATTCAATAAGGTAAGAGATGAATTAAGACAGATATTAAACTCTCCATATATCAAACCCGATGAGATCCTAAGAATATCCGACTCCTTTAATGCCATTATAGAAATGTCTTTGGAAGACCTGGAATATATCAACCAGATCCTTTCCAGTGATTATTTTAAAATGACCGACGCGGAGCGTACAGTAATCTTAAAAGAAAAGGAACTAGCATCTAAAGAAATGGTTGCTGAAATTGACCAGAAAACAAGGATCTACCAGGAGATCATCTCCTTTAGGGAAATGCAGGAAAAGATCAATAACAGGATTGCGATCAATTAAATAATATAACCTAAACAAACAACTAACCAAACCATGTTTTTAAGTATAGGATTAGAATATGTAGATGCTGTTTTTACTACAATAAAGGATAGTGATTTCTCACAATACACCATTACCGGGATGAAAACCCTGGCAGTACTTTTCTTTTTGATCAATATCCTTAAAAAATATTACGAAGGAGCAGCCGATAAGGACGGTTACACATGGGGATTAAGCCCTACAGACCTGATAAAGAATTTTGCCATTGTGATTATAGTCATATTCTCGACACAGGTTCTGGATGTTTTTGACAATATTTTGGTGTCTATAGAATCACAGTATAGAAATACAGCTCCGGCATTGATCCCTTTACAAATGCAGGACATAGAAATTGAACAGGACGTAGGAGCTCTGGAAGCTACCAAAAAGGCAATGGCCTTATTATTTGAAGCTTTGGTTACACCGCTTTACGGAGTAAAGATCTTGTCTTTCATCATCGGATTGTTTTTATGGGTATTGGACTTATTCATTTACCCCCTCTTCTTAGCAGAGCGGTTTTTCCTTTTGGGAATCATGCAGGCATTTTTTCCGCTAATTATTGCTTTATCCGTTTTTGAAAAGTTCAGAACGATGGCCTATACTTTTTTCAAACTCTATGCGGGAGTGTATATGCTGGTGCCGGCATTTTTCCTGGTCAATGTTTTTGTCAATACACTTTATGCGGAGATCAACACCAATTTTTGGTCCAACCTGTTAGGAGCTTCCACCAATAACGGTACGATAAAGATCATCGTAGAAATGGGATCTATTATGTTTATCGTATTCCTGAAATTCAAATTATACAAAAGGGCAACCTCATTTGTTTTACGGTTATTCAGTGCATAAGAAGTGAGAAGTAAAAAGTAAGTAGAAAGAAGTAAAAAAAATATTTATGAAAACACCCTATAAAAATATCTACACGGTATTGAAGCTGAACCGGTTTATTGTCCTAACGGTAATACTGGGAGCCACGGTATTAAGTATTGTTTCATCAGTCATCGTATATAAATTACACCAACAGAACTTGAACAATGCTTTTGCCATTAATACAGATGGCAGTATCCTTCCCTTAAAAGTTGTAACCCAATACGAGAACTTAGAAGTCGAAGTTTTAGCACACCTGGAACTTTTCCATCGATATTTCTACAACATAGATGCGAGCAATTATGAAAAGAATCTGGACAAAGCATTATGGCTGGGAAATAGTACGGTGGATGAACTCTACCGTCAGAAAAAATCAGATGGAGTTTACAACAGGTTGCTCCAATATTCATTGGTTCAAAAAGTAAAAAGTATTAGCTCAAGAATTGAAATTCAAAAAGATCCTTACCAATTTCAAACCACAGTAATTTTTGAGATCAATCGAGGAGCCACAATTGATAAATATGAACTTAAAACTTCAGGAAAAATAATCCATGTAGACAGGAATTTCCCAAAGAACACACATGGCTTATTGATCACAGATTTTTATGAAAACACTTTAAAAAAGATAGAAGATGAAAATTGAAAAGAATAAAATAGTATTTGGGATGATCATAGGAATTGTGATCCTTTTTATAATCACATACTCCATGATGGTCTTTCAGGATGAAGAGGAAACTGAATTAGATTCCAATAAAATTCCAATCCCGGAACTACAAGATGAACAGGAAGAATACAGTTCTAAACTGGATGCCATTAATGACCTGAAAGAAATACAAAAAAGAAATGCGCCCAGCATCTATGATGAAAGGTTATTGGATTCTTCCGGAGTATTTGATCCGGATCTGTTAGATAAAGAGAAACAGCGAATTGTAGATAGCATTTACAATCAGGGGAGAATAAATTATACTGAAAGCAGGTATAGAAGAACACCAAAAACAAGTTTACCCCCATTTAAAAAATCCACAAATGACAGTATTAAGAATTTTCAGGAAAATAGTACAAAAAGAATTAAAGAATCCCACCAATCTTTTTTTATATCAGTACCTAAAGATGAAAATCAAAACACAAATAAAGAGACGGATGAGTTTATTCCGGTAGTTGTTTCAGGGGAGCAAATGGTAAAAACACATAGTCGATTGAGACTAAGGTTGACAGAGACAGCAACTATAAATAATAGACTAATTCCTAAAAACACTTACCTCTATGGGTTTGTCAGTTTCAAACCCAACAGAGTGATGATACACATTACCAATATCCAGAACAAATCGGTAAGCTTAAAAGCTTTTGACCTGCAGGACGGTAATGAAGGAATCTACGCTGTAAACAATTTTAAGATAGATGTTTCCAAGGCAATTGTGGGTGATGTAGTTGATAATATCAATATCCCGGGGATACCGTCGGTAGATGTCTTTAAGAATGTATTCCAACGCTCCAACAGAAATACAAAAGTTACAATAACAAATAATTATAAACTTTTACTAAAACAAAAATTATGAAAATATCAACAAGCATTATACTACTATTAATAACAGCAATAACACAAGCACAAAATACCAGATCATTAGATACGATCTATGCTAATAATAATAAAACAGTATCCCTGTTCTTTCCGAAACCAATTCGCCAGGGAATTGTTGGAAGATCCAATTTTGTATTTACACATAATAAAGAAAAAGAGCAATATTTTGGATTATTACAAGCAACACCGGGATTGAAAAGTAACCTGTTAACAATCACCAATGACGGACAGGTATATTCCTATATTTTAAAGTATTCAAAGACACTTCCAAAACTCAATTATTTTATCAAAATAGAAGAGAGTATCGGAAATGAAATTCCCAAAGAGAAGAAGGTACAAGCATTTCAAAAACACCCAAACACAATTAAGAAGACAATAGTAAAGGCTAAAGATCAATATGCTAAAAACTGTGCTTCATTTCTAAAAAATTCACGAAGAAATCTAAATAAATCCAAACAAAAATACCAGATCAGGTTAGTCATTAAGGATATAGCTTATCATAAAAATACATTATATTATTTAGTTGAAATTCATAACAAATCCAAGATTGATTATGATGTAAATTACCTTCGATTTTTCACTGAAAACAAATCGAGTTTAACAAAAAAATCTTCTCAAATGCTCCAGATAAAACCACTTTACAAACATCAATTTCCTGAAAGAATAAGAGCAAATTCTAAGTCTGAATTTGTGATTGTTTTACCGAAGTTTTCTGTTGGAAAGGAGAAGAATGTTTTTGTGGAGTTGAATGAAGATGGAGGGGAGAGGGACTTAGGAATTACATTATCTAAATGATGGTATGATTCTTCAAACTAATTCAATTTAATATATTAATTACCTCTCTTTCAATATTGCTTATAAAAAACTATATACTAACCTCTCCTTCGTAAAATACCTGTATTACCATGAAAATTATATGCAAAAATTATCCAAATTAAATTTGGTTTTTGCCTCAGTTCTTTGTTGTATGCAGTGCCTTTGATTACTTTATCAAAGTATAGCTGGAAAAATCTCATATAAACTTTGATAAGCGGACTTTGCCAATTCATTATTCTGCCTATTTGGTGGCAAATCTCCATGAAAATATGCACAACGAAACTTGTACAAGACAAGCAGGTATTTAAAAAAAAGTGGATCGATGATCTCCCAATCTTTCAATTTTTGAATGCTTTGACCTAGGTAAGTGTCAGCAGAATAATCAGATCCAAAATAATCACCTAAATTAAATAGGTTTCCAGGATCAGATGAAAGATATGGATTATGAAAAACTAGTCTTCCAATTCTTACTATAGATTCTGGAGCTCTTGGATTTGCAAAAGCTTCTGAAAGGATAAAAGGATGAACAATTCCTTCAGCAGATGCCATATATTGATGATATCTAGAAAAAATATCACGAAAAACGTCCTTACCTATATTTTTATCTAAGAAAATCAATCCATCAAGTTCTTTTGAAATATCCGAGAATAGTCCAGTTGCTGTCTTAGCTAATTCGAGAAAATCGAAGCTAGAACACGTTGTGTTAATTTCATCACGTACAATTTCTGAGGTCATATTAAGACCAGTTCCACGTTGTAATTCTCTCCATTTATCTGCTGATTTTTGGTTAGTCAATGAGCTAATTTTCATATTAAATTCTTGACGCAAATCAGACTGTACTAGTGCAAGAATTTTATTCTTGTCTCCTGTTTCAGTTGAATATTGAGACGCAAAAGAATTTAGACCTATCCATAGTTTATGAAATTTTTCTAAATAATCAATGTTACTATCCGCATAGTATGATTCCCATAATGGAGCTACAGATATAATTTTTAACATGATAAATTTTTTCTCATCTTCTAATCCATCATGATGTTCTTTTTGTGGATTCCAACTTTTCCATAAATTTATGTCCCAATCTTTTGAAACATCTTTTTCGGTTGTATTTGTTTCCTTGCGAAAGTTCGGAACATGGCTGATGTCAGCTCCATTATATATTATTTCGTGTGAGTATTCACATATGCCAGATGACATAATCCGAATTGTAATTGTACAGCCCAATTCCACGTCAGTATGAGCAAAGTCTAATATTTTACCACCCTCGTTATTAGCCGATTGGAAGATTTCATCGCCCGCACTACCTCCTGAAGGATTTGCAAAAGCCCATATTTTAATTTCTCCTGAGCTTAATGGAGGTAATCCAAAAAGAGCAATTCTTGGTTTCATTATTTCTAACTTTTATATTTTTAAATTATCGTGATTATCGTTCTCAGCATTCCAACCAACATCAATATTAGTCATTGGTTTTCAATTGTTTATGAATTTTTATTATTTCTTATTTTTAACTCTTTTTTTGGTTTTCCCCGACGTTATCTAAAATATTCATCGAAGGGGGATTGCATACAACGGGGGTTCGTGTAATAACCCCGTATATTTTATGTTAAAAATAGGAATTTTATTAGTCTGATAATCTAAAAAGAGAAAACATTTAAAATTGCCTAAAAATGTTTCTGGTTTGGTGTAAATTGACCTATATTGTTGGCAGCTTCCTTATTTTATTTATGCTGTAAATTCTTTAACAAATTTTCTTGCTATTTCTAATTCTAGATCAGTTTTTAAGTTTTTTGCAAGTACTTCACTTACCCATTTTGGTCCGTGATTTCCAATACTTTTGACAAAGCACTCTAATTCACCAACTTCAAGAATAAAAAAACCTATTTCCTTAAATTTCACTTGTATTCGTTCAAAAGCTTGTGTAGCATTTCCGCTTGGTATATATGCTTTTCCTAATTCTTTTGCTTCTGTCCAAGCAGAAGCTTTTTTTAAAGCTCTTTTTATTTCTGATATTTTTGCTTTTGGAAAAATTCTATTAGTTGTAGAGCTTAATATATCTTCTAATTCTATTTTTAAATCTGAAGTTAGAAATTCAGGTCTTTTTTGTTCAATTGCTTTTTTTACTTGCTTCCAATCGTCTTCAATACCAGACCAATCACCTCCTAAGTCTTCCACAATGAGTTTTATTGGATTAATATCATTTAAGACGTCAAAATCTGAAACAACAGTTAATGGAACTTCTAACTTTTTCAAAGCTTTAATTGCTGTTGGGATTCTGTGCTTTCCGCCACAATGAATAAATAGTATGTCAGGTGAAATTTCTCCAACTTCTTCATATTGAGCAGACAGAATAGCTGAAAAAAATCTGCAATCCGAGTCACTTTCACAAATGACTACTTTAGAATGAAATAAGCCACTTAGTATATTTGAATGTCTTAAAAGTGAATCTGACCATATTTCATTTATATCATCACTATCTAAAACACTTACTTTATTAACGGCTTCATTTCTTTGAATTCTTATAATTTTAAGATTTGCAAGGTTTGTGTCTAATAAACCTTTTAAAAAATCTTCACTATGTGTAGCCAAGAATAGTTGCCTTTCTGTTGGTAGGTCTTTTGCGAGCATTTTTCCAAGCAATCTAGCTTGCGGTGGGTGTAAAAAAGCTTCTGGCTCATCTATAAATAAAATAGAATGATTTGAAATAAATGTGTTTAACAAAACACCAACAAAACTTCTCATTCCATCACCTTGCTGATGAAGTAAATCAAGTTTTTCCAATTCATTTAAATATCCTTCAGAAACTCTATCTTCCCCAGCTTTTGGAATTGGTTTTTCTCCAACATATAAAGGCACTTCATTTCCTGCATTTCGATGGACAATCAAGTCACTTCCAAAAGCTTGCTTAAAGTATTCACTGAACTTTTTTTCTAAGCTGTCATTTTTTTGTAAAAAATGAATAGGATGTTGAGGAGCTTGAGATGTTATTTTAATGCTTTGAGGTGGATTTGCCGCAGATAATCTTTGCTCTGTAGATAATGTATTTACAAAAATATTGGCAAGTTCAGATAATCCATTTTCAGTTCTATTCCAATAAGATTCTGCATTGGATTCATAAATATTAAATCCAAAACCTTCATATGAAGGTTTTGGACTTCCTGAGAATTTTTTCTGTGCAAAATTTCCTAAAAACGAAATGAGTTCATCTTTATTACCACTTTTTTGAATAGAAATATCTTTTAATACTTTTCCACTACTGTTTTTGGCTCGTAAAAAACTAGCAGCCTCTTTTAAGGTTGCACTCTTTCCCGCATTATTGGGGCCAACAAGAACAACAATGTCATTTTTGTTTATTTCAATTTTACTATCATCACTAAATTGAATTTCACTTAACCAAACTCTTGTCATTGTATTTTATCTTTATGTATTTTCGGTTGCTGCCAACGGGAGTTCGTGTAATAACCCCGTCTATTTTATGTTAAAAATAGGAATTTTATTCGTTTGCAATTCCAAAAAGAGAAAACATTTAAAATTTCCTAAAAATGCGTCTAGTCTGGTGTAAATTGAACGAAATAGATGCCAAAACAAAGTCATATGTTCTTTCTTTTTCTTTTTAAATTAATCAAGTTACTTGCAATTTGCATTTCCCTCCAAAAGTAGCTAAACGTACTAACACCAAATAAAGGATATCCCTTACTTTTTATAGGGATAACCCTCACCTCAAACTAAAACATATACTATACATTGCCAACATAAACACGTATCAAACAAAAAAGTGATATATGTTGCCAATTATATAAGATATATTGTTGATATTTGATAAAATAAATCAACTCTACCCTACCTTAATTAAATAACCCAAACTGCTTGTTTACAGATTTATAATCGCTGTAAACAACAACAGTATTACGCATATAAACGAGTCACCATTCTTTAAAAAAACCTAAAGACCCCTCACAGTTTATGATAGAAACTAACGTAAAAAAAACTTTTTTAGATTTATTTTATAACGATATAGAAAATTTAGAATTAGCCAAGGCAAATAAGGTTAATGTCTTTATTTTAAAAGTGAAAAATAATGCATTTGCTTATGATGAACTTGTAAAACTCTTATCAAATCAACTCTATCATTTTGCATTATCTAGAACAGAGGTTCAACAACTAATTGGTGCACAGGAATATGCAACATTAGTATCTAAAGCACAAGATAAGCTTAGAAGATACTCTTCAAATGAAGGAGAGTTAGGTGAAATTTTGCTTTACTGCTTTTTAGAGTCACACTTAAATGCTCCAAAAATCCTAACAAAACTAGAAATTAAAACAGCAAAAAATGATTATGTAAAAGGAGCAGATGGAGTACACTTATTGAAAATATCAGAAACCGATTATCAATTAATATTTGGAGAATCAAAACTAAATTCAAGCTTACAAACAGGTATATATGAGGCATTTGGTTCTCTATCAAAGCTATTAAGTGAAAATAAAATTGAATTTGAAATTAGTTTAATCAATAGTCAATTAATTAAGGAAACAGCTAATCCTGAATTATATAAATTTCTAAAAAAAGTAATTATACCAAATGCTAGAGAAAGTGAAATAAATACAGATTATTCTTTTGGCATCTTTCTCGGCTATGATGTTGAAATAAGTGAAGAAGAAAGTAATAAATCGAATAGTGAATTTAGAACTCATATTAGACAGAAAATTAAAGAGGAAGTTGAGAGCATGGTTGATTCAATAAATTTCCAAATCAACAAGTCAGAATTTACAGGTTATAATTTCCATATCTATATTATTCCTTTTTCAAATTTAGCAGAGAAGAGGAAAGAAATTATTCAAGAGTTAACTTAAATAATATATGACTATAATAGAAAAGTTAACAACGGATGTATTGCATAATGAATATTTTAATTTAATATTCAATAAATGTTCTTTAATATCAGCGGGGTATAACCTCAAAACTGAACTATCAGAAATTATTTTGACAGATAAAGAGTTTAAAGATGCTTTAAGATTCTCTGATATCTTATCCAATTCAAAAAGTTCGGAAGCAAGGAACAAAGCATATCAAATAATAACATATCTAAACCATCAATATCAGAATGATGAAATTTATAGAACCTTTTCAAAAGCTATCTATTCAAAATTGGGGAATTTTCCCGCTATTAATTATTTAATTAATTACAACGAAAATTTTGCAACTTTACCTCTTTTTAGAAGTCTAGAAGTTGAAGCAAAAAAAATCATTCAAAAAGTTCCCGATTCTAGTGGTTCCGTTTTCACAGATTCACAATTTGAGTTATACACTCAATTAAGCAATACACTTGAATATAGTTTTTCTGGTCCAACATCAATGGGTAAATCATTTATTATTAAAGCTTTTATAAAAAAAGTTATGAGAAATAGCCCTCCAGAAAACTTGGTCATATTGGTTCCAACTAGGGCTTTGATAAACCAATTCACACTTGATTTAAAAGATGAAATCAGAGAATTATCAGAACAATACAAGTATCGTATTTTAACAAATTCAAATGTTAATGATTTCATTGGCGAACAACCTCATAACTATATTTTAGTTTTAACACCCGAAAGACTTATTAGTTATTTATCCCAAGAAAATAATCCACCAATTGGGTTTGTCTTTCTAGATGAAGCCCACAAATTAGCCAATGAAAAGGATTCGAGAAGTGTAACAACATATACTGCAATAGAAAAAACTATAAAAAGATATGGTAATATAAAGCTGTATTTTTCCTCACCAAACGTATCCAATCCAGAGGTTTTTCTAAAGTTATTTGATAGGAACAAACCCAATAGTACATTCAAAACAAACGAATCTCCTGTTTCCCAAAATTTGTTCTTTATTGATTTATTAAGTCAAAATATTGAATTAATACAAGGAGATAATATTGTAACAATTGAAAATTCACATTTATTTCAAGTAGCAAATTCTACAACTACACTTATTCAACATTTAGGTAAAAATAAAAACAATTTAATTTACTGTAATAGTAAGTCTAAGACCATTTATGAAGCTAATGAATTCTCAAAAACGGTTACAGGGATTGAAGTGAATGAAACTTTGAGAAAAGCAATAAAACAAATTAAAGATTACATACATCCAGATTACTATTTGGCTAATTTATTAGAGCATAAAGTTGCTTTTCATTATGGAAAACTTCCTCAATTAATTAGAAATCTTGTTGAAGATTTATATAAAAATGAAGAAATAAGAAATGTTTTTTGTACTTCTACACTGCTGGAGGGTGTTAATATGCCAACTCAGAACATCTTTATTTTAAATAATAAAAACGGTTTAAAAAAATTACTTCCAATTGATTTTTGGAATTTATCGGGTAGAGCAGGTCGTTTATCAAGAGAGCTATATGGAAATATTTTTTGCATCCAACACGAAAACTGTGTTTGGGACAATAAAGAAGTATTAAATAAATCAGAGATCACATTAACACCAACAGTTATAACTAAAGTCGATAGGAACTTACAACGAATCGAAAAATTACTGAACGAGCAAGACATTTCAGGAACGGAGGAAGAAAAAGCAATTTTAAGATATATTGCAAATATCATAAGTGTCGATACATTAGAAATAGAATCAAATTACAAAAGCCCTTTAATCGAAAAGTTAATAGAGAAAAAAAAGGAAAAGATTATTGAACTTGCGAAAAGTAAGGTAAAGGACTTTACAATTCCTTCCTACATATTGAACTCAAACCAATCCATAAATCTTAAAATTCAAAACAAAGTATTTTTAGAATTATCAAAACAACATAAAGAAGGAAAAAGCATAACATTACCAAATAGCTCATCAATAAATTATAATACTTGCCTAGATGTATTGGAAACTATGTTCAATATATATGAATGGGAAAATGCAGAAAAGAAACTGAAAAACAGAAATAGTTTTTCATATTATGCTCTCCTTATGAACCAATGGATAAATGGCATAAGTCTAAGTCAAATTATAAAGCAATCAATTGAATATCATGAGAACAATAATATCCAAATTTTAGTAGACTTTAACGAATATGCTCCTTTCGAAAAAGGCAATAAAAAGCATATCAATATTGTCATAGAAAACATAATTGATAATATAGAGTACGTTTTACGTTTTCTTTTTGAAAAATATTTCAACCATTACTATCAAGTAATTGCAAATATTTTAGGAGAGGATTTAGCGGGAGAAAATTGGGCTTCATTACTTGAATATGGCACTCAAAATAGAATAGCTATTGCACTTCAAAACATCGGCCTATCAAGACATACTTCATTAGCAATTTATCGTAAATGTAGGCTAGCTCTTAACATAGAAGATGGAAAATTAAAAAGTGTAAATAAAAATTTAATTCTGTCAGAGTTTAGAAATGACACACTTGAATATGACGAAATATTTAGAATATTATAAAATAACAAATGGTAACAATGTGTCCTATGAAAAGCACTAGCCAGAATAGTAGTAAATTAAAGGATTGTAGCCAACTTCAACTTTTTTAACTTGATAGTAAAAGTGCCACACTGTCGTCTACTATTCTTATATTCAACGTTGGGCAGTATAAAAACAGTACCTCATAAAATGATTTTGTAGCAACTATTAATAAAATTTGAAGACAATGATAAAAGAATTTCTATCCGAATACAAAATAGATGAAGAACAATTCACCTCTACGGGATTAACATGGGAGGAATTAATGCTAATTAGAGATGATTATGTTAGTCATCTAAAAGATCTGGAGGGGCCTGCTAGATACCTAGTTGAATCATTGTTCAACATTAAAAAAGTTCACTCTGTTAGATATAGGATTAAAAACCCCGATCATTTAGTGACTAAGATAATTAGGAAAAGAATCAATTCGCCAGAAAGGGTTATTGATGTTACTAATTATAAAACCGAAATCACGGATTTAATAGGAATAAGAATTCTTCATCTATTTAAAGAAGATTGGTTCCCTATTCACGAATATATAATTAACAAATGGGTGCTTAAAGAAAAACAAACTGCCTATTATCGAAAAGGAGATCCTGTTGAATACATTGAAGGATTTGAAAAGTTAGATTGCGATGTCAAAGAGCATCAGTTTGGATACAGGTCAGTTCATTATCTTATTTCCACTAAACCAGATAAAACTGAATATGTAGCAGAAATTCAAGTGAGAACAATATTTGAGGAAGCATGGAGTGAAATAGATCATAAAGTAAGATATCCAAACAACCTTGATAATGGGTTATTAAATCAATTTCTTGTAATGTTTAACAGGTTATCTGGAAGTGCCGATGAAATGGGGTCTTATGTACAGTTTCTAAATAAAGAATTAGCAGAAATTGAAAGAAGAAATAGGGAACAGGTAGAAGAAAAAACGAAAATTATCTCACAATTAAAGGAAAAAGTTAATGGTTTAGAACTAGAGCCCAACGAAAATTCTATATTTAATCGCCAGCTTGATAAGATTATTGCTCCTCCCAAAATAAATCATAACCTAATTCCAAATAGTGAAAAAATATTCAATACTGTTATCAATCCTGCATTGGACAATATTACATTTCCGACTATAAAACATATTACTCCACCTGTAAAAGTCCCTGATTTATCATTTCTAACATTTCCAAAGGCGAGAATCCCCGACTTTTCTTTTATTGATAATTATAAAGGTCAGCTAGGTAATTTTAAACCTGAAAACCCTAAAATTAATGATAGTAAGGAATAATTTATAAAACAAGACAAAGAAAGACGCTGTACAACAACTTGCCCTATGAAATATTGCGGTTTTAGTACTTAAACAAAAGAATATTAATATAAAGGTCAATTATAAACCAAAAGTTGGCACATAAAAAACATCAATTGACAAAGAAACAAGAGAAAAACTTTGGAAGATGGAATAAAAGCAATTTAGCACATAACAAAAGTTAAAATTTACAGTGGCTTAGCCCATCAAAAGTAAGATTTCCCCATCAAAACATAAAGGATAACCCCCACCCCAACTCAAAATATATGCTATAAATTGCCAACATAAACATATAACACATAAAAGTGTGATCAATGATGCCGTTTAAATAATTTATATTGTTGATATTTGATAAAATAAATCAATTATACCATACTTTATTAAAAATAACCCAACCTGCTGTTTGCAGACTCAAAATAATGGTTGTAAATAACAACAGGATTATGCATATAAACAAGTTAGCTGGCATAACTTAACGAACATATGAGCAAACATAAAAATCGAATAATAAAAGATATATAATGAAAAAAACAGAATATTTTACAAGTATTAATGGTACTTTTAATGCAGCTGGTCTAAAAACTTGTGTTGATGATGCCAAGGTAAAGAGAGATGATTTTCTTGCAGAAAATAAATCTTTAATAGGAAAGATAGATAGTGAAGATATTAAGATTATTTCTGGTAATCCTTCAAATAACCATATTAACAATGTTATGGTAGTAATTCAATTAACCTATTATCCGAAAAAATAATGAAATTACTAGAAGCTGAAATACATGACTTTAAATCCGTAAAGAAGGAAAAGATTATTTTAAACGGAGGGCAACTCTGTTTTGTTGGTAAAAATGAATGCGGAAAATCTAGCATAATTCAGGCTATAAGTCATCTGAATTTTTTAAATTATGAACTATCTCATAAAAATTTAAATAAAAGCTCAAAATCTTACCCCAAAGGTCTTCCGGTTCTGATTGGTTTGTTTAGTGTTTCAAAAGAGTCTTATGCAAAGCTTATTGAAATATTATCAGATGAAATAGATTTAATAAAAGCCTTGCCTGAAAATTCTGAAAATTCATATATTCAACTCAAAAGGTGGGGAAATGGGATTTCAAACATGTCTCTTGTGCTAACTGATAAAGTGAGTTACTCGGTAAATTTAAGTGAGCAAGTTGAAAATAAAGCTACATTTTGGAATGACTTTTATGAAAATATTTATCCGAACATAGAGTATTTTGAAAATGAAGAATTGTTGTTGGAACCTGCTACAGTAGAACAATTATTAAGCAATGACAAGAAATATGAAACCTTTAGGAGGCTATTATATATCTCAGGCTGCGATGACTTATCTATCTTAGATACAGATGATGATAATTTTATTTCTACTTACCTATCAAAGTTAGAAGATACATTTAATGAAATATTGAAAAAGCACTATAAACAAGATGAGAGCATCAATGTAAGAATTCAGACAATTAGAGGAAATAAGTTGAGCTTGGTTATAAGGGATAATACAAAGCTAAGCTTTGCCATAGATGAACGAAGTCCTGGATTTAAATATTATTTTTCATTTCTAATAAACAAATTATACTCTAAGACAAAAAACGGAAATAGAAAGACAATCCTATTGCTTGATGAACCTGGTAATAACTTACATCCAAATGGCTCAAAAGATTTGCTTATTTCTTTTAATGAAATTGCCGAAAACTCACAACTATTATATACAACTCACAATCCATTTTTAACAATAAGAAACAATGTAGATGCTTTAACTTTTGTATCAAAATCGCCAAAAGATGGAACAAAAATTAATCACAAACCTTTTTTGAATAAATATCAAGTTTTAAGAAAGGAATTAGGTATTCTATTAAATGATAGTTTTTTGTTAGGTGATATTAATCTTGTTGTGGAAGGTAATACTGAGAAACTTGCTTTTCATAGACTTTTTCAAAATGAAAAGTATAAAAAGCTTGAATGGTTAAATATATACAATGCTGGTGGAGTAACGAATATCTCACAAACACTTAATTATTTAGGTGATAATAATTTAGATTTAGCAGGTCTTGCAATTTTTGATAGTGATGAAGAAGCTATAAAGGAGAAGAAGAAAAAAGGATATACAAAAGCTATTAAAAACAAGAAATGGGCTTCAATCGAAATAAATGATGTTTTCTCTGACAAAGAAGAACGAACATTTGAGGATTTGTTCCCTCAGGAAATATATGTTAAGGCTTTCAATGATTATTGCAACTCAATTAAAGACATTGGTGTTTTTGACAATGCTTACACAAGCTTTGAATACAAAGAACCGATAAAACTTCCAATAATTAACGTATTAGAAGAGCATTTCTTCTCATTTATAAGTGACGAACGAAAAAAAGAAAATAGTATTACAAAGCAGGACGTTATTAGAAATGTTTTGGATATTATTGATGAAATGGAAGCTTCGGAAAAAGAACATGCATTATTAAGTGCATTTAAATTATTAGATAAAATTATTATTGCATACAAAAAGATTGAAAAGCATGTCACAAACTAAGCTCGAAATATTTAAAATCAAAATTTCTGAAAATTCAAAATTTGATTTTGATAAAAAAACACAGGATAGAATTAATGACTTCTTAAGTGAAGAAAACAATGTTTATGTAAATCATTCTACTTCAATCCTTACAGCAGACATTGAAGAATATGGAACGAATAAAACTATAAACAAGTATCTCGTAGTAAGCTTGATATACAAAGACCTTAATGCCTCTGAGTATAATTTAAAAAATACTTCAAAGAAAGTGAAAGAAGTCGTAACAAAGGAAATTGAGTCAGGAAAAAATATTAAGGAACCCAATATTGAAACTGATTTAGATAAGGAAATACGCCAGCTAATAAAAGCTATAAGTAATAGCGGGGATAGAGGTAAAGATAAAGTCATTGCTCCTAAGAAAGTATCTGAAAATAAGACAACGTAGTAGTTTCAAACCGCTACTACTCATAGCCAAACCGTTCATAATTTAACTGAAAAAGAAAAACTCTATGATTTGTCCACATTGTTCCACAGTCGTGAAATTTGACTGGTACACAACTAAAGTATTTGAATATAGCAATGGAAACAAAAAAGGAAAACAACTACAATATTCGGACTGTTTAAATTGTTCAAAACTAGTTGTTATACTAAAATATGGAGACCTAGACTATAATGATATTACACATGATTATAGTGTTTACCGCATTGAGTGGGAAAAAACAATTTATCCTAAAAAATCAAATTTCGAAAATTCACAAGATATCCCTGAAATATATCTAGAAGATTATGAAGAGGCAATTAAAGTACTTTCAGCTAGTTCAAAAGCCTCCGCAGCATTAAGTAGACGTCTTTTACAAAGTCTTTTAAGAGACAAGTTTAAAATAAAAAAAAAGACTCTTGCTCAAGAAATTCAGGCATTTATTGAACTTGACGGAGTTCCATCACACTTGACAGATGCTATAGACGCTGTAAGGAATATTGGAAATTTGGCAGCTCATCCAACAAAGAACATTAATACTGGAGAAATTGTTGCAGTAGAAAAAGGAGAAGCAGAGTGGATAATTGAAGTTATTGAAGCGTTATTTGACTTTGTATTCATACAACCTTTAAAACTTGAAAGAAGAAGAGAAGAATTGAATTTGAAACTTGAAGAAATTGGAAAGCCTCCATTGAAAAAAAAGAAATAAAAACTATATATAACAGACACTATCCCGTAAAGTGTGTAAACATAAAATCATAGAAATCAATTTTTCATAGGTTGAATCCTATTTTCAAATATAGTCATAAATTGGTTTAAAATTACTCCCCAATTTCTAATAGGCATAGTCCATTTTTTAGTCACCTCACCCAGAGCCAAAAACACTGATTTTTTCACAGCATCATCTGTTGGGAATGAAAGCTTATTTTTAGTGTATTTTCTAATTTTTCCATTAAGGTTTTCAATTAGGTTTGTTGTGTAAATAATCCGCCTAATTTGAACAGGAAAATCGAGAAATGCAGTTAATTCATTCCAGTTCTTGTACCATGAGTCTACAGCATAAGAGTACTTGTCATTCCATTTTAATTTAAAATCTTCTAAAGCTGCTCTTGCGGCTTCTGCATTAGGCGCTGTATAGATATATCTCATGTCTTTTGTGAACTCTTTCTTATCTTTCCATACTACATACCTGGCTGAGTTTCTTATTTGATGTATCACACAGATTTGCTTTGTTGAATTAGGGAAAACCTGAGTGATTGTATCTGTAAAACCGTTTAAATTATCTGTTACAGTGATCAAAATATCTTCCACACCACGAGTCTTTAAATCAGTTAAAACTGACATCCAAAAAGCAGCAGATTCATTTTTGCCAAGCCACATTCCTAAAACTTCTTTCTTGCCGTCCCCGCGTAAGCCTACAGCTAGATAAACAGCTTTATTTACAACTCTTGAGTTCTCTCTAACTTTGAAAACTATGGCATCCATCCAAACGATTAGATAAGTTGATTCTAGGGGTCTGTTTTGCCATGCTACAATGTCTCCGGTAATTTTATCTGTAACTACAGAAATTGTGGAAGTAGATACGTTAAATCCATATAATTCATTGAGTTGATCCTCTATATCTGAGTTACTCATTCCTTTTGCATAAAGAGATACTATTAAGCTTTCTATGCCTTCTGATAAAGTACTCCGTTTAGGAACTATTTGAGGCTCAAACTCTGCTTTTCGATCTCTGGGTACGTTGATGTCAAACTCTCCATGCTGGGTTTTGATCTTCTTTTTACCGTAA